>NZ_CP089746.1:4800000-5111667 GCF_029541745.1 Streptomyces sp. LX-29 | reverse complement strand
GTGGCTCCGGCGGCTGCCGGGCGCCGCGCCCTGAGCCGGGCCCCGACACCGGTCAGGGTGGTCAACGCGACCCCGGCGACCAGCAACGCGGCGGCCAGCCAGCGCAGCGGGCTGACGCGCTCGTCCAGCAGCAGCGCTGCGGAGGACATCCCGAAGACCGGCACCAGCAGCGAGAACGGGGCCACCGCGGAGGCGTCGTAGGTGCGCAGCAGGAAGCCCCAGGCTCCGAAGCCCAGCACGGTCGCGCCCCAGGCGACGTAGAGGATCGCGCCGGCGCCGCCCCAGTCGAGGGAGGCGAGCGCCTCGCGGTCCGCGGACCAGCCCTCGAACAGCAGTGAGAGGGCCAGCAACGGCAGGATCGGCACCAGGCTCACCCAGACCATGAAGCGCAGCGCGTCGGGCGGCGCGGCACGGCGGGTGACCACGTTGGAGACGCCCCAGCACAGCGCGGCGGCGATGGTGAGGGCGAAGCCGAGCACGGGCCCGGAGGTGCCCCCGTCGACGGCGGCCACGACGATGCCGGCGGCCGCGACGGCCATGCCCAGCAGTCGGGTCCGGCCGGGGCGTTCGCCGAGCACGGCGGCGGCGATCAGTACGGTGAACACCGCCTGGATCTGGAGGACCAGGGAGGCCAGCCCGGCGGGCATGCCCTGGTGCATGCCGATGAAGAGCAGGCCGAACTTGGCCACACCGAGCGCCAGTCCCACCGCCACGATCCACCGCCAGCCGACCGGGGGCGGCCCGACGAGCAGGACGGCGGGGAAGGCGGCCGCCAGGAAGCGCAGCGCGCAGAAGAGCAGCGGCGGGAAGTGGTCGAGGCCGACCTCGATGACGACGAAGTTCAGCCCCCAGACGGCGGCGGTGCCGACCGCGAGGGCGATGTGGGCGGGACGCATGACCTCGAGCTTCCCGGCTGCGGACCGTGAAGCACCAGCGCGGATCCCTTCATGGTTGGATGAAGCGACGCTTCAAAGTCACCTGGGGGACCGATGCTTGACCTGTCGCGGTTGCGGGCGCTGCACGCCGTCGGCGTCCACGGCTCCGTCAGCGCGGCCGCCATCGCGCTCGGCTACACGCCCTCGGCGGTCTCCCAGCAGATCGCCAAGCTGGAGCGGGAGACCCGTACGACGCTGCTGGAGCGACAGGGCCGCGGGGTGGCTCTGACCGACGCGGCGCGCCAGCTGGCGGATACGGCCGAGGAGCTGCTGGCCCTGGTCGAGCGGGCGGAGACCGCCCTGGAGGAGCGCCGCGGCCAGCCCGCGGGCCGCCTGGTGATCGGCGCCTTCGCCACGGCGGCGCGCGGTCTGCTGCCGACGGTCCTCGCCGAGCTGAAGGACCGCCACGCGTCCTTGGACGTCCGCCTGGTCGAGGTCGACCCGCACCTCTCCCCCGACCTGGTGGCCCGAGGGGTGATCGACCTGGCCGTCGCCCACGACTGGGACATCGCGCCCCGCCCGGCCCCCGACGGCGTCCGACAGGCGGTGATCGGCGACGACCCCTCGGACGTCCTGGTCCCGGCGCGGCACCCGCTGGCCGACCGCACAACCCTGCGCCGGGAGGAGCTGGTGGGCCTCCGCTGGATCTGCCAGCCACCGGGAACGGTCTGCCACGACTGGCTGGTCCGCACCCTGCGCGCCACCGGCCACGAGCCCGACCTGGCCTACCAGGTCGCCGAGTACCACTCGCAGATCGCCCTGGTCGCCGCCGGGCTGGGCGTCGCCCTGGTCCCCGCCCTCGGCCGCGGCCCGCTCCCGGACGGCGTCATCGCCATCCCGCTCCGCCCCACCCCGATCCGCCGGCTGTACGCCCTCTGGCGCCCCGGCGCCGCCCGCCGCCCCGCCATCACCGAAACGGTCCGACTGCTACGGGAGCACTGGGAGCCGCGGGCGGGCTGAACGGGGCGGCTACGGCCAGCGAACGACGGGCCCGTTCCGCGGGTACGCCGACCGGCACTCCGGCACGTCGCCCCCGTCGGGCGGCCGCTGGCCGGCCAGGACGTAGCAGAGCGCCGCGTGGAGCTGCTCCGCCTCGGCGGGCGTGAGCGTGAGCGGGGCGATGGCGACGGGCTTCCCGGCACGGCTGATCGGGAACGACATCGTCACGTCGCCCTCTTCGGTGCGGCTGGGACGCCGCTCGGGCGCGGGCCCGATGCGCCAGCGCGACGACGGCAGGCTCACCGCCACACCCCCGGCTCGAACCGGTACGGACGCGTGATGATCTCCCGATAGGCGAGGTGTCCGGGGTGGGCCTTCAGGTGCGCCACGGCCCATTCCGTGCCGCCCTCACCACTGTCGTGCGGCGCGCTGTGGTCCCCGCAGTCCGCGCACTGCATGGTGAACGAGTGCGGCTCGGCCTCCGGCCGGCGGTCCAGGCCGATGGTGTACTCCCGGAACCGGTACGTCGCACGACGGGCTGCACCCCGGGGCCCCAGGTGGCTACGGACCCGCTCGGCCAGATCGTCCCCACGCCGACCGAGCTCTTCGAGACTGGGGCGGTCCTTGCCGCCCGCCGGCGGTGGCGTCTGCTCGCTCATCGGGCCGCCACCGCCAGCCGGTACGCGTGCCGCGGCAGGGCATGTCGGGGTCCGGTGGCACGGTGCCGACCAGGTCCTGGCAGTAACCGCACCAACAGCGATTCGAAGATCGTTCGGATAGTGTCCATGGCGTCGTCAACCTCTCATCAGGTGATGGCCGCGCCCCCGGACGTCCGGCAACGTCGCGGGGGTCTTTCGTACGCACAACAGTGCGCATCAACGCCGCACCGCTGTAGTCGAGTTGCTACACGGAGCGACTTCCGAGACCAGGGTGCACCCACAGGCCCGTCGCTCGCAAGGTATGTGAATGCATACCTTGCATATGCGGCCTCAGCTTGATGGGCGAGCTGATGAGCGGCCAGAATCGGCCGTCGTCTTGCGCAGATGAAGGGTTGGTTGTGGTGACTCCGAAGCGCCAGATCCCCACGGTCCGCCTCCGTCGCCTCGCGGCAGAGCTACGACGCCTCCGCAATGGCTCAGAGCTGACCAGGGAAGACGTCACGAACCGTACGGGCATCAACGAGGCGACGCTGTATCGCATCGAGACGGCACGCGTCCGGCCCCAGCGCCGGACGCTGGTCGCGTTGCTGGACCTCTACGAAGTGCGTGATCCGCACCGTGGCGAAGTCCTGGCCCTCTTGCAGGGTGCGAACAAACAAGGGTGGCTACGGCCGTATCACAGCGAACTACCCGAGGAATACACTGCCTACATCAGCTTCGAGAGCGAAGCATGGGAAGTCCGCAACTACGAGTCCCTGTTCGTCCCCGGCCTCTTGCAGACCGAGGACTACGCGCGAGCCGTGATCAGAGGGACGTTGCCCATGGCCACTGCCGAGGCGGTAGAGCAACGAGTGCAGGCGCGCGTCGAGCGAAAGTACGTGCTCACAAAGGACGACCCGCTACGGCTCTGGGCGATCACGGACGAGGCCGCGCTGCGCCGCCTGGTCGGCGGCCGCAAGGTCATGCGTGAACAGTTGGAACACCTGGCCCGGGTCATACAGGAACCGCATGTAACGCTCCAGGCCATCCCGTTCAGCGCGGGAGCGCACGCGGGAATGCCCGGCTCGTTCGTCCTGATGGGCTTCGCCGACGCGGAAGATCCCGAGATCGTGTACCTGGACAGCATGGCCGGCGACCTCTTCCTCGAAGCCGAGATCGACGTACGCCGGTACGGCGTGATGTTCGACAACCTGCGTGCCCAGGCACTCAGCCCGGATGGCACGCTGAGCCTGATCACCGAGTTGATCGGCGACATGCTGTGAGCGGAGGCAGTCAAGGATGCATGAGGTGGGCCCTATAGAGGCGAGATGGCGTACGAGCTCCTACAGCAGTGGAAATGGCCAATGCGTCGAGATCGCGTTCCTTCACGGGGTGGTGGCAACGCGAGACAGCAAGAACCCCGACGGCCCAACCCTCGCCTTCCCCGTACCCGTCTGGGCGGCGTTTGTCGCCTCCGTCACGGAAGGAGAGAGGCCCTGCGGCTGAGCCACGGGAGCCGCGACGGCGCACCGCTCGCGTGAGCGAAACAGGGATCCGTGCAATCCGAGCAGAGGATCACGCCTTGATCGAAGCAGAGCTGAAGGCGCGTGTTCGCGCCCCGAAGGACGTCATGGAGCAGCTTGAACGCATGGCAGAGGGGCGGGAGGAGGTCTATCAGGACACCTACTACGACGACCCATCGGGAAGCCTCGGCGCGCAGGACCAGGAACTGAGGGTCCGCACAATCCGTGGGCCCCACTCAACTCGAACCGTCCTCACGTACAAGGGCGCCCGGATCGACCCGACCTCCGGCTCGAAGCCAGAGCACGAAACGGGTGTGGACAACCCGGATTCCGTTCACGCCCTGCTGCGCGGACTCGGCTATGTTCCGGTGATCTCGTTCCAGAAACGATGCCGGAACTACAAGCTCAGCTCTCACGGGCGCGGCCTACTCGCCACGCTGGTCGAAGTGCCGGAGATCGCGGGAACTTTCCTGGAAGTCGAGACCATGGTCCAAGAGGATGAAGAACTCTCATCGGCGCTTGACGACATCCGGTCTGTCATGAGCGAACTCGGCGTCTGTGAGGAAGACTTCACGTTGGAGCTCTACACAGACGCCGTAGCGGCTCGGCGTGTGCCTGCCCCCGTGACCGAAGGAGCACCTCCCCGAACACCATGAAAGGGATCATCGACCTCGGTAGCCAGGACATGCACCCGTCCCGGCGCGGCGTCCTGGGAGCGGGGCTCCTCTCGGTCGCCCTCACCATCCCCAACTGGCCTGACGTCGTGGGCAGGATGGAAACCGTGCGGCAGGGTCGGGTGCACCCAAGACCCCCACCGGCGCCGAACGCGCCAAGGCCGAACGCCAGGGCCAGGAGAAGGCCACGCGGGAGTGGCTGCGCGAGCAGGCACACGCGGTCGCCGGCGCCGTACGGAGCATCGACGACTACTTCACCGTCCTGGGCTCGCTCGGTGTGATGCCCAGCCGACCTCATCGCACGACACCGGCCAGGGGTCAGGTTGGCAGGGCGAGCGCGTTGGCGAGCTGGTCGCGCCCCGCCGTCTGCTTCGGCAGGGACTCGTAGAGGGCCATGGCGCGGGTGCGGGTGAGCCCGGATCGGTAGGAGGCTGGGAGGGCCCCGTACGCCTGGGCGGCGATGTGCGCCGCCTCGTCCCGTGCCCCGTCGTGAGCCCGGCAGGCCGCCTTGTCTATGGCGATGAGCGCCCGCGTCATCAACGACGGGGAGCGCGACAGCTCCAGCGCCCGCTCCTGGGTGGCATAGGCCCGCGACGTTTCCCCGAGCAGGGTCAGGGCCTGGCTCATGTGGACGTGGTGCTTCTGCGCCGGGTACCCGAACCAGGTGTCGGCCTGTTGCTGCGGGGTCAGGCGCTCCATCATCGCCTCCACGTCGGCCACGGCGTGACGGGCCTTGTCCTTGTGGCCGCCGATGGCGTAGGCGCGGGAGGCTACCGCTGATGCCAGCGCGGCGGCGGCGCTCGGCTTGTCGCCCGCGAAATGGCGGGCCTTCGCCGCAAGGTGGGCGGCGGCCTGGGGGGCACCGTAATTGAGCGGCACCATCGCCTCTCGCCCCAGGACCCAGGCATGCAGGAGGAGGTCGCCGGCTTCATCGGCTGCGCGCCCGGCTGTGTGGAACCAGCCGTGCGCCTCGCGGTGCTGGCCGAGGTCGTGCAGAACAATCGCGATCATTCCCGCCATCTGCCCGGTCACGTGGCACAGCGTGGCGCGGTTCTTGACGGTCTGCGGCTGTGACAGAAGCGGCTTCATGTCGGTGAAGTCCGCGACCAGGTCGGAGAGGACCTTGGCCGGGGCCTGCCCGTGGTAGCCGTAGCTGTAGCGCTCGGCGGCGTGCTCCCAGTAGCCGAGATCGGCGGAGCTGTGGTCGGCGGCCAGAGCGGCGTCGGTGTCGTGGCGGGTGGTCGTTAAAGCGGCGAGCCCGGGACCTGCCAGACCGGCAGCGAGCGCGCCGCGCAGAACGTCGCGGCGCTTCATGGGGTCGTCTCCATCTTCGTGATGATCACCTGGTGGAGTGTGGGCGGGTTTCTCCCACGGCCTTTCCGCCAAGCCTAAGCAAATTCCGGGAATCCGGAGGCCGTCCGCGACTCTTTCGAGGACCGGCAAGGAGGTGACCATGCCGTCGCCCCGTGCCATCCGGCTTACCCGTTCGGCGCGTATGCCGCACGCTTCGGCGAGCCTGTTGTAGCTGATGCCCGCCTCAGCCTTCGCGATGCCGAAGATGGCCCCGATGTCTCGACGGGCAAGAGCGCTGGTGACGCGTGGATCGGCCCGCAGCCGTGCGGGCAGGGCGGCCGGTGACGGTGGGTAGTCCATGCCTCCCCCCAAGGGGACGGTTCGGATGCGGCAGTACCCCCATGGAATGTACCCACCATGGGTGGCCCCCGCATGGGGTTACCTCCTCTGGAGCAGGGCGAGTTGACTGATCTGCGCCGCGCCGGATCACCAGGGATGTGGCTCCTCCCACCGGTTGCGGCTCCTGAAGGCGGCGGCCCCTCCGGGTTTCGTCCTGCGCTCTGCCCCGGAGGGGCTGCCGCCCATCACACCCCCGAGGAGGCTGCGACCGTGACCGGCAGACACCGCACCACCGCTCAGCGGGGCGACCGGTCCGAGGGCCTGCCCTGCTCGTGATCGCTGTGCTCGGCCTCGCAGGGCCTGGATGGGCCCCGCGAGGCCAGGCGGTCGACCTGCCCGAACTTCTCGGGGCTCGACATCTGGCGCCGGTTTCAGCACCCGACGCCCCGGCCGGTCCCGAGAGCGCCTAGAGCGTTCCGGCACCCGGACCGCAGCAGCACATGTCCCACGACACACCGGCCGGTCAGCCCGTCGTCGGCGGCGGGCGGCCACTCATCAGGGAGGCACACCGTGGAAGTCCCGCCCACCCTCGCACCGACCGCGGTCGACTGGACCGCCCTGGGCAACTTTGTCGCCCTCCGTGGGCAGTTACGCGTCTCCTTCGGCCCGAAGTGCAACATCCAGTGCTGGTTCTGCCACAACGAAGGCGACGTCCCGCCCCCGATCATGCGGCTCGACTCCGCCCAGCGGCCACGCGAGCGCGCTTTGTGCCCCGGCCACTACGTCACGGTCATCACCGCCCTCATGAAGGCCGGGATGAAGCGGGTCTACTTCACCGGCGGTGAACCACTCGTCTCCCCGCTGACCCGGCCCGTGCTGGAACGGCTCCCGCCGCCCGGCCCAGACGGCTCCTACACCCTGATCACCAACGGCACCCGCGTACCGGCACACCAGCACTGGCTGGCCCGGACGCCGCTGGACAAGGTGAAGGTCTCCCTTCACTACTTCTCCGACGAGTCACTGCGGGCCATCGCCGGGACGCGCATCGGGATCACGGCTGTACTGGACGGCATCGAGGCGGCACGGGAGATCTTCGAGCGGGTCGAACTGAACTGCCTCCTCCTCAAGGACAACGCGCACGAGATCCGCCCGATCCTGGACTTCGCGCTTCAGCGGCGGATGCCGGTGCAATTCATCGAACTGGTCGGCACCGACTTCAACGAGGGCCGGGCCGCCTCCGCCGTACCCGCGGACGAGACGGTCGGATACCTGCGGACCCTGGCCAGCGACGAACACACCGAGATCGCCGGGGTGGGCCAGGGCCGCCGCGTCTTCCGCATCGACGGCATCGAGGTCGACGTCATCCACCGCAACCTCGGTCGCCACCACGTCGGCCAGTGCGGCACCTGCCCGCTGCGCACCAAGTGCGTCGAAGGGTTTTGGGCCCTGCGCGTCGACCACGGCGGCGGCCTGCAGCCGTGCCTGTTGCGCGAAGACCTGCGCCTGGACCTCAAGGACCTGCTGGGCGACCCGGACCGGCTCGCCGCTTCTGTGGCCGGCCACATCACCTCATTCACCGAAGGGACGCTATGAGCCTGCCGCACGCGTACGAGCCGATCCTGTACGCCGACCGCCGGGAGCCGTTCTACGTCCTGGAAGGGGTCTCCGGCATCGGCAAGTCCACCCTCACCGAACTGCTGAGGCGGCGGCTCGGTGCCTCCAGCCTGCACACCCTCCACACTCCGCACAGCGGGTGGTCGCCGGTGGCCAACGGGCGGCTTCGGCCCCTGCCCCAGTTCGCGTTCTACCTCTCCGGCGTCCTGCATGCCGCCGACTCCGTTCGGCAGGCCCGCACGATCAGCCCCGTGGTCGCCGACCGGTACGTCTCCTCGGTGATCGCCTGCCACAGCGCCGTCCACCGTGTCGCGCTGAACGAGGTCCGGCTGCTGCTAGGGCCCTTCCTGCCCTACTTGGAGACCCCGGATCACACCTTCTACCTGCGGTCTTCGGAACAGGTCCTACGCGACCGCATGACCGCGAAGGCGGCGGACAGCAATCTCACCTCCGACGACGCCGAGCTGTTCACCGTGCCCGGTCGCCTTGCGCGGCTTCTGGACAACTTCGAGGCTGTGGCAGACGAGGACCCCACGGCCGTCGTCCTGAACACCGACGGCAAGACCCCGGACGAACTCGCTGACTGGATCATCAACCACGTGGAGGCCGGCCGTGCTTAATCCGATCAACGCTGAGGGCGTGATCCGTGACGGCGGCGCGGTGGGCCGCTTCCCCGGCGAGATCCACGAGGGCGTCGCCTGGTGGGTGGGCGCATGCCTGGTCGTCGTGACCAAGGCGGCCCGTATTGCGGTCGCCCACGACGGGCACCCGACCAGCACGTCATTTCACGAACGCCTGTGTCGGGGTGCGATGAACGCCGAGCACTACGCGTGCCGGGTGATGGACCTCCGTGCCGCCGACGAGGCTGCTCTGCTGGCCGCCACGAACGATCTCGGGTCGGTGCCCGGTGTCATGGTCACCACCACTGCCACCGAAGAGGGCGAGACCGTCCGCATCGCCGTGTACGACGCGCAGGGCTGCCCCCTCGCGGAGGAGGCGGGGCTGGCGAAGATCCGCCGCCTGATCGCTGAGGACCGCGTACCCATCCCGGTCAACGCGGACGCCAAGGGCCGCGTTGAGCTTTACCCGTTCCCACCGCAAGGAGTGGGGAAGTGATCAACGCGGCTGAACTCATCGGCTCCGGGGCGGGCATCTTGTTCGTCACCTTGGACGCTCTGCGGTACGACGTGGCCCGCGCCGCGTACGACGAGGGTCTGACCCCGCACCTGGCCGGGCTGCTGCCCGAAGGTGGCTGGGAACGGCGACAGACCCCCGGCTCCTTCACGCTGCCCGCGCACATGGCGTACTTCTCCGGGTTCCTGCCCAAGCTCCCCCAGCCCAACCAGCCACCCCGCCTGTGGGAATGCCGCCCCCCGGCGTTCAAGGCAGTCGATCTCCAGACGTTCGTGTTCGATGCCCCCAACCTCCTCACGGGGCTCGGTCACAACGGGTATCGCACCGTGTGCATCGGAGGGGTGACCTACTTCTCCCGCGAGACTCCGCTCGGCGGCGTGCTGCCCGACATGTTCGACGAGGACTACTGGCGGCCGGAGTTCTGCTCCCCGGAACCGGACTCCACTCGGCACCAGGTGGACCAGGCCCTGGAGGTCGCCGACACGCACGCCGGGCGGCGTCTGTTCCTGTTTGTCAACGTCTCGGCCACCCACGTACCCCATGGCCACTACATAGGGGAGAGCACCGACACCACCGCCTCCCAGAAGGCCGCGCTCGCATACGCAGACGAACACCTCGATCGCCTGGTCACCACCCTGACCGCGAAGCGAAGGTGGCTGGTCATCATGTGCGCCGATCACGGCGACGCCTACGGAGACGACGGCTACCACGGCCGGGGCATCGCGCATCCCGTCGTGATGAATGTGCCGTTCGCGGCCTGGGTGCGTTGAGGGTCACCGCTATGCTCGCGCGCCATGAGCGACGACGTTCCCGCACGCGGCCCGGCCCGCGACGCGGCGGTGGTGGTGGCCCGCGACGCGGATGGATTGGTGGCCCTGCTGTCGGCCGACTTCCCCCGCCATGGCGGCGAGTACCTGTTCCTGCCCGGCGGTCGTCGCGAGGACGGCGAGACCCCCGAAGAGTGCGCTCGACGGGAACTGCGTGAAGAGGCCGGGATCACCGCCACTCGGTGGCGGCACCTGGGCGCGTACGCGATCACCCTGGAATCGACTGCCCGCGTACACCTCTACGAAGCCCAAGGGCTGACGCTCGGACCGCAGGAGCTGACCCCGACGGAGGAGGGATTCAAACTGTCCTGGTGGCCCATGGCCGACGCCCTCGACGCCGCCTCCCAGCGCCGATTCCTCCTCCCGGCCGGGCCCCTCGCCCTGCTCCTGGCCGACCGTGGAGAGCCCGCGTAGTTTCCGGCGGCGGTTAGCTTCGGCAATTCATGTGGATCACGACTACGCCCGCCCTGCACCGTTCAGGCCTTGTTGCGCGGCCTCGGTTTCGATCAGGTGATCTCGTTCCGGAAGCGATGCCGGAACTGTGAGATCAGCTCTCACGGGTGCGGCCTGCTCGCGACGCTGGTCGAAGTGCCGGAGATCGCGGGAACTTTCCTGGAAGTCGAGACCATGGTCCAAGAGGATGAAGAACTCTTATCGGCGCTTGACGATATTTGGAATGTCATGAGCGAACTCGGCCTCCGTGAGGAAGACTTCACGACGTTTCTCGGTCGCCCTCACGTCCCCGACTTGCCCGATGTCGTAGGCAGGATGGAGGCCGCTCACACGGGGCAGGTGCAGCGCATCCGGATGCCAGACGTCGACATGGTCATCGCCATGACCGAGCGACCCGTTGGTCCAGTCCGGGCGCGCGGACCAGCGTGTGCAGAACATGTTCAAGCTCATCCGACCGCACCTGGGCAACCATGCCGCCCGGGACCTCTACGAGCGAGCCCGCACGATCACTCCGGCCGCACTCACGACGTAACGGCGGTCCCCGCACAGGTGGGGGCGGGTGGGCGGGAAACACCACCCGACCCGGCCGGGGTCATCGGCCCGGTGGAACCGCTCCGCGAGGCCCCCCGTCCAAGGAACGTGCTGCCGGGAAGCCTCCGCGGTGCGGTGTCGGCCTCGCTGCTGGCTGCGAACGCCGACCTCCCTCTCCGCCGCCCGCGGCCGGCAGTGCCCCGCCGCCGGCACGCCCCTCGCGGACCTGTGCCGGCGGCGGCACATCCCACCCCCTTGACCCGCCCCGCGTCCGCGCCTATGCCGTGCCAAGAGGCGACTCTTCGCCATGTCCTGCCACGGAAGGGGCGCGAGGTGCACCGACGTACGCTGCTCACCGCCACGGCCGCCACGGCCGCCGCCTGCGCCACCGGAGCCGCCGGGGCCGCCGAACGGGCGGGGGAAGTCGTCGGGGCCGGCAGACCCGACCGGGCCCGGCTGCGGGCCCTGATCTCCCGGATGACGCTGGAGGAGAAGGTCGGCCAGCTCTTCGTGATGCGGGTGTACGGGCACTCGGCGACCGCGCCGGACCCCGTCGACGTCGAGGCGAACCGCAAGGAGATGGGCGTCGCCAACGCCGCCGAGCTGGTCGAGGCATACCACGTCGGGGGGATCATCTACTTCGCCTGGGCGCACAACACCCGTGAGCCGCACCAGATCGCCGACCTGTCCAACGGCATCCAGCGCGCCGGGCTGGCCCAGCCCACCCCGCTGCCGTTGCTGATCACCACCGACCAGGAGCACGGCATCGTGGCCCGCGTCGGCGCGCCGGCCACCCTCTTCCCCGGCGCGATGGCGCTGGGCGCGGGCGGGAGCACGGAGGACGTACGCACCGCCGCCCGCATCGCCGGTGCCGAGCTGGCCGCCATGGGCATCCGACAGGACTACGCGCCGGTCGCGGACGTCAACGTCAACCCGGCCAACCCGGTCATCGGCGTGCGCTCCTTCGGCGCCGACCCACAGGCCGTGGCCCGCCTGGTCGCCGCCCAGGTCAGGGGGTACCAGCGGAGCGGGGTCGCGGCCACCGCCAAGCACTTCCCCGGGCACGGCGACACCACCGTGGACAGCCATGTCGGGCTGCCGCTGATCACCCATTCGCGGGCGGAGTGGGAGCGGCTGGACGCCCCGCCGTTCCGTGCGGCGATCGCGGCCGGCATCGACGCGATCATGACGGCGCATCTGCTGTTCCCCGCGCTGGACCCGGTGGACGACCCGGCGACGCTCTCCCGGCCGATCCTCACCGGGGTGCTCCGCGGCGAACTCGGCTTCGACGGCGTGGTGGTGACCGACTCGCTCGGCATGGCGGGGGTGCGCGAGAAGTACGGCGACGCGAGGGTGCCGGTGCTCGCCCTGAAGGCCGGCGCCGACCAGCTGCTGAACCCGCCCGACCTGCCCACGGCCTGGCGCGGGGTGCACCAGGCGGTGCGGGACGGGGAGCTGAGCGAGGCGCGGTTGGACGCCTCGATCCTGCGGATCCTGGAGCTGAAGGCGCGCCGCGGACTGTTCGCCGACCCGTACACCAGCGACCGCGCGGTGGACCGCACGGTGGGCGTGCCGGCCCATCTCCGGGCCGCCGACCGGATCGCCGGGCGGACCACGACGCTGGTCGCCGACGACGCCGGGCTGCTGCCGCTCTCGCCCCGCCGGCACCGCTCGCTGCTGGTCGTCGGCGTCGACCCGGCCGCCCCCTCGGGCACCGGCGGACCGCCCACCGCCGTGCTCGCGCGGGCCCTGACCGAACTGGGATTCACCGCCGAGGCGTTGTCCACCGGGACCGGCTCCCGGCCCGACCCGTCACCGGAGCGGATCGCGGCGGCGGTGGCGCGGGCGCGCGGCCGGGACGCGGTGCTCGTGGCGACGTACAACGTGGGTCCGAGCTCCGGCCAGCGCACCCTGGTGGCGGCGCTCACCGCGACCGGCGTCCCCGTCGTCCATCTCGCGCTGCGCAACCCGTACGACATCGCCCAGGTGACCGGCTACGGCCTGGCGGCCTCGCTGGCCACCTACTCCTGGACCGATGTGGAACTGCGGGCGGCCGCGCGGGTGCTGGCCGGGCGCGTCCGGCCGCGCGGCCGGCTGCCGGTCGCGGTGCCCCGCGCGGACGACCCGTCCCGGCTGCTCTACCCGATCGGCCACGGACTGTCGTACTGAGGGGTCGGTACGACGTACCGAGGCGGTGCACGGGGCCGTCGTACGGGGCCGTCGTACGGGGCCGTCGTACGGGCGCGGCGCGGCGGCCCCGCGCCCGGCGTACGGCGAGTACGGCGTGCTCCCGCGCGTCCCCCCGCGGCCGACGGATTCCGCGCCGTACGCCTGGCGTGCGCCCGCCCGCGCGGCCCAGGCTGGCGGCCGGGGGTGGGAATGGAGGGCGGGACACGCGAACGCTCGCCGTGGCGCGGCGCCGGGTCCCGCGCGGCCGTGCTGGCGCTCGCGCTGGCCGGGACGGCGATGGGGCTGACCGGCTGCCACGGGGACGGGCGGGCCGATGGGACGACGCCGGCGGCGGCCACGGGGAGCGCCGACTACGGCGCGACCTTCCTGGCTCGGGGCGAGTGCGGCGCTCAGCGGCGGACGGCCTTCACCGAGGTGCCGTGCACCAGTGAACGGGCGACCGCGCGGGTGTTGGCCCGCTACGAGGGGACGCCGGACTCCGGAACCCACTGTCCGGAGCGCACCGACTTCGTGCTGCACATCTCCGGCGCCCGTCCGGACGCGGACGAGGACGGCGACGGCACGGCGCCGGAGGGCTACGCCTGCATGCGCGCGTTGGAGCCGCCGCATCCGGGCGACCCGGGCGCCGGCGGCGGGCCGCGCACGGTGGTCGGCGACTGCGTCTACGGCGCCCGGCGCGGCGAGGTGCGGGAGACGGCCTGTGACGGCTCGGGGGCCCGGCCGCCGGAGTTCCGGCTGGTGGCGGCGGTGGCCCGGCGGGCTGACTGCCCACCGGGCACCGCCCTCTATGTGCACCTGGACGGCGAACTGCCGGTGGGGTGCGCCGTCCGATCCCGTCCCCTGAGCGGTTCGGACGGCCCCGAGGGCTGAACGACCGTTACGGCCGCAGCAGCGGCTCGCGCTCGACGAGCTGCTTGTCGAGCTTCGGGTCGTAGGGGGTCAGCCGCTTGGCCGGCTTGTCGCCCTCACGGACGGCGGCCGGGGCGACCCCCGCCCACTCCAGGATCTCCTGGGTGGCCTTCTCCTTCTGCGCGGCGGGCAGCCCGGCCACGTTGGAGCCGTGGTTGCCGCCGGGGACGGTGAAGACGTAGCTGTCCTCGGACCCGCGACCTACGCGGAACGGCTCCGCCGCCCACGGGTCGTTGGCGCCGTTGACGAAGAGCATCCGCTCGCTGTGGTGGCGCACCCAGCGGTCGACGTCCCGCATGGCCCACGGCTTGAAGGTCATCGGGATGTCGCGGGGCACGTAGTTGCGCGGGTTGTAGATGCCCGGGTAGCGCAGCAGGCCCTTCAGGTGCGGGGTCTTGAAGGAGGGCGCGCCCAGCTCGGTGCCCGCCTGGTAGTAGTACGGGGTGTAGTTCGCCAGGCCCTGGTCGGTGTAGGCGGAGAAGCCGGAGATGTCATCGATGAAGGTGTACAGGTCATCGGTGGAGGCGGTCGCCGCCGGCACCGTGTCGCAGTCCTTCAGCAGGTGGTACTGCCAGAAGGCCCACACCAGGTCGAGCACCACGTTCTCGTACGCCTTGTCGGCGCTGCCCACGACGGTGAAGGTCTGCTTCTCCTCGGCCGCCCACTTCTGGTAGCGGTCGACGATCTCGTCGCGCCGCACCAGGGCCTCGCGCTGCACCGCGTTGAGCTTGGCGCGGCACTCGGCGGTGCCGACGGTGCGGAAGAAGCGGTCGTAGGCCGAGTCCTCCTTGTTGCGCACGTCGTTGGGGGCGACGTAGGCGACGGTGCCGTCCATGTCGTTCGGGAAGAAGCGACGGTAGTAGGTGGCCGTCATGCCCCCCTTGCTGCCGCCGGTGGCCAGCCAGTTCTTGCCGTAGATCGGCTTCAGCGCCTTGAAGATGCGGTGCTGGTCCTTGGCGGCCTGCTGGATGTCGAGCTTGGACCAGTCGGCCGGCTGGGGTCGGGACGGAGTGAAGAAGCGGTACTCCATCGAGACCTGGTTGCCGTCGACGATCTGCGTGGGCTCGCTGCGGCGCGGGTTGGTGTTGACGTTGTAGCCGGAGGTGAAGAACACCGTCGGCCGGTCCGTGGCCTTGTGCAGCAGGGTCAGCCGCTGCTGGAAGGTGCCCTTGGACGGGTGCCGGTGGTCGATCGGCTGCGTGTAGTTGAGCACGAAGAAGCGGTAGCCCTCGTAGGGCTTCTCCTCGATAAGGCTCATCCCCGGTATCGCGAGGATGCGTTCCTTGATGTCCGGCTCGGCGGCGTGGGCCGCCGTCATGGACGACGCGCTGCCGACGACCGCGGTGCCTATCAGCACCACGAGCGACAGCAGCCATCTGAGCGCCTTGCGCATGCGCGCTCCCCTTCCTTCTCAGAGGTCGCCGGGAAACCTATCGGGGGCGCTACCCGACCCGCTAGCCCCGTCCATCGCGCTTGTGAATACGGAGAGTTGTCGCTCGCCCTCTTTCGTAGCGGCGCGTGATGGCGCATGCTGCCTACATGGACCGAGACGAACGGCACGAGCGGAGCGAACGGGCCGAGCGGCTGAGGCAGTACCTGACGGAACTGCAGGAGCGGGTCGAGCCACGGGCGTTGGAGCTGCTCATGCGTCTGCTGCGGGAGCTGAGCACCTCACCCGCCGTACGGGGAGGGACGTACGAGCTCGGCATGGGCCCGGAGGAGAAGGAGCTGTTCACGCCGGCACTACAGGCGGAACTGCTGGTGCTCTTCGGCCTGTTGACGTCGCAGGACGAGCGGGTCGTGGTGGACCTGGGGGACAGCCCGCACGCCAAGGGCATGAAGGTCCTGGTGCCCCAGGACCGCGCGGACGACCCCGAGTTCCTCCAGCGACACAAGCAGCGGGTGGCGGCCGAGGCGGAGCAGCGGGAGCGGGACCGCCGGGAGGTGGAGGCGATAGCCCGGGTGAGCGGCATGGAGCCCTAGCGGCCGCGGAGCCCGGTGGCCGCTACGCGCCGTAGCCGAAGGCAACTACGGCGCGTAGCGAAACCCTCCCGCCCCGACGGCGAGCAACCTCCGCGGCGGAGACCGGCGGCACCTCACCGACCCCCAGCCCCCGAGCCCCCGAGCCCCCGAGCCCCCGACGAGAAACGAGAACGGCGGACGACCGCCGACCACGCACCCGCCAGGGTCAACGCGCCAGCGTGGCCGTCGCCGTGCCCTCGTCGACGTCGGCCGCCGTCGGCCCGGCCTCACCCGTGAAGGTGCGCCACAGCTCGGCGTAGCGTCCGCCGAGCGCCAGCAGCTCGTCATGGGTGCCGTCCTCGGCGACCCGCCCCTGGTGCAGCACCACCACCCGGTCGGCGCGGGCCGCCGTGGTGAGCCGATGGGCGACCACCAGCGTGGTGCGCTTGCCCGCGAGCCGGTCGGTGGCCTGGTTGACCAACGCCTCGGTCGCCAGGTCCAGGGCCGCCGTCGCCTCGTCGAGCAGCAGCACGTCCGGGTCGACCAGCTCGGCACGGGCCAGGGCGATCAACTGCCGCTGGCCCGCGGAGAGGTTGCGCCCGCGCTCGGTGACCTCGTGGAGGTAGCCGCCCTCCAGGGAGGCGACCATGGCGTGCGCGCCCACCGCCCGCGCGGCCGCCTCGACCTCGGCGTCGGTGGCGCCGGGACGACCGTAGGCGATGGCGTCGCGCACGGTCCCGGCGAAGAGGTAGGACTCCTGGGGGACCACGCCGAGCCGGTGCCGGTAGCGGGTCAGGTCGAGCTCGCGCAGGTCCGCGCCGTCCACCCGGACGCTGCCGGCGGTGGGGTCGTAGAACCGGGCGACCAGCTTGACGAGGGTGGACTTGCCGGCGCCGGTCTGGCCGACGAAGGCGACGGTCTGCCCAGCGGGTATGTGCAGGTCGATGCCGGTGAGCGCCGCCTCGTCGGCGCGGGCGCCGACCCCGCCGCCGGCGTCGGCGGCCTTACGGGCGTCCGCCGCCGCGCCGCTTTCCGATGCCGGACCGCTCACCGGGGCCGTGGCGGCCTCCGCGGCCGCGCCGTAGTGGAAGTGCACGTCCTCGAAGGCGATCTCGCCGCGCAGCGAGCGCACATCGCGCGGCCGCTCGGCGACCGGGGTGCTGGTCGGCTCGCGCAGCAGCTCCTGGATGCGGCGCAGCGACACGGTGGCCTGCTGGTAGCCGTCGAAGACCTGGGAGAGCTGCTGCACCGGGGCGAAGAACAGGTCGATGTAGAGCAGGTACGCGACCAGGGCGCCCGCGGTGAGCGTCCCGTCGCCGACCCGCCCGGCGCCGACGATCAGCACCAGCGCGGCGGCGACGGAGGACAGCAGTTGGACGAAGGGGAAGTAGATCGAGATCAGCCACTGGCCGTGCACCCGGGCCCGGCGGTAGTCGTCGCTGCGCTCGGCGAACCGCCGCCGTCCGCTGTCCTCGCGGCGGAACGCCTGCACGATCCGCAGCCCGGCGACGCTCTCCTGGAGGTCGGCGTTGACGCCGCTGATGCGCTCGCGCGCCAGCTCGTACGCCTTGACGCTCTGCCGCCGGAAGAAGACGGTGCCGATGATCAGCGGGGGCAGCGTCGCGAAGACCACCATCGCCAGTTGTACGTCGATGACGAGCAGCGCGACCAGGATGCCGAAGAAGCTCAGCAGGCTGACGACGGCGGTGACCAGGCCGGTTTGGAGGAAGGTCGAGAGCGCGTCGACATCGGTGGTCATGCGGGTCATGACCTTGCCGGTCAGCTCGCGCTCGTAGTAGTCCAGGCCCAGCCGCTGGAGCTGGGCGAAGATCTTGACGCGCAGGGAGTAGAGCACCCGCTCGCCGGTCCGCCCGGTCAGTCGGGTCTCCCCGATCTGCGCGGCCCACTGCCCGAGCACCACCAGCAGGGCGAGCCCGGACGCCACCCACACGGCGCCCAGCGCGGCACGCTGCACACCCTCGTCGATGCCCTGCCGGATCAGCACGGGCAACAGCAGACCGGCCAGCGCGTCCACGGCGACCAGGGCCAGGGCGAGGCCGAGCGGCAGCCCGAAGCCGCGCAGCAGCCGCCGCAGCCCGTAGGAGTCCTCCGGGCGCTCGGCCTGGTCCTCGTCGATGTCGGGGGTGTCTGCGGCCGGCGGCAGCGCCGCGACCTTGGCGAGCAGCTCGGGCGTCGCGGGCGCCCCGGCGAGCGCGCCGGCCATGGCGCCGGGCCGGCCGGTCGCCGCGGCGGACGGACCGGCGGCTCCGGCCGTGCCGGCCGACGCGGTGTCCGCGCCGTCCGCACCGTCCTGACGGCGCTTCCAGAGCTCGGGCGTCACCCCGTCCACGACCCGGCGCCGGGCGTTGACCGGCTCGCTGTCGATCTCCGCCTCGACCTCGATGTCGACGTCCAGGTCGAGCTCGCGGTCCAGCGCCCGGTAGAAGTCCTGGCCCGTCGCGCCGTTCGTCGCCGGGTGCCGCGCCGATGCGGGGCTCCGGTCCAGCCGGTGCCCGGCGTCCCGGCCGGTGTCCCGGCCCAGCCCCAGGTCCACGCCCTGGATCTCCGGCTCGGCGAGCCCCGCGACGGCCGCCTCACCGTCTGAGCCGCCCGCGGCTCCGGCCGGTGCGGATCCGTCCGGCTCGCCTGCCGAGCCGTCCTCCGGCGCGGCACTCACGGACGCGTCACGTCCGACGGCCGCGGGCGCCGCGCCGGCCGGGCCCGCGGGACGTCCGCCGCCCTGGACGGCGGACGTCCGCACACCGGCGCTCCCCGCGTCGGGGGCGCGACCCGCGTCGGCCGCTCCGGCACGCAAGGCGAGGTCCCCACCCCGGTCGGGCGCGGCCCCGGCCGGGTCCCGTTCGATCCCGCTGAGCTCGTCGGGGTCGGTCAGCAGCCGGCGGTAGAGCTCGCACCGCTCGCGCAGCTCGTCGTGGGTGCCCACGTCGACCACGCGGCCGGCGTCGAGGACGGCGACGCGGTCGGCGAGGGCGAGGGTGGAGAGGCGGTGGGCGATGAGCAGCGTGGTGCGGCCGGCCATCACCCCGCGCAGCGCCTCGTGGATCTCGTGCTCGACGCGCGCGTCCACCGCCGAGGTGGCGTCGTCCAGGACGAGCAGCCGGGGGTCGGTGAGGATCGCGCGGGCCAGGGCGACGCGCTGCCGCTGGCCACCGGAGAGGGTGAGGCCCTGCTCGCCCACCTCCGTGTCATAGCCGTCGGGCAGCTCGCTGATGAAGGCATCGGCCTGCGCCGCGCGCGCGGCGGCCCGGATCTGCTCGTCGGTGGCGTCCGGGGCGCCGTACGCGAGGTTCGCCCGCACGGTGTCGGAGAACAGGAAGCTGCTCTCGGGGACGAGCCCGATGGCGCCGCGGAGCGAGGCGTACGTCAGGTCGCGCACGTCCTGACCGCCGATCCGCACCGCCCCGCTGGAGACGTCGTAGAAGCGCGGAAGCAGCATCGAGAGGGTCGACTTGCCGCTTCCGGAGGCGCCGACGACGGCCAGCACCTCGCCCGGTTCGATGCGCAGCGAGACGTCGTCGAGGACCGGGCGCCGGGCGCCGGCGTAGCCGAAGGTGACGTGGTCGAACTCGACGGTGGCGGGGGCGTCGGCCGGCAGCTCCCGGGCGTCGGGCCGCTCCTCGATGGCCGGCTCGGTCTCGATGAGCTCGAAGACGCGCTCGACGCCGGCCCGGGCCTGCTGGCCCATGGTCAGCATCATGGTGAGCATCCGCACCGGGCCGACGAGCTGCGCGAGGTAGGTCGAGAAGGCGACGAAGGTGCCGAGGGTGACCTGCCCGCGGGTGGCCATCCAGCCGCCGACCGCCAGCATGGCGACCTGGCCCAGCGCGGGCACGGCCTGGAGCGCGGGGGTGTAGCGGGCGTTGAGCCGCACGGTGCGCAGCCGCGCGGCGAACAGCCGGCGGCCGGCCTCGCGCAGCTTGCCGGTCTCCTGGTGCTCCTGTCCGAAGCCCTTGACGACGCGCACGCCGGTGACGGCGCCGTCGACGACGCCCGCGACCGCGCCGGCCTGGCTCTGCGCGTACCAGGTGGCGGGGAAGAGCCGGGTGCGGCTGCGCGCGGCGATGATCCACAGGGCGGGGGCCACGGCCAGCACCACGACGGTGAGCAGCGGCGAGAGGATCGCCATCACGACCAGCGAGATGACGAACAGCAGCACGTTGCCGATCATCATCGGCACCATGAAGAGCAGGCCCTGGATGAGCTGGAGGTCGCTGGTGCCGCGGCTGACGACCTGGCCGGTGGACAGCTCGTCCTGCCGCCTGCCGTCCAGCCGGGTGATCGCCTCGAACATCTCGGTGCGCAGATCGTGCTGGACGTCGAGGGCGAGCCGCCCGCCGTAGTAGCGCCGCAGATAGGTCAGGGCGTAGACGACGACCGCGGCGACGATCAGCAGCGCGGCCCAGGGGCCCAGCGGGCGCTCCTGACTGACGACGACATCGTCGATGATCAGTCGCGGAATGAGCGGCACGAGGGCCAGCACGGCCATTCCGGCGAGCGAGGCGCCGAGAGACAGCAGCACATTGCGCCGGTACCGCCAGCAGTACCGGGTCAGCCGTCGCACCCAGCCCTGTCCTGTGCCTGACACCCACGACCTCCCGGATCTTTCCGTCCTACCGGAAGGCTGCAACGCACAGGCGTGCGGATTTCATCCTTACGCAACAAAGAAATCGTCGGGGATCGTCACCGAGCGTCGCCCAGCCGGAAGCGGACTCGGGGATTCGGGCCCAGGCCGATCGACCCGGCTCCGGATCCGATCAGGGGCGGGTCGGGTCAAGGGCCGATCGGGTCAGGGGCGGGTCCGGTCAGGGGCGGGCGGCGACGGTGAGTGAGTAGAACCGCGTCGTCTGCCGGGCGCTCTCGTTGTCGTCGCTGACCAGCAGCACCCGCAGCCGGCCGCCCCGCGCCGGCCCGAGGACGGCCATCCCCTCGATGTTGTCGAGCAGCGGGTTGGGCTGCGGCTGCTTGGCCGAGGCGCCGAGCGAGGGGCAGTCGACCAGGTCGGCGAGGAGGCTCTTGCGGACGAAACGGGCTCCGGAGGAGGCGGTCAGGTTCTCGACGCCGCCGACGTCGCCGGCGCGGCGCGGATCGGCGAGGTACAGCCGGACGGTGTTGCCGACCCCCGCCGTGAAGCCGCGCTCCAGGACGAGCAGCCGGCCGCCGGGTGCGGCGGCGATCTCCGAGACGCCGAGCCCCGCGTCGACGGGGTAGCCCCACTGCGCCCCGAGACGGAAGTCGTCCCGGTGCCACCGCTCTCGCTGCCAGGTCTGCAGCCGCAGCAGCGGCCGCCCCTCGGCGTCGGCCCCGTCACCCGACAGCTGCCCCTCCATGGCGGCGATCAGGGTGGCGCCGCCGGGGCGGAGGGTGAGCCCCTCGAAGGTCTGGTTGGACCTGGCCCGCCCGGCCGGGGCGACGCGCAGCGCCGCGGGCACGGGCAGCCGGCCGCGCAGCGTGCCGTCGCGGTCGTAGCGGCGGACGGCCGGCTCGCCCTCGGCGGCGACCAGCCGGGCGCCGGAACGCTCGACGGCCAGGCCCTCCGCGTCCAGCGCCGCCCCCTGCTCGTCGGCGAGCCGGACCGCGCCCGTGGTGCGCGGCACGCCGTCCCGCAGGGTGAGGCCGAACAGCACGGAGCGGTCGGAGAGCGCGGCCAGCGTGCCGTCCCGGTCGACGGCGAGCGCCGAGAGATTCCCCGTGAAGACGCCGTCGTGGTCGCCCTTGTCGAGGGCGTCGGAGAAGCCCTCGATGGAGACCCGAGGCGAGCAGGCCCGGCTGGGGCCGGGCCCCTGCCCCCACTCCGACGCGTGGCCCTGCGCCCACTCCGACGTACGGCTCCGCGCCCACTCCGACGTACGGCCCTGTGCCTGGGCCTGCGGCGCGTGGCCCTGCGCCCGCGCTGCGCCGTCGGGGGCGGCCAGGCAGGCGGCCGCGACCAGCATCGCGGCGGTGGCGGCGAGGGAGGCGCGCGGACGCGCGAGGGTCGTCAGGGTGCGGGTGAGGGCCTGGGCGTGACGGGTGCGGCGGGTACGGCGGCTTCGCACAGTGTCCTCCTGGTTCGGCTCGGCCGGTGACACCGACGGCGCGGTGACACCGACGGCGCCCGCACCAGGCACGGCCGGGCGCCGAGGGCGACGCCGGCGCGGCGCACGCGAGTGCCTGAGGCACGCGAGTGCCTGAGGGCACCCCGGCGCCCGGGGGCACACCGGCGCCCACGCGGGCACACCAGTGCTTGGGCTGGCGCCCCCGGTGCCAGGAGACTCTAGACCGCACCGCCCGTACACCGTATGGCCGCGCGGCGCACGGTTCGGAAACGGGCGGCGTCGGTCAGGCGGCCGCGCTGTCCTCCGCGGCGGCGGCGGCCTCGTCGGCGGCCTCCGCACACCGCGTCGACAGATCGTCCAACCCCAGCCCCAGCGCGGAGGCCAGCGCCACGACGGTGAAGAAGGCGGGGGTCGGCGCCCGGCCGGTTTCGATCTTCCGGAGGGTCTCGGCGGAGATGCCCGCCCGCGCGGCGACCTCGGCCATGCTGCGCTCGCCGCGCGCCTGCCGCAGCAGGGCGCCGAGACAACGGCCGCGTTCGCGTTCGAGGGCGGTGAGAGGGGTGCGCACCATGACCGTGATACTAATACCGGTATAAGAATTGGGACCCACCCCGTCGGCACCCCCCGTCGACATCGGGTCTCCCATGAGCGAAGGGACGGCTGGCCATGGTGGAGATCAAGACCGACGCGGCGCTGGAGGCCATGCGCGAGGCCGGCCGGGTGGTGGCCAAGGCGCTGGAGGCGGTGCGCGGGGTGGCCGCCGTCGGCGTGTCCCTGCGGGAGCTGGACGAGACGGCCCGCGAGGTGCTCCGCGCGGCGGGGGCGAGCTCCCCGTTCCTCGGCTACCGGCCGCACTTCGCCCCCACCCCCTTCCCCGCCGTGATCTGCGCCTCCGTCAACGACGCGATCGTGCACGGCATCCCCGACGGCTACCGGCTGCGCGACGGCGATCTGCTCAGCGTGGACTGCGGGGCGATGCTGGACGGCTGGGCCGGCGACGCGGCGGTGAGCTTCACGGTCGGCACCCCGCGCCCCGACGACCAGCGACTCGTCGAGACCACCCGGCGTGCCCTGGAGGCCGGCATCGCGGCGGCCGTGGTCGGGGCCCGGATGGGGGACATCGGACACGCCATCGGCAGCGTGGGCCGCGCCGCCGGTTACGGCATCCCCGCCGACTTCGGGGGCCACGGGATCGGCCGACGCATGCACGAGGACCCCCCGGTCCCCAACGAGGGCCGACCGGGCCGGGGCCTCCCCCTCCGCCACGGCATGGTGATCGCGATCGAGCCCATGTTCCTCGCCGGCGGCTCCGACGCCTACCTCACCGACCCCGACGGCTGGACCCTCCGCACCGCCGACCGCGGCCGCGCCGCCCACAGCGAACACACCGTCGCCATCACCGACGACGGCCCGCGCGTCCTCACGCTCCCCTAGGGCGGCCGCCCACACGCGCTCCCGCGCGGGCGGCCACCGGGTCTCGTCAGCCCGCCCCGACCAGCGAGGCGAAGCGCCCCGGATCCACGTTTCCGCCGGAGATCACGACCCCCACCCGCTCGGGGACCGACGCGACCCGCCCCGCGAGGAGGGCGGCGAGGCCCGTGGCGCCGCTCGGCTCGACGACGATCTTCAGATGGGTGAAGGCGAAGGCCATGGCCTCGCGGATCTCGTCGTCGCTCACGAGCACCACCTCGTCCAGCAGCCGCCGGTTGATGGAGAAGGTCAGCTCGCCCGGGGTCTCCAGGGCCTGGCCGTCGGCGATGGTGTGCGGCACCGGAACGCGCACCCGGTGCCCAGCCTCCAGCGAGCGCTTGTAGTCGTCGCCCGCCTCCGGTTCCACACCGATCGTGCGGACGGCGGGGTCGATGCCCCGTACGGCGGTGGCGCAGCCCGCCATCAGGCCACCCCCGCCGACCGGGGCCACCAGTGCGTTCAGGGAGCCGACCTCCTCGAGCAGCTCCAGGCCCACCGTGCCCTGGCCGGCGATGATCTGCGGATGCTCGTACGGCGGGACCAGTGTGAGCCCGCGGTCCTCCGCCAGCTTGCGGCCGATCGCCTCCCGGTCGCCGGTGTAGCGGTCGTACGTCACCACCTCCGCGCCGTAGCCGAGGGTCGCGGCGCGCTTGGACTCCGGCGCGTCCTCGGGCATCAGGATCACGGCGGGGGCGCCGAGGAGCCGGGCGGCCAGGGCCACCGCCTGCGCGTGGTTACCGGATGAGTAGGCGGCGACGCCGCGCCGGAGCCGCTCCGCGGACAGCTGGGCGATCGTGTTGTAGGCGCCTCGGAACTTGAACGCCCCGACCCGCTGGAAGTTCTCACACTTGAGGAACACCTGCGCGCCGACCCGCCGGTTCAGCGTCCGGGACGTCAGCACCGGGGTGCGGTGCGCGACCCCCGCGATCCTGGCCGCGGCCGCGCGGACGTCGTCGAGCGTGACCGGCGCGGCGCGCTCCCCCGTGGCCGACCGGGCCCCCGACGGCGTGGCCGGCTGAATGGGCGTCATGCGGAACCGCCTTTCGCTGAAGTCCCTGGAGCGCGCCCCCTGTCCGCCGCGCGCTTCCGCGCGTCGGACAGGTACGCGTAGGCCGAGGCCCGTGAGATGCCCAGTCGGGCGGCCACCCGGGGCACCGCCCGGCGCACCGCGAAGACGCCCGTCGCGTCCAGCCGGGCGAACAGCTCCGCCCGCTCGGCCCGGTCCAGCTGGGCCCACTGCTTGCCGTGCGCGAGCTGGAGACCGTCCACCGCGGCGTCGACGACGTCGTCCACCTCGTTGCTGAAAGTGGTCGTCGGCACCACGGCGGCGACCCCCGTGGCCCGCTGCCCCGCCGCGCCGGGAACCACGCCCACCAGGTCGCCGACCAGCTCGTGGACCTGGGTCAGCGCGGTGATGTCGAGGTTGACGCAGAAGGCCCCGAAGGCCGTGCCGTCGCTGGTGCGCAGCACGACCGTGGAGGACTTCAGCATCCGGCCGGCCGGGGTCCTGGTGACGTAGTTGAGCCGGTCGGGGGCCGCGTCGCCCTGCCGCAGCAGGTCCATCCCGATGGCGCTCATGGAGCCGCCGACAGCGCGCCCCGTGAGGTCGCCCGCGATGACGACCACCGAGTTCTCCGGCGTGCGGAAGTCGTGCACCACGACCTCGCAGGACCGGCCGAAGGTGGCGGCGAGCCCCTCCGCGACCGGTCGCAGCGCCGCGATGACGGCGTCCGCCTCCGCGTTCACTGATGCTCCCACGGTGCTCACTGGATCAACTGTACAGAGATCAGACGGTCCGTCCAAGAGTCCGGCCGAACCGGGTGACCGGGGACCGGAAAAGGCGCGAGGCGCGGCGGTGACCCAAAAGGGCCACCGCCGCGCCTCCTGTCAGCGCGCCTCCTCACTCGGCGCGCCGCGCTGTCAGCGCACCGCGCGGGGCGTCACGCCTCCCGCGCGGCGGCGATCTGCCGCGACATGATCGTGGTCAGCTCGTACGCCGTGTGGGACGCGGCGACGGAGGTGATCTCGGCGTGGTCGTACGCCGGGGCGACCTCGACCACGTCGGCCGAGACCAGGTTGCAGGAGGACAGGCCGCGCAGGATCTCCAGCAGCTCGCGGGAGGTCAGACCGCCCGCCTCCGGGGTGCCGGTGCCGGGCGCGTGCGCCGGGTCGAGCACGTCGATGTCGATGGAGATGTACAGCGGCCGGTCGCCGATGCGCTGCCGCAGCTGGTCGGCCACCTCGTCCACGCCGCGCCGCATCACGTCGGCCGAGGTGACGATGCCGAAGCCCATCTTCTCGTCGTCGTCCAGGTCCTGCTTGCCGTAGAGCGGGCCGCGGGTGCCGACGTGGGAGAGCGCGGAGGTGTCGAGGATGCCCTCCTCGACCGCGCGCCGGAACGGGGTGCCGTGGGTGTACTCGGCGCCGAAGTAGGTGTCCCAGGTGTCCAGGTGCGCGTCGAAGTGCAGCAGCGCGACCGGACCGTGCTTACGGGCCACGGAACGCAGGATCGGCAGCGCGATGGTGTGGTCGCCGCCCAGCGTCATCAGTCGGGCACCGGACGACAGCAGCTCGTCGGTGGCGCCCTCGATGGTCTCCACGGCCTCGTTGATGTTGAACGGGTTCGCGGCGATGTCACCGGCGTCGGCGACCTGCGCCAGCGCGAAGGGGGACGCGTCCTGGGCCGGGTTGTAGGGGCGCAGCAGGCGCGACGCCTCACGGATGGCGTTGCCGCCGAAGCGGGCGCCGGGCCGGTAGGAGACGCCGGTGTCGAACGGCACGCCGACCACGGCGACGTCGGCGGTGCCGCCGACCTCGTCGATGCGCGGCAGCCGGGCGAAGGTCGCGGGCCCCGCGTAGCGCGGAATGCGAGAGGAGTCGACCGGGCCGACGGGGCCGGGCTGGCGAGCGGTGGTGGACATGCGACTACTGCCTCTCGGCGGTGGGGTTTCGGGGGCTGTGATTCGAGAGTAGGCAGCGCCGCGGATTCCGCACATGTACGTTCCCGAGGGCCAAGCCCGGCTATTTGGACACCACGTCCATGTGCAAGCTCCAAGGAGGACAATAGGCGGCATGCCGCTGCCTTCTTCCGGGGGACGACCCCCGTACCCCCGAATAGCCAGCTCCGTGCCCAGCCGCGCCGAACTGATCGACCACCTGGTGGCCACCCGCGTCGCCGGCAACGTCGCCACTCCGCGCGGCAACAACCTGTCCCACTACCGCAGCCTCGCCAACGGCGACCGCCACTACTGGCTGGGTCTGGAGCTGGGCGACCGCTGGACGGACGAGCAGGACGTCCTCGCGGTCATGGCGGAGCGGTGCGGGGTGATCGACGACCCGGAGCACCGGGTGGGCCAGGACACCATCGACCCGGAGCTGACCGTCGGCGCCCTGGACCGGATGGCGGCGGTGCTGCGCAAGGCGGCCGAGGCGGGCGAGCGGGTGCTGTTCGCCACCGGTCACCCGGGCGGACTGCTGGACGTGCACCGCGCGACCGCCGCCGCGCTGCGGGCCGCGGGCTGCGAGATCATGGAGATCCCCGGCGGGCTCCAGGCCGACGAGGGGTTCGTCTTCCAGTTCGCCGACGTCGCGGTGCTGGAGCGGGGCGCGACGCTGTGGCACACCCACTCCCCCGCACCCATGGCGGCGATCCTGGACGGGCTGGCGCGCGAGGGGCGGCCGCTGCCGGACCTGGTGGTGGCCGACCACGGTTGGGCGGGGTGCGCGGGGCAGCGCGGCATCGACGCGGTCGGGTACGCGGACTGCAACGACCCGGCGCTGTTCATCGGCGAGGCGGAGGGCACCCTGGCCGTGGTGGTCCCGCTCGACGACCACGTCGTCAACCCGCGCTTCTACGACCCGATGACCGCCTATCTGCTGGACGCCGCGGGCCTCTCCCCGGCCTACTGACACCTACTGACGCCTACGGACCGAGGGCCGCGCCAGCGCCCCGCGGGGCGGGCACCGGCCCATGCGATCTCCGGTGCCCGAGCGCGACCGCGCGCCGGCACCACCCGCTGCCCCACGGCGCGCCCCGCCATCCCACCGCGGCGCAGGGCGCGGCCGCCCCATGGCTCCGGCCGGCCACCCGGCGGTCCCGCTCTCCAGCCCTACGGCCTCGGGGCGGGTCCGGCCGCCAGACCACCGCGCCGCCAGACCACCGGGCCGCGGTCCACCGTGGCGCCGGGCCCGCCGAGCTGCCAGATCACCGCGCCGCAGGCCACCGCGGCGCCCGGCCGCCGGGTCATCCCGCCGCCAGTCCACCGGGCCGCCGGGCCACCGGGCCACCGGGCCACCACGCCGCCGGACCCCGGTTCAGTCCCGCCCGCGCGGGACCCGCACCAGCCCCTCTTGGATCACCGACACGGCGAGCTGGCCGTCCGCGGTGAAGATGCGGCCCTTGGCCAGTCCCCGCCCGCCCGCCGTGGTCGGGCTCTCCTGGTCGTAGAGGAGCCACTCGTCCGCGCGGAAGGGGCGGTGGAACCACATGGCGTGGTCCAGGCTGGCGCCGACCACGTCGCCGACGGCCCAGCCGCCGCGACCGTGCGCGAGCAGCACCGAGTCCAGCAGGGTCATGTCCGAGACATAGGTGGCCAGACAGATGTGCAGCAGTGGACGGTCCTGTTCGCCGTCCAGTTTGCCGTTGGTGCGGAACCACACCTGCGACCTCGGCTCGCGCGGTTCGCCGATGGTGCCGTACGGCGGGGCGTCCACGTAGCGCACGTCGACGGCGGCCCGCGCCTCCAGCATGCGCCGGCTGACCACCGGGTCGCCGAAGAGGTGCGCGTACCGCGGCAGCAGTTCCTCGGCGGTGGGCAGCGTCAGCGGGTCCGGGGCGGCCGGCATCGGCTCCTGGTGCTCCAGCCCCTCCTCGGCGCGCTGGAAGGAGGCCGAGAGGTGGAAGATCGCCTTGCCGTGCTGCACGGCCACCACCCGGCGGGTGGTGAAGGAGTAGCCGTCGCGGATGCGGTCGACCGTGTAGACGATCGGCGCGCCGGGGTCGCCGGGGCGCAGGAAGTACGAGTGCAGCGAGTGCGGCGTGCGGTCCTCGGGGACGGTGCGGCCCGCGGCGACCAGCGCTTGGGCCGCGACCTGGCCGCCGAAGACCCGCTCCACCAGGGAGGGGCGGCTGGTGCCGCGGAAGATGTCCCGCTCGACCTGTTCCAGGTCGAGCAGGTCGAGCAGATCCTGGAGTGCTTCGTTCATCTGGGCGCTTCGTTCATCCGGAGTGCGTCGGAGTGCCTGGGGAGCGCCCGCGGCGTGCCCGTGGAGCGCGTCGGCTCCGGCGGGCGGGGCGGGCAGGTCAGGCGTGGTGGGTGGGACCGGTGCGTCGTTCGTCGGGCGTGGTGGGCCCGTCACAGGCCCATGGACTTGGCGATGATGGAGCGCATGACCTCGCTGGTTCCGCCGTAGATGCGGCTGACGCGGGTGTCCGCGTAGAGCCGGGCGATGGGGTACTCCATCATGTAGCCGTAGCCGCCGTGCAGTTGGAGGCACTTGTCGATGACGGCGGCGGCGCGTTCGGTGGTGAACAGCTTCGCCGAGGCGGCGTCGGCGGCGGTCAGCTCCCCGGCGTCGTGGGCGTCCAGCGCCCGGTCGACGACCGCCTGCATCGCGTCCACCTCGGCCTTGCAGTCGGCCAGCACGAACTTGGTGTTCTGGAAGGACGCCACGGGCTGCCCGAAGACGGTGCGGTCGCGCACGTACTCCTTGGCGAACTCCACGGCCGCGGCGGCCTGGGCGTACGCGCCGAAGGCGATGCCGAGCCGCTCCTGCGGCAGGTTGTGGGTGAGGTACTCGAACGCCCGGCCCTCCTCGCCCAGCAGGTCCTCGACCGGCACCCGCACGTCGGTGAAGGACAGTTCGGCGGTGTCGGAGGTGTGCAGGCCCAGCTTCTCCAGCTTGCGGCCGACGGCGTACCCCTCGCTGGTGGTGTCGACGACCAGGATGGAGATGCCGCCGCGCCGGTCCTCGGGGGTGGGAGGGGCGGTGCGGGCGCAGACCAGGACGCGGTCGGCGTGGACGCCGCCGGTGATGAAGGTCTTGGCGCCGTTGAGGACGTAGTGGCGGCCGTCCGCGGAGAGCTTGGCGGTGGTGCGCATGCCCGCCAGGTCGGAGCCGGTGCCGGGCTCGGTCATGGCGATCGCCGTCATCATGTCGCCGGAGACGAACGGCGGCAGCCAGCGCCGCTTCTGCTCCTCGGTGGCGTAGGCGAGCAGGTACGGCAGGCAGAGCGCGGTGTGCACCCCGCTGCCGCCGAAGGTCACGCCGGCCCGCGCGACCTCCTCGGCGATCACCGCGTGGAACTTGAAGCTGGTCTGGCCTGCGCCGCCGTACTCCTCGGGCACCTCGATGCCGAAGACGCCCAGCTCACCCAGCTTCTTGTAGAAGTCGCGGGGCACCTGGCCGGCCTCCCGCCACTGGTCGTACCGGGGCACGACCTCGGCGGCGATGAACTCACGTATGGTCTCGCGGAACGCCTCGTGGTCCTCGTTGAACACCGTCCGACGCATCAACAGCCTCCTCGGCTGGAACAGCCTCCCCGGCTGGGCCGGCCCCAGCACGCCTCTAAGCGCTTGCTCAGTTACGCCACCGAAAGTTACCGGGCGGTCAGTAGCGCTGTCCAGATCCGTCCGCCCCGGGCCCGACGCCCGCCGCGGCCGCGAAGGCGCCCAGCGCCAGCCGGTGCAGCAGGTCCGCGGTGGCGCCGCGACCGGGGAGGGCGCCGGGGCGCCCCAGGTGCGGTGTGGAGTTGAGCAGCCCGAAGACGGCGTGCACGGCGGCGCGCGCCTCGGCCTCGGCCAGCGCCGGATAGACCTGGCGCACGACCTCGACCCACAGCTCGACGTACTGCCGCTGGAGCTGGCGCACCAGCTTGCGGTCACTGTCCCGCAGCCGGTCCAGCTCGCGGTCGTGCAGCGTGATCAGCGGGCGGTCGTCCAGCGCGAAGTCGATGTGCCCCTCGATCAGCGAGTCCAGCACGGCCGCCGGACCGTCGCCGGCGGCCGTCGCCTCCGCGGCGCGCCGCTTGCCGCCGGTCAGCAGCCGGCCGCTGATCCCGACCAGCAGCTCGGCGAGCATCGCGTCCTTGCCCGCGAAGTGGCGGTAGAGACCGGGGCCGCTGATGCCCACCGCCGCACCTATCTCGTCCACACCCACGCCGTGGAAACCGCGCTCGGCGAAGAGCCGGGCCGCCTCCCTGAGGATCTGCTCGCGTCGGGTCGGGGCGGGGGCATGCGTGCTCATGAAATTGATTCTAGACAGCGGCGTTAGTGGTCGTTAACCTGATGGCAACAGGTTAACGCTCATTAACAGATCGCTCAGTACCAGATCGCTCATCGACGGACCGTTCCCCGGCGGATCGCTCAGGGACGGGTCGCTCGACGACAGAGCGCTCAACGACGGATCGACCGGACCGGGGTCGGCGCCCACCAGGCGCGGCGCCGGGCGGCGGATCGGCAGGATCGAGCAAGGGGGCTCGTACCCATGGAGCAGGCACCGGTGCTCAGGAGCGGCGCCGACCCGGCGTCCGACGCCTGGCGGGCCAACGAGGCCGCGCACCGCGAGCTGGTGGACCGGCTGCGCGAGAAGCTCGCGGCGGCCGGACTCGGCGGCGGCGAGAAGGCCCGGGCGCGGCACACCGCGCGCGGCAAGCTGCTGCCGCGCGACCGGGTGGACGCGCTGCTGGACCCGGGCTCGCCCTTCCTGGAGCTCGCCCCGCTGGCGGCGGACGGGATGTACGGGGGCGCGGCCCCGGCCGCCGGCGTCATCGCGGGCATCGGCCGGGTCTCCGGCCGCGAGGCGGTCATCGTCGCCAACGACGCCACGGTCAAGGGCGGCACGTACTACCCGATGACGGTCAAGAAGCACCTCCGGGCGCAGGAGATCGCCCTGGAGAACCGGCTCCCCTGCCTCTACCTCGTCGACTCCGGCGGCGCCTTCCTCCCCATGCAGGACGAGGTGTTCCCCGACCGCGAGCACTTCGGGCGGATCTTCTACAACCAGGCCCGGATGTCGGGGGCCGGCATCCCGCAGATCGCCGCCGTCCTCGGCTCCTGCACCGCGGGCGGCGCCTACGTCCCGGCGATGAGCGACGAGGCGGTGATCGTGCGGGACCAGGGCACGATCTTCCTCGGCGGTCCGCCGCTGGTGAAGGCCGCCACCGGCGAGGTGGTCACCGCCGAGGAGCTGGGCGGCGGCGAGGTGCACTCCAGGGTCTCCGGCGTCACCGACCACCTCGCCGAGGACGACGCGCACGCGCTGCGGATCGTGCGCACCATCGTCTCCACCCTCGGCGAGCGCTCCCCGCTGCCGTGGACGGTGCGGACGGTGGAGGAGCCCAAGGTCGACCCCGCGGGGCTGTACGGGGCGGTGCCCACCGACTCGCGCACCCCCTACGACGTCCGCGAGGTCATCGCCCGGATCGTCGACGGCTCCCGCTTCGCCGAGTTCAAGGCCGAGTTCGGCACGACGCTGGTGACCGGCTTCGCCCACATCCACGGCCACCCGGTCGGCATCGTCGCCAACAACGGCATCCTGTTCTCCGAGTCCGCCCAGAAGGGCGCCCACTTCATCGAGCTGTGCGACCAGCGCGGCATCCCGCTGCTCTTCCTCCAGAACATCTCCGGCTTCATGGTCGGCCGGGACTACGAGGCGGGCGGCATCGCCAAGCACGGCGCCAAGATGGTCACCGCGGTGGCCTGCACCCGGGTCCCCAAGCTGACCGTCGTCATCGGCGGCTCCTACGGCGCGGGCAACTACTCCATGTGCGGCCGGGCCTACAGCCCCCGCTTCCTGTGGATGTGGCCCAACGCGAAGATCTCGGTGATGGGCGGCGAACAGGCCGCCTCCGTGCTCGCCACCGTCAAGCGCGACCAGTTGGAGGCGCGCGGCGAGGAGTGGAGCGCCGAGGAGGAGGACACCTTCAAGGCGCCGATCCGCGAGCAGTACGAGACCCAGGGAAACGCGTACTACGCGACGGCTCGGCTGTGGGACGACGGGGTCATCGACCCGATGGAGACGCGCCAGGTGCTGGGCCTGGCCCTCACCGCCTGCGGAAACGCGCCGCTTCCGCGGCAGGACGACACGGCGCCCGGCTTCGGCGTCTTCCGGATGTGATGAGGGAGATGCGGACGATGGTGCAGACAGGCTCGGCCGCGCGCGACGACGCGGCGGCGCGGACGGACTCCGCGGACCTCCAGGGAGGGGCTTCCATGAAGGCGGCGGCGCTGGAGAGCGTCCTGGTGGCCAACCGGGGCGAGATCGCGGTCCGCGTGATCCGCACCCTGCGGGAGCTGGGCATCCGCTCGGTCGCCGTCTTCAGCGACGCCGACGCGGACGCCCGGCATGTGCGGGAGGCGGACACCGCCGTCCGCATCGGCCCCGCGCCCGCCGCGGAGAGCTACCTCTCCGTCGAGCGGCTGCTGGAGGCGGCGCGGCGCACCGGGGCGCAGGCCGTCCACCCGGGCTACGGCTTCCTCGCCGAGAACGCGGCCTTCGCGCGGGCCTGCGCGGATGCCGGACTCGCCTTCATCGGGCCGCCGGCCGGCGCGATCGAGCTGATGGGCGACAAGATCCGGGCCAAGGAGACCGTGCGGGCCGCCGGGGTCCCGGTGGTGCCCGGCTCCTCGGGCAGCGGGCTGACCGACGCCCAGTTGGCGGAGGCCGCCCGCGAGATCGGCATGCCGGTGCTGCTGAAGCCCTCGGCGGGCGGCGGCGGCAAGGGCATGCGGCTGGTGCGCGAGGAGGCGCTGCTCGCGGACGAGATCGCCGCCGCCCGGCGCGAGGCGCGCGGCTCCTTCGGCGACGACACCCTGCTGGTGGAGCGCTGGATCGACCGCCCGCGCCACATCGAGATCCAGGTCCTCGCCGACGGCCACGGGAACGTGGTGCACCTCGGCGAGCGCGAGTGCTCCCTCCAGCGCCGCCACCAGAAGATCATCGAGGAGGCGCCCAGCCCCCTGCTGGACGAGGCCACCCGCGCGGCGATGGGCGAGGCCGCGGCCCAGGCGGCCCGCTCCTGCGGCTACACCGGCGCGGGCACGGTGGAGTTCATCGTGCCGGGCAACGACCCGTCGGCCTACTACTTCATGGAGATGAACACCCGCCTCCAGGTCGAGCACCCGGTCACCGAGCTCATCACCGGCCTGGACCTGGTGGAGTGGCAGGTGCGCGTGGCCGCCGGCGAGCGGCTGCCCTTCGCCCAGGGAGACATCACCCTGACCGGCCACGCCGTGGAGGCGCGGATCTGCGCCGAGACCGCGAGGGCATCCGGTGACCGGGTGGACTTCCTGCCCTCCGCCGGCACCGTGCGCGTGCTGCGCGACCCCGAGGGCGAGGGCGTGCGCGTCGACTCGGGCCTGACCGCCGGCACCGAGGTCGGCACGTTGTACGACCCGATGCTGGCCAAGGTGATCGCCCACGGCCCGGACCGGGCCACCGCGCTGCGCCGGCTGCGGGCCGCCCTCGGGCACACCACCGTGCTCGGACTCGACACCAACACCGGGTTTCTGCGCCGGCTGCTCGCCCACCCGGCCGTCGTCTCCGGCGACCTCGACACCGGCCTGGTCGACCGGGACGCCGCCACCCTGGTGCCGCACGCCATCCCCGACGAGGTCTACGCGACCGCGGCCCTGCTCCGCCAGGCGGCCCTGGAGCGCGGCGCCTCCGTGGGCTCCCCCGGCGAGGGGTCGGGCGGCGGCCGCGTCGACGCGCCGGGCGCCGGCGGCTCCGGCTGGGTGGACCCGTTCTCCACGGCCACCGGCTGGCGGCTGGGCGGCACCCCCGCCTGGACCCTCCACCACCTGCGCGTCCCCGGTCATGAGCCGGTGACCGTCCGGGTGCGCGGCTCGGTCCGGGACGCGGAGCTCCTCGTCGACCGGCCGGGCCCGGCGCACGAGGGAGCCACCCCGTCCCCGGAGGCGGTCGTCCCACCCGTCCGCGCCCGCCTCGTCGGCGGCACCACCGCCATGGACCGCGTCACCATGGAGTGGGCGGGGCTCACCCACACCTTCACCGCCGCGCCCGGCCCGGAGGGACGCTGGCTGGGGCGGGACGGCGACGCCTGGCACGTCCAGGACCACGACCCCGTGGAGGCCGCGCTGCGCGGCGGCTCCGCGGCCGCCCACGCGGGCGCGCTGACCGCGCCGATGCCGGGCACGGTCACGGTGGTGAAGGCCGCCGTGGGCGACGAGGTCACCGCCGGTCAGGGCCTGCTGGTCGTGGAGGCGATGAAGATGGAGCACGTCATCTCCGCGCCGCACGACGGCGTCGTCACCGAGCTCGACGTGACGGCGGGCAGCACGGTCGCCATGGACCAGGTGCTGGCCGTGGTCACCCCGCACGACACCCAGGACACCGCCCCGGCGAGCGAGGAGCGTGCGTGATGGCCCTGCCCCCAGGACTGCCCATGGCCGTGCCCGCCGCCGAGCTGCCCGCCCGGGTGCGCATCCACGAGGTGGGTCCGCGCGACGGCCTGCAGAACGAGAAGGCGATCGTCCCGGTCGAGGTGAAGGCCGAGTTCATCCGGCGGCTCGCCGACGCCGGGCTGACCACCGTCGAGGCGACCAGCTTCGTGCACCCCGAATGGGTGCCCCAGCTGGCCGACGCCGCGCGGCTGATCCCGCTGCTGGACGGGGTGGACGCCGAGCTTCCGGTGCTGGTGCCCAACCAGCGCGGCCTGGACCGCGCGGTGGAGCTGGGTGTCCGACGGATCGCGGTCTTCGGCAGCGCCACCGAGACCTTCGCCCGGCGGAACCTCAACCGCACGGTCGACGAGTCGCTGGCGATGTTCCAGCCGGTCGTCGCCCGCGCCCGCGAGGCGACGATGCATGTGCGCGGCTATCTGTCGATGTGCTTCGGCGACCCCTGGGAGGGGCCGGTCCCCGTCCCCCAGGTGGTCTCGGTCGCGGCCCGCCTGATGGAGCTGGGGTGCGACGAGCTGAGCCTGGGCGACACCATCGGCGTGGCCACCCCCGGCCACGTCCGGGAGCTGCTCGCCCGCCTCAACGAGGTCGGCGTGCCCACCGACCGGCTCGCCGTGCACTTCCACGACACCTACGGGCAGGCCCTCGCCAACACCCTCGCCGCGCTGGAGCACGGCGTGACAACCGTCGACGCCTCCGCCGGCGGTCTCGGCGGCTGCCCCTACGCCAAGAGCGCCACCGGCAACCTCGCCACCGAGGACCTGGTGTGGATGCTCCACGGCCTCGGCATCGAGACCGGGGTCGACCTCGGCCGACTCACCGCCACAAGCGTGTGGATGGCCGGGCATCTGGGCCGACCCAGCCCGTCCCGCACCGTACGCGCACTCTCCCAGAAGGAGAACTGAACCATGTCGCTCGACCACCGGCTCTCCGCCGAACACGAGGAGCTCCGCCGCACCGTGGAGGAGTTCGCGCGCGACGTCGTCGCCCCCAAGATCGGCGATCTCTACGAACGGCATGAGTTCCCCTACGAGATCGTCCGCGAGATGGGCCGCATGGGCCTGTTCGGCCTGCCGTTCCCCGAGGAGTACGGCGGCATGGGCGGCGACTACCTCGCCCTGGGCATCGCCCTGGAGGAGCTGGCGCGGGTCGACTCCTCGGTGGCCATCACCCTGGAGGCCGCCGTCTCGCTCGGCGCGATGCCGATCTTCCGCTTCGGCACCGAGGAGCAGAAGCGGGAGTGGCTGCCCCGGATGTGCTCCGGCGAGGTCCTCGGCGCCTTCGGGCTGACCGAGCCCGACTGCGGCTCGGACGCCGGCGGCACCCGCACCACGGCGGTGCGCGACGGCGACGAATGGGTGATCAACGGCACCAAGTGCTTCATCACCAACTCCGGCACCGACATCACCGGCCTGGTCACCGTCACCGCGGTCACCGGCCGCAAGGACGACGGCTCGCCGCTGATCTCGACCATCATCGTCCCCTCGGGCACCCCCGGCTTCACCGTGGCCGCCCCCTACTCCAAGGTCGGTTGGAACGCCTCGGACACCCGCGAGCTCTCCTTCGCCGACTGCCGGGTGCCGGTCGCCAATCTGCTCGGCGAGGAGGGCCGCGGGTACGCCCAGTTCCTGCGCATCCTCGACGAGGGCCGGGTGGCCATCGCCGCGCTCGCCACCGGCCTCGCCCAGGGCTGCGTCGACGAGTCGGTGGCCTACGCCAAGGAGCGCCACGCCTTCGGCCGCCCCATCGGAGCCAACCAGGCCATCCAGTTCAAGCTCGCCGACATGGAGATGCGCGCCCACACGGCCCGTCTCGCCTGGCGCGACGCCGCCTCCCGTCTGGTCAACGGCGAGCCCTTCAAGAAGGAGGCGGCCCTCGCCAAGCTCCACTCCTCCACGGTCGCCGTCGACAACGCACGTGAGGCCACGCAGATCCACGGCGGCTACGGCTTCATGAACGAGTACCCGGTGGCCCGGATGTGGCGTGACTCCAAGATCCTCGAGATCGGCGAGGGCACCAGCGAGGTCCAGCGCATGCTCATCGCCCGCGAACTGGGGCTGACCAGCTGACGCCTGGCGGCGGGAAGCCCGGGTTCATCCCGCCGCGACGGCCCCAGAGCAGACGGGGAAACGTCTTTCATCCCGCCGCGACGGCGAGAACCGAGGCGGCGGGGCCCGGCGGTGCCGAACCGAGCACAGCCGGCCGGGGGTGGCGCGGGCAGCACCCCACAGCCGACGCGCGCCACCCAGACCGCCGCCCGCGAGGGCCGAGGGCTCACTCAGAGGGCCACGGAACCTGCGGCGACCGGTAGAAATCGACGCCCATCGCGTCCCAGCGCGGCCCCTGGGCCGCCAGCCGGACCCGGTAGGAGGACCAGTCGTGCCGGGAGGGCGGGGACCAGCCCAGCTCGGCGATGCCCGGCAGCCGGGGGAAGGCGAGGTACTCGATGTGGTCGCTGGTGGAGATGGTCTCCGACCACAGGGGCGCCTCGACGCCGAGCACGGCGGAGGGCGGGACGTCCTGGAGGTAGCGCCCGGGATCCCAGTCGTAGGACTGGCGCACCTCGACGTATCCGGCCCAGTCCAGTCCGAGCGGGGTGTCCTTGGTGTACTTCATGTCGAGGTAGGCGCGGTTGGCCGGGGACAGAATGATCTTCGTCCCGGCGCGGGCCGCGTCCGCGACCTCCTTCTCCTTTCCGTCCAGGCCCCAGTACTGGGCCACGGCGCCCGGGGCCGGGCGGGCGCCGGTCAGCTGGTGCCAGCCGACCACCGTCTTGCCCCGCTCGGCCACCAGCGGCTGCACCCGGTCCATGAAGGTCACATAGTCCGCGTGGCTGGTGGAGTGCGCCTCGTCGCCGCCGATGTGCAGATAGGGGCCCGGGGTCAGCTCGGCGAGCTCGCGCAGCACGTCCCGCACGAAGCGGTAGGTGACCTCCTTGGGTACACACAGCGAGCTGAAGCCGACCTCGGTGCCGGTATAGAGGGGCGGCGCGACGCCGTCGCAGTTGAGCTCGGCATACGAGGCCAGGGCGGCGTTGGTGTGCCCGGGCATGTCGATCTCGGGCACGACGGTGAGGTGGCGGCTCGCCGCGTACCGGACGATCTCGCGGTAGTCGTCCTTCGTGTAGAAGCCGCCGGGCCCGCCGCCGACCTGGGTGGATCCGCCGTAGCTCGCCAACCGAGGCCAGGAGTCGACGGCGATCCGCCAACCCTGGTCGTCGGAGAGGTGCAGATGCAGCTTGTTGATCTTGTAGAGGGCGAGCTGGTCGATGTAGCGCTTGACCTGCTGGACGGTGAAGAAGTGCCGGGCCACGTCCAGCATGGCCCCGCGATAGGCGTAGCGGGGGCTGTCCGTGATCGTCACGCCGGGCACGAGCCAGGGGCCGGGCTGCGGCGTGCGCCGCTCCACGGCCGCGGGCAGCAGCTGCCGCAGCGTCTGCACCCCGTGGAAGAGCCCTGCGGGTTCGGGCGCGCTGATGGTGACCGCGCCGCCGCCGGTCTCCAGCCGGTAGCCCTCGGGGCCCACCCCGCGCACCTGGGCGATGCGCAGCCGTACGCCGGCGTCCCCGCTCCGCGTGGTGACCGGCAGCTCGAAGCCGGTGGCCGGGCGCAGCAGCTCGGCGAGGTAGTCGCCGACCCGCCGGGCGGCCGGGTCGCCGGCCGGCACCCCGATCCGGTCGCGCGAGCCGATGACGTACGGCTCGCCGCCGGTCCGCACCGTGGCGGGGGCGGGCACCACCCTGCTCAGCGGGTCCACGGCGGCCTCCTCCTTCCCCGGACCCTGACCGGCCCGTGCGGCGGCCGGGTCCACGGCGGCCGGGGCGCTCGGGGAGGCGCAGGCGCCGGCCGACGCCCCGATCACGGTGATCGCCAGCAGCAGGGCGCACAGCGCCCGGGAGCGTGGCCGGGTGGATCGGGCCGGACGGCGGGGCCGAAAGGGGGACGGGGTCGCTCTGTCGTGGTTGCGGGCGCTGCGTCGTCTCACGGGCGGTCCCTTCAACGAACTGCCTACGGGAAGAGCCTGCGGGTCTGGAGCGTGCGCGGAGCATGGCCGAGGGGAACGGCGTGCGAACGGGCGGGAAGCGCGGGGTGACCCGGCGCCCGTTCCCCCTGGGTGGAGCGAGGCCCGCGGCCGGTCGAGGTCCAGACCACCGCGCGGGCCACGCCTGCCAGAATTCCACCCATGGCGGAAATCATCCAGCGGGACGGGACCTGGGCGTTCGACGGCGAGAGCGTGCGCATCGTGCCCGGCCACGACAAGGGAGTGAACCTGGCGCGGCAGTCCCTGGGGGAGCTGGCGGTCCCGCTGGAGGCCCTCGCGGGCATCTCCTACGAGCCGGGCCGCAAGTCCGGCCGGCTGCGACTGCGGCTGCGGGACGGCTCCGACCCGCTGCTCCAGGCCACCGGCGGCAAGCTGCCGGACGCGGCCAATCCGTACCAGCTCACGGTGCAGCAGGACCGTTCCGGCGTCGCCGAGTACTTCGTCGACGAGGTGCGCAACGCGCTGCTGCTGGAGCAGGTCCCCGGTGGGCCCTGCGACCGCTATCTGCTGCCCGGCCCGTCGGTGCCGCTGTCGGCCTCGGCGGGCGACGGCACCGCCTCCTTCGACGGCGAGCGGATCCACCTGGAGTGGAACTGGAAGACCGAGGAGTCCAAGCGCTCGTCGGGGGCCCGGTCCTTCCCGGTCGCGGATGTGCACGCGGTGGAGTGGCTCCCGGCCGCCGGCCTGGAGGACGGCTATCTGCGGTTCGTCATGGGCCGGCACGCGGCCAAGATCCCACCGAAGTACGATCCGTACGCGATCGAGCTCTACGGCTTCCGCAAGGACATGCTGATGACGCTGGTCGCGGCCGCGGTCACGGCGCGGATGCCGCACCCGGCGGCGCCGCCCGAGCCGGCCGCGACGGCGCTTCCGTCCGGCGAAGGCGAGCGGGCCGGTGGCACGGAGGACCACGACGCGCTGCTGCGCCGACTGCGGGAGCTCGGTGAGCTGCGGCAGTCGGGCGTGCTGACCGAGGAGGAGTTCACGGCGGCCAAGCAGGCCGTACTCCGCCGCTTCTGACCGCCGGCCGAAGGCGGCTCGGGGGCGGCCGCGGCTCGCCGGCCCTCCCCACCGCTCACCGCACCGCCGGTCTCTGCCCATTCCGGCCCGGAGCGGCCGATTCCCACGCACCTCTGCACAATCCCTGCCCGAAATCGGGCAGGATTCTTGCGAAACTCTGCGCAACCACGCAGTATCGACGGGTGCTCGAACGCCCGACGTCCAACCACGACGACCTCGTCGACCACCTGGTCCGCACCACGCCGCTCCAGCGCGGCGAGGCCGCCCGGGTGGTACTGGACGTGCTGGCGTACTTCGACGAGACCACCGAGGAGTTCGTGCGCCGCCGCCACCGCGAGTTGCAGTCCGGAGGGCTGAACAACGCGGAGATCTTCGAGCGGATCGCGCACGAGCTGCCACGGCGGGCGGTGGCGCCACCCGAGCTGTCCCTGCGACAGCTGCGCCGCATCGTCTACGGCTGACCACCGTCCGAGCGGCCGACCACCGAGGGCGACCCGCCCCGGCCGGCGGCTCGGACCACCACGGAACAGACGGCCCGGAGCACCGGGCACACGGGTCGAGCACTCGTCTCAACCAACCGGAGGGGAATCTTTATGTGCGGAATTGTCGGATACATCGGTAGGCGCGATGTCGCACCGCTGCTCCTGGAGGGCCTGCAGCGCCTGGAGTACCGGGGCTACGACTCGGCCGGCATCGTGATCACCGGGAAGCCGTCCGGCAAGACCCCGGCCGCCCTGAAGATGGTCAAGGCCAAGGGTCGCGTCCGCGACCTGGAGGCGCGCGTCCCCAAGCGCTTCGCCGGCACCACCGGCATCGCCCACACCCGCTGGGCCACCCACGGCGCCCCCAGCGACGAGAACGCCCACCCGCACATGGACCCCGAGGGCAAGCTCGCCCTCGTCCACAACGGCATCATCGACAACGCCGACGAGCTGCGCGCCAAGCTGGTCGCCGAGGGCGTGGAGTTCGCCTCCGAGACCGACACCGAGGTGCTCACCCACCTCATCGCGCGCTCCGAGGCGGAGACCCTGGAGGAGCGGGTCCGCCAGGCGCTGCACCTGATCGAGGGCACCTACGGCATCGCCGTGCTGCACTCCGACTTCGCCGACCGCATCGTGGTCGCCCGCAACGGCTCCCCGGTGGTGCTGGGCATCGGCGAGAAGGAGATGTTCGTCGCCTCCGACGTCGCCGCGCTGGTCACCCACACCCGCCAGGTCGTCACCCTCGACGACGGCGAGATGGCCACCCTCAAGGCCGACGACTTCCGCACGTACACCACCGAGGGCACCCGCACCACCGCCTCGCCGACCACCGTGGAGTGGGAGGCCGAGTCGTACGACATGGGCGGCCACGACACGTACATGCACAAGGAGATCTCCGAGCAGCCGGACGCGGTCGACCGCGTGCTGCGCGGCCGCATCGACGACCGCTTCTCCACCGTCCGCCTGGGCGGCCTCAACCTCGACGCGCGCGAGGCGCGCGCGGTGCGCCGGGTGAAGATCCTCGGCTGCGGCACCTCGTACCACGCGGGCCTCATCGGCGCCCAGATGATCGAGGAGCTGGCCCGCATCCCCGCCGACGCCGAGCCGGCCTCGGAGTTCCGCTACCGCAACCCGGTCGTGGACCCCGACACCCTCTACGTCGCCGTCTCCCAGTCCGGCGAGACCTATGACGTGCTGGCCGCCGTGCAGGAGCTGAAGCGCAAGGGCGCGCGGGTGCTGGGCGTGGTCAACGTCGTCGGCTCGGCGATCGCCCGCGAGACCGACGGCGGCGTGTACGTCCACGCCGGCCCGGAGGTCTGCGTCGTCTCCACCAAGTGCTTCACCAACACGGTCGTCGCCTTCGGGCTGCTCGCCCTGCACCTGGGCCGCATCCGCGACCTGTCGGTCTCCGACGGCAAGCGCCTCATCGAGGGTCTGCGCAAGCTGCCGGAGCAGATCCGGGAGATCCTGGAGCTGGAGCCGGAGATCAAGAAGCTCGCCGAGGAGTACGCGAACGCAAAGTCGATGATGTTCATCGGCCGGGTGCGCGGCTACCCGGTGGCGCTGGAGGCGTCCCTGAAGCTGAAGGAGATCAGCTACATCCACGCCGAGGCGTACCCGGCCTCCGAGCTGAAGCACGGTCCGCTGGCGCTGATCGAGCCGGCCATGCCGACGGTCGCGATCGTCCCCAACGACGACCTGCTGGAGAAGAACCGCGCGGCGATGGAGGAGATCAAGGCCCGCAGCGGCCGGATACTCGCGGTCGCCCACCAGGAGCAGGAGAAGGCGGACCACACCATCGTGGTGCCCAAGAACGAGGTCGAGCTCGACCCGATCCTGATGGGCATTCCGCTCCAGATCCTCGCCTACCACACGGCGCTGGCCCTCGGCCGGGACATCGACAAGCCGCGCAACCTGGCGAAGTCCGTCACGGTGGAGTAGTCCACCCCTCCAGGGCTTGGACTCCGGATGTTCAGGCGGTTCCCCGCGTGTGCCACCACGCACGCGGGGAACCGCCTCCCCTTGGCCGACGTCGCCCTTCACGCCGGCGGCGCGCCACCACGCCGGGAACCGTCACCTCCCGGGCGGCGGCGCGTGCTTGACGCCTGGTCGGTGTGTACCCATCACAAACGCACAATCCACGCCTACGCGTGGGCAGATTGACGGGCCCGACCGTGGCGCGACCCGCACCATGTCGCCCGTCCCGCAAGGAAATTGACGCAACAACCGGCTTCCCGGCCGGCGCCCCGACGGCTACGCGCGAGGGCGCCCCGCGGCCTCACACGGCGGTTGCGGCCGCTTTGTCCGGCGGATGACGGACGGCGGACAGCGGACAGCGGACGAGGGCGATGGAATGCCGACCCCCGACGGCGGTTCCGCGGACGGCGCCTGACGAAGACGGTGCCTGACGAAGACGGCGCCTGATGAGGAACGGTGCCTGATGAGACGGCCGCGGAATGACGACGGCTAGGGGATGACGACGACCGGGCGCTGCGCGCGGCGGGCCAACCGCCCCGCCACGGAGCCGAAGATGCGTCCTACCAGGCCGTGCGTCGAGCCGACCACGATCGCGTCGGCCGCGTACTCCCGGCCGACCTCCTCCAGTTCGTGACAGATGTCGCCGCCCCGCTCGACCAGGATCCAGGGCACCTCGGAGAGGTGGTCCGCACAGGCCAGTTCGAGGCCGAGCACCTCGGTGCGATGGTCGGGGACGTCCACGAAGACCGGTGGCTCACAGCCCGCCCAGACCGTCGTCGGCAACCGGTTCGCCACATGGACAATGATCAGCCCGGAGCCGGAGCGCCGAGCCATGCCGATGGCGTAGGCGAGCGCTCGCTCGCTGGACATGGAACCGTCGAATCCGACCACGACGCCGTGCTGGAACGCCGGGTCGCAGGAATGACGTGATTCTTCCGCCGCTTCGGGGTGCGCCTCGTGGTGATCGGCGACCCGCTTGCGGTCCGCGGGATCGGAGAATTCGTGACCGGCCATCGGTGTCTCGGCGAAGGATGTCCTCGTGCGGAGGGATCGGCGGTGGGCTCTGGTTGGAGTTGTCGAGGGACTGGAGGCTCTGTCGGTTCGGGGCGTCGCTCGGGGCCGGACGGGCCGCCCCCGGGGCAGATAATCGAACGAACGAAATCCGTCCGGGATTCATCTTTCCAAGCCCATACCCCCAAGGGTACGGCGCCACTCCTCGCCTGCCCAGAGGCCGCCCCCGCGCGGGGGCGCCCCGAGGCGTTCCCCGGAGCATGCCGGAGGGCGGCTCGTAGCGCAATGCCCCAAGTGGTCCCCTGGGCGTACGCCACGCGGCCGTCGACACGTGACCAGGCGCCGGGCCGGGCGTTGTAGTAGCCGTGAACCGTTGCGTAGTACCTGCCTACTAGTCGCACTTCCGTGCCGCCCAGTTCCCGGCCGCGGCACATTCGTCGTCACCCGCCGCCATCCGCCGCCCGCGAGGAGCAGCCCATGTCCGGCAGCAGTCGCCAGGTCGTCGTCGAGCCCTCGGTCCGCGCCGCCGCGAAACCGGCGCCGGGCCGTACGGGCGCGGCACGAGGCGGGCGACGGGGGATCGGGGAGTGCGCCGCGCGGAGGTCGGGCGGGATGGCGCACGGCCGGGCGACGGCGGTCGGCGAGGGGGCCTTTGTGCTGCGCTGGACCGCCTTCAGCTGCGCGTTGGCCCCCGTGCTGCTCCTCGCCTGCGGAGCCTCGTTCGGTGGCGCGGCGGGGATCGCTACGGCGCTCGTGGCGACCGCCGCCGGATGCCGCGCGCTGCTGCGGCGCTCCGAGCGCGCCGCGGTGCCCCACGCCGCCCGGCGGGTCGCGGAGGGGCCGGCGCTCCACCTCGCGCGGCACGGGCGCGGGCGCATGACGGCGCGGTCCGACGCCCAGGTGAGGAGTGCGCGTACGCCGGTGGAATGAGTCCATCGCGCGCCTGCACCCGATTCTTTTCAGCCAACTTCACGCCGCACTTCTTTCCACGGCAAACGGCACGCCCAACCCCCTTCCGACCTGCAGGGAAAGGGGTATCGGCGGTTCGGGCCCCCTACGGGGAGTGGGCGTGGGCCATAGGCGCACTTCCCAGCGAGCCCTACGAGTGCAACGCTTCGTGATCGAATGCTTCGCGCCAAGTTGTCATGTCGACATAGTGTCGAGTGGTGAACTGGTCACGCCGAGCACACGCGACGCAGTAGATTCGATCTTGGCGATGACCGGCGGGGGAACCGTTCAGGACCGAGGGGAACAGTGCAGGACCGAGAGGACGCGACCACCGAGGGGGGCTTAGTTCCATGAGCCAGGACTCCACAACCGTACCGGAGACCTCGCGTAAGCTCTCCGGACGCCGCCGACGCGAAATCGTCGCGGTGCTGCTCTTCAGCGGCGGCCCTATATTCGAGAGCTCCATCCCGCTCTCCGTCTTCGGTATCGACCGGCAGGACGCCGGTGTCCCTCGATACCGATTGCTCGTGTGCGCGGGCGAAGATGTGCCATTGCGAACGACCGGCGGACTGGAACTGACCGCTCCGTATGGCCTGGAGGCACTCTCCAGGGCCGGCACCGTCGTCGTACCCGCATGGCGCTCCATCACCCAACCACCGCCCACCGCCGCGCTGGACGCGCTGCGCCGCGCCCATGAGGAGGGCGCCCGCATCGTCGGCCTGTGCACGGGGGCCTTCGTGTTGGCGGCGGCGGGTCTGCTCGACGGCAGGCCGGCCACCACTCACTGGATGTACGCGCCGACACTGGCCAAGCGTTACCCGTCCGTCCATGTGGACCCACGCGAGTTGTTCGTGGACGACGGCGACGTGCTGACCTCGGCGGGCACCGCCGCCGGGATCGATCTGTGCCTCCATGTCGTGCGCACCGACCACGGGGCCGACGCGGCCGGGGCCCTGGCCCGCCGCCTGGTCGTGCCGCCGCGGCGCAGCGGAGGTCAGGAGCGCTACCTCGACAGGTCTTTACCAGAAGAGATCGGCGCGGACCCGCTGGCCGAGGTCGTCGCCTGGGCACTCGAACATCTGCACGAACAGTTCGATGTCGAGGCGTTGGCCGCCCGCGCCTATATGAGCCGCCGGACCTTCGACCGCCGGTTCCGTTCGCTCACTGGGAGCGCTCCACTCCAGTGGTTGATCACCCAGCGGGTGCTCCAGGCCCAGCGACTCCTGGAGACCTCCGACTACTCCGTCGACGAGGTCGCCGGGCGTTGCGGGTTCCGGTCTCCGGTCGCGCTGCGCGGGCACTTCCGGCGGCAGCTGGGGTCCTCCCCGGCCGCCTACCGGGCCGCGTACCGCGCCCGCCGGCCCCAGGGCGGCGCCTCCGAGCGCTCCGAACGCCCCGAGCGTCCGGAGCGCGACCGCCTGGACCGGCTGGACCGGGCCGAGGCGGTCGAGCGCGGCGCCGAGCCGGCGGGAGCGCTGCGCAGGGCGGCGGCCTCGGTGGCGCACGCCGGGCACGGTGGGTCGCATAGCGGTCACGGCGGCCATGGCGCGGCGGTCCACGGCGGTCACGGCGGCTATTCTCCGCCGGGCCCGTCCGGGGCCGTGGGCGGCGGGGCACTGGGAAACCATGCGGGTCACCCGGGGCATGCGGGCCACGGCGGCCGTCTGCCCACCGGCCTGGCAGCCGGCGGCCTCGGCGGTGAGCCGGGCAAGCCGGAGTCGGACGAGTACGCTCCTCGCCTGCCCGAACAGGCCGGCGGGCGGCTTCCGGGCCGTCCGACCCTGCCGGGTCAGCGGGAACGCCCCGTAGGGTGAGACGTATGAACGATCGCATGGTGTGGATCGACTGCGAGATGACCGGACTCTCGCTGGCCGACGACGCGCTCATCGAGGTGGCCGCCCTGGTCACCGACTCCGAGCTGAACATTCTGGGCGACGGCGTGGACATCGTGATCCGCCCGCCGGCCAAGGCGCTGGCGACCATGCCGGAGGTGGTGCGCGAGATGCACACCGCCTCCGGGCTGCTCGCGGAGCTGGACGGCGGGACCACGCTGGAAGACGCCCAGCGCCAGGTCCTGGCCTACATCCGCGAGCACGTCCCGGAGGCCGGCAAGGCCCCGCTGTGCGGAAACTCCGTCGGCACCGACCGCGGCTTCCTCAGCCGCGACATGCCGGAGCTGGAGGTGTATCTGCACTACCGGATCGTCGACGTCTCCTCCATCAAGGAGCTCGCCCGGCGCTGGTACCCGCGGGCGTACTTCAACAGCCCGGAGAAGAACGGCAACCACCGGGCCCTCGCCGACATCCGCGAATCCATCGCCGAACTCCGCTACTACCGGGAGGCGGTCTTCGTGCCGCAGCCCGGCCCGGACTCCGAGACGGCCAAGGCCATCGCGGCCAAGCACGTGGTCTCCGCGCCGCAGCCGCAGCCGTAGTCCAGCGAGACGCCCGCGGGGTCCTTGAGAGGACCTCGCGGGCGTCTCGTGCGGCAGGAGTGACGTAGCTCGCTCCCGGCACACCCGAAACCCGGGAGCGAGCACACCTCCGGACCCTGTACACTTTTTCTCGGCCGGTAAGGAAAAGCGGAAAACCGCCGGTCATGGTGGGTATAGCTCAGCTGGTAGAGCACCTGGTTGTGGTCCAGGATGTCGCGGGTTCGAGTCCCGTTACTCACCCTGAGGGATCGAGGCCCGATGCGCGCAGGCGCATCGGGCCTCGGCCTTTTCCTGGCGGGACGAGATCTCGAGTCCCGGCCGCCCCCTCCGAGACCGGGGCGTCTGACGTGACCCACGCGCCTGACGTGCCCGACTGAGAGTGCCTGACCCGGAGCGGCTGGCTCGGAGCGGCTGGCTCGGAGACGCGGTGACACCGCGGGGTCGTCCCTGACGCGAGAGGCCGCCCGACCACGATCGCCCACGGAGCGTGGGGGCCGCCCGGGGATCGCCGCGGGAGCCACCACGGGAAGCCGCCCGGGGGGCAGGAGCCCCCGAGGGGGTGGTGCTAGCACCACCCCAAGAAGGCGGGCAGGCCGGTTGGGCAGGGGGCGACGGAGCGGCGAGAGTGGATCCATGACCGAGATGACCTCGCCGCACAGGGTGCCGTACGCCACCGCCTCCACCACCTCCACCGTCTCCATCGGCCCCCACGCCGGGCGGTTCGGGCGGTTCGGGCGGGAGCTGGGCTATCTGCTGACCGGACTGCCGCTGGGCATAGCCGCGTTCGTCGTGGCGGTGGCGGGGTTCTCGTTCGGGTTGGGCACGCTCGTGGTCTGGCTGGGGCTGCCGGTGCTGGTGGGGCTTTTGCGGGCGGCGCGGGGGTTCGCCCGGGTGGAGCGCCGGCGGGTGGAGAGCGCGACGGGGCGGGCGCTGCCGCCGCACCACTACCGGGAGCGGGGCGGCTCCGGCTTCGGCGGCCTGGTGCGGGCGCTGGGGGATCCGCAGTCATGGCGGGACCTGCTGCACATGGTCGTGGCGTTCCCGGCGCGGGTGGTGGGCTTCTGCCTCGCTCTGACGTGGACCGTGGGCACGGTCGGCGAGTTGCTGTACGTCACCTGGTCATGGGCGGTACCCCGGGACGGGGACGACCAGACGCTGCTGGACCTGATGTTCGGCGTGGACTCCCGAGTCGCCGACATCGCGTTCAACACCGGCATCGGGGTGCTGATGGCCGCCTCGGCGATACCGGTCATCCGCGCGCTGGTCGCGCTCCAATCCGGCCTGGCGCGTGGCCTGCTGACGAACCGGTACGCCGCGGAGCGCGCCCGCCGATAGCGGTCGCACCGCGTTGACTCGAACACATCTGCGGGATCCGGCATGATTTGCCCCTCATGCCGATTACGATCGTCGGCTGTACCGGCCGCCAACCCGGCGGTCGACGGATACACGGGGGGCCACGGGGCCATGCGCACAGTGGGGAGAATCGTGCTCGGCGGGGTCGTCGCCGGGGTGGTGGGAGTCGCGGGAGTCGGCGTCTACAACATCTACGACGCCATGGCCGGCGGTAGTTCGGGCACCGAGAGACCCGACGGCCCCCTGAGTGACGCTCAAGTGACGAAGGCGGCATCCGACTTCCTCACGGCCTGGCAGGACGGGAACGACCAGCGGGCCGCGGGTTTCACCAACGACGCGGTGGCGGCGCTCGGCGCGCTGACCCGCTACCGCGAGGGCACGCACGTCACCAAGGTGAAACTCACCCAGGGCGAGGCCGACGGGACCGAGGTGCAGTTCACCGTCGCCGCCCACATCGACACCGGAGAGAAGCGCTCCACCTGGACCTACGAGTCGTCGCTGGACGTGGTGCGGGGGGAGACCAGTGGGCGACCGCTGGTCTCCTGGAAGACCTCGGTGCTGCACCCGAAGCTGAAGACGAGCGGGGACACCCTGACGACGGGCGAGGCGGCACTGCCGTCGTCGATCAAGGTGATGGACCGGCACGGAAAGGCGCTGGACGAGAAGGACTTCCCCTCGCTGTCGCCGGTGTTGGCCTCGCTGCGCAAGCGGTATGCGACGGAGTCGGGCGGCAGCCCCGCGATCGCGATCCAGGTGAACGGGAGCCCGTCGCAGGTGCTGCACGTCCTCCGCGAGGGCAAGCCGGGCACGCTGCGCACCACGGTGGACGCGAAGGCGCAGCGGGCCGCCGAGGCGCAGGTGGCGCGGCACGAGGACGCCTCTGTCGTGGCCGTCAAGCCCAGCACCGGCGAGATCCTCGCGATCGCCAACTCGGCCCGCACGGAGTTCAACACCGCGCTCCAGGGGCAGACCGCTCCCGGCTCCACGTTCAAGATCGTCACTGCCGCCACCCTGTTGGAACAGGGCAAGGTCACGGCGGAGAAGTCGCTGCCCTGCCCGAAGTACGCCGCCTACCGGCAGGGCAAGAGCTTCCACAACCTGGAGAGCGGCGAGCAGCCCGACGCCACCTTCGCGGAGGACTTCGCCGCCTCCTGCAACACCGCCTTCGTCTCCTTGGCCGACGAGATATCCGACGACGCGCTGGAGGCGGAGGCCCGCGAGGTGTTCGGCATCGGACCGGTGTGGAACATCGGGGTGCCCAGCAGCGAGGGGAAGGTTCCCACGGAGGGAGGGGATGAGAAGGCCGCCGCCATGATCGGTCAGGGGCGGGTGCAGATGAACGCGTTGACCATGGCGTCGGTGGCCGCCACCGCCCAGTCGGGCCGCTTCCGGCAGCCGTACCTCGTCGCGCCGTCGCTGGACCACCGCGAGGTCGCGACCGCCGAGCGCGCCCTGTCCCCCGCGGTGGCGCGGCAGCTCAAGTCCCTGATGCGGCTCACCGCGACCAGCGGCACCGGGGCGCGTGCCATGACCGGCCTGCGCGGTGACATCGGCGCCAAGACCGGGTCGGCCGAGGTCGACGGGCAGGGCCGTCCCGACGCGTGGTTCACCGCGTACCACGGCGATATGGCCGCGGCGGCCCGCGTGCCCGCCAGCGGCCACGGCGGGGACACGGCGGGTCCGGTGGTGCGGGCGGTGCTCGGCGCGGGCGGCTGAACGCCCGTCGCCCGGCCGTCAATAGCACCTCGCAGCCCTGCCTGTCAGGCCCCTCAGCGAGATCAACCCCGCCGGGGGACATGGACGCGGTGGGCGCGCGGTGATCCTTCCTAGGCTGCCGCGTATGCGGCCCTCTCGGTTCGAAGAACACGCTCTCGACCTGGTCAAGAACGCCGCCGGCGTCAGCGGCGTCAGCAGGCTGCGGGAGGCCGGCGACGACAAGCATCCCTTCGGCCTCGCGATGACCCACGCCGGGGGCGAGGCGCGGTGGCAGTTCATCGCGGAGTCCTCGCCCGGCGACGACTACAGCGAGACGGAGGCGCCGGTGGAGGGCGAGCCGATGGCGCCGGTGCCCGTGCCCGAGGTGGGGGCACGGCTCGGGCCCGTCGAGGCGGAGGCGTGGTTCGCCGCCCTGCTGGCCTCCGGTGGCAGCCGGGAGATCAGCAGCATCGAGCAGTGGTCGGGGCGGGCGAATCCCCGCCCCGGCCACCACGGGCTCACCGTCCGCTGCCACTCAGGAGCCAGGATCTACGTCCGCGTGCTGGGCACCGACTCCTGAGGCGCCCCGCCGGCCGGCCGCCCTCGGCGCCCGGCTGCCCGCCTTCGCCGCGCGGCTAACCGCGCCCACTCGCGTGGGCCGTGCCGCGGGGGCTCTCGACGGTGGCGGCCACGGTGACCGTGGCGGCCGTGGTGAAGGAGAGCTCCGGGCGTTCCCAGGTGACCTTCGGCGGGGACGCCGGCACCGTGCCGGTCCGGCGGGCGCCCATGCGGCGGTAGAAGTGCTCGGCGGGCGGGTGGGAGACCACCCGTACCCGCTCCAGCCCATGCTCCCGCGCCCGCTCCCGCATGTGCTCCACCAGCAGTCGGCCGAGACCGGTCCCCTGCGCGGCGTCGGCCACGAACAGCAGGTCCAGCTCCGCCTGCTCCGGCAGCAGGGCGTAGAAGCCCAGGAGCTCCCCGTCGGGGGACTCCGCCAGGTGGACCGGGTGCGCGGCGATGTAGTCGGCCGTGATCCGGTAGCCGGCGAGCATCGTGGCGTAGGCGCCCTCGTAGGCGCGGGAGGCGTGCATCAGATCGGTGAGGCGCTCCGCGTCGCGGGCGGTCGCGCGCTTGATCATCGGCGAGGTCATGAGGCGCAGTATAGGGGCGTTACGCCAGAGCACCCATTACAGTTCCGGGCTACAGCAGGCCCGCCGGGGTCGCGTAGTCCCGGAAGCGGATCGAGCCGATCTTCTTGAAGGCGTCCGCGGGGTCCTCGGCGAGCTGGGCCGCCGCCTCCGGGTCGCCCAGGTCGGCCTCCAGCTCGGTGCGCAGCCGGGCCACGCCGATGTGCGCGATCTCCTGACTGGCGGTCACGTACTCGCGAAGCGCCCGCTCGTAGCCGAGGAAGGCGGCGCGGTGGTCCCCGCCCGCGGCGGCGAGCTCACCGGCCAGGACGTAGGCGCCGATCAGCGCCATGGTGGTGCCCTGGCCGGAGGCGGGCGAGCCGCAGTAGCCGGCGTCGCCCAGGAGCACCACCCGGCCGCGGGACCAGGAGTCCAGGTGGATCTGGGACACCGAGTCGAAGTGGAAGTCCGGGGCGTCCCACACGCCCTCCAACAGCCGCGGCATCTCCCAGCGCCCGTCCGCGTGGGCGCGGACCACCAGACGCTTCTGTTCCTCGACGGAGCGGGGCAGGAACTCCGCGGGCGGCACGTCCGCGTCGATGCCGACGTAGACGCGTACCTCCTTGTTGTCGCGGACGCTCATCGCCATGCCGCCCCACACGCTCCCGCGCATGCGGTAGACGACCTGCCAGCGGTCCAGTCCGAGGTGGTTGGGCACCGTCCACACGCCGAGGTAGCTCCCCAGGTGGCGGTAGCACTCCTCGTCCGTGCCGAAGACCATCCGGCGGGTGCCGGAGTGCACTCCGTCGGCGCCGACGACCAGGTCGTAGGTGCGCCGCGCGCCGCTCTGGAAGCGCACCCGCACCCCGTCGGCGTTCTGCTCCAGCTCCGCGACGGAGTCGCCGAAGAGGTACTCCACGCCCTCGCCACGGGACGCCTCGAAGAGGATCTCCGCCAGGTCGTCCCGCAGGATCTCCACATCGGGGCTGTCGATCTCACCGCCGCTCATGGTCCGTTCGGTGGTGCGGAACAGCTCCACACCGTCGTCGTCGACGACCGACATCCCGCGCAGGTCCGTGCACCGGGCCCGTATCCGGTCCAGCACGCCCATCCGCTCGACCACCCCCAGCGCCGGGCCTCGGACGTCGATCGCCTGCCCGCCGGGGCGCAGCCCGGCGGCCCGCTCCACCACCGTCACCCCGAACCCGTACCGGCGCAGCCAGTAGGCGAGGGCGGGTCCGCCGACGCTGGCGCCGGAGATCAGGACGTTCATCGTGCGCATGGGAGACTCCTGTTCAACCCGAGGTCGTTCCGTCTTCCCCGAGCCTGGAGCAGCGCGCCGACAGCGGACCGACAGCGCCCCGACAGCGGACTGACGGCGTACCGATGCCGCGCCGACACCGAGCCGACACGGAGACGGCGCGGAGACGGCGCACCGCGGTGCCGACCACAGCGGACCGCCGGCCGCCGCCGGGCCCCGGTCGAGCGGGCGGGCGGCTACGACGACGCCCGACAGACCAGCTCCGTCGGCAGCACCAGCCGCGCCCGCTCCCGGGCCCACCCCGCCGGCCGACGGCCCCTCCCCCGCTGGTCGTCGATCTGCTCCAGCAGCACCCGCACCATCGCCCGGCCCATCTCCTCCGTGGGCTGGCGGACGCTGGTCAGCGGCGGGTCCATGTGCCGGGCCACGGCGGAGTCGTCGAAGCCGACGAGGGCGACGTCGTCGGGGACCCGGCGTCCCGCCTCGCGCAGCACCTGGCGGGCGCCCGCGGCCATGACGTCGGAGGCGGCGAACACCGCGTCCAACGCCGGGCAGCGGTCCAGGAGCGCGCGCATGGCGCGGCGTCCGCCCTCCTCGGTGAAGTCCGCGACCTCCGCGAGCCGCGGATCGAACGGGAGGTCCGCGGCGTCCAGCGCCGCGCGGTAGCCCTCCAGACGGCAAGAGGCCACGTACATGTCGGACGGCCCGGCGATGGTGGCGATGGTGCGACGGCCGCGCGCCGCCAGGTGGGCGACGGCCGCGCCTGCGCCGCCGGTGTTGTCGGCGTCCACATAGGCGACCGTCTCGCGCGCCGAGCGGCGACCGCTGAGGACGGCCGGCATCTCGAGCCGCTCCAGCAGGTCGGGGAGCGGGTCGTCGATGTGCACGGAGACCACCAGCACGCCGTCTACGCGGTTACCGGCCAGGTAGTCCGCGAACCGCTGACGTTCCTTGGGGGTGCGCACCAGGGTGAGCAGCAACTGGAGGTCGGCTTCCGCCAGCTCGGCGCCGACACCGCGGATGATGTCGGAGAAGTACGGCTCGGCGAAGAGCCGGGTCTCCGGCTCGGGGATGACCAGCGCGACGGCGTCCGCGCTGCCCGCGGCGAGCGCCCGGGCGACCCGGTTGGGGACGTATCCGAGCTCGGCCACCGCCTGTTCGACGGCGGCGCGGGTGTGGTCGCTGACCCTGGGCGAGCCGTTGATCACCCGTGAGACGGTGCCCCGACCGACTCCCGCGCGGGCGGCGACCTCCTCCAAGGTGGGTCTGCCACGCCCCGCGCCCCCGCGCCGTCGGGTTCCTGCCATGGTCTTCCGCCTCCAGCCAGCCCTGCGTACGTGTTACGTCCCAGAGATGCCCATTCAACAGGTGCACGGTTCCGGACCGTTGTGGTTCGCGTGGTGGGGCGTCGGTCGCCGCCGGCGGTTCTCCGGCGGTTCCCTCCCGGAACAGACCTGCGGGCGGGGTGCGACGGCCGGGGGTGGAGCCGCCGCACCCCGCCCATGGGGGGTGGCAGGTGTGGGGGGCCTGTGAGGCCTCGGTGGAGCCGGGTCCCAGGGGTGGCCCCCGTGGGGGGAGCTCCGGGGGCCAGTGGGGCGGCCCCCGGGTGGGGGGAGTCGGAGGCCGGTGGGGCGGCTTCCGGGGGGGGGGGGAGGTCGAGGGCCGTGGGGCGCCCTCGGTGGGGGGAGCAGGGGGCCGGTGGGGCGGCCCCCTGTGGGGGGTGTCGGGGATCGGTGGGGCGGTCCCCGGTGGTGGGGGGGCGGGGGCTGGTGGGGCAGCCCCCGGTTCCGGTGAGGCGGGGGGCCGGTGGGGCGGCCCCCCGCCGAGGCGTCGGGAGCCGTTGGGGCGGCCCCCTGCCGGAGGGTCAGGGGCCGGTGGGGCGGCCCCCTGTGGGGGGGTGTCGAGGACCGGTGGGACGGTCCCCGGTGGTGGGAACGGGGGCTGGTGGGGCAGCCCCCGGTTCCGATGGGAGCGAGGGGCCGGTGGGGCGGCCCCCCGCCGAGGCGTCGGGAGCCGTTGGGGCGGCCCCCTGCCGGAGGGTCAGGGGCCGGTGGGGCGGCCCCCTGTGGGGGGGGTGTCGGGGACCGGTGGGGCGGTCCCCGGTGGTGGGTGCGGGGGCTGGTGGGGCAGCCCCCGGTTCCGGTGAGGCGGGGGGCCGGTGGGGCGGCCCCCTGTGGGGGGTGTCGGGGACCGGTGGGGCGGTCCTCAGTGGGGGTGGGGGGTGGGTCTTCGTGGAGTGGAGAGGAAGGGAACGGGAAGCCCCTCAGCCCTGGTAGGCGGCGAACGCCTTGGTGAACGCGTGATCGTCCTGGACGATGGAGCTACAGGTCGGCGAGGCGTGGTTCTGCGCGCCGCCGGGGCACTGCTTGTCGCGCGTCGCGGACCACATCGACAGCCAACCCATCCCCTTGGACCGGGCGAAGTCCACCAGCTGCTTGGCGTCGTCGACCTTGAAGACCTCCACGGCCACATCGTTGACGCCGATCATCGGGGTGACCGCCACGGCCTTCCAGGCGGCCGCGTCGCTGAGCCCCAGCACTCCCTTGACCTGCGCCTGGGTGGCGGTGGCGGCTTCGATCGCGTACTGCCCCATGTCGCCGGTGAAGGACGAACCGTAGTCCATGGCCATGATGTTGACCGCGGAGACGGCCACGCCGTTCTTCTTGGCGTCCTCGACCAGGTTCACGCCGTCCTGGGTGAGCCCGGTGGGCATCACCGGCAGGGTGAACGAGACGTCGAGGCCGGGGTGCTTCTTCTGGAGCTGGGCGATGGCCTTCGCGCGGCGGGTGTTGGCGACCGTGTTGGGGAGCGCGCCCCCCTCGATGTCGAAGTCGACCTTGGTGAGCTTGTACGCGTCCACCACCTTGCCGTACGCGGCGGCGAGCTCCGAGGCCGAGGAGCAGACCAGGCCCAGCTCGGAGCCCGCGGCGCCGCCGAAGGAGACCCGCACATCCCCGCCGGCCTTGCGCAGTTCGCCGATCTGCTTGGCGACGGCGTCGGCGCCGAGGTCGGTCACCCCGCCCCACTTCGGCGTGCAGTCGCCGCCGGACGTGACGAAGGCCAGGTTGAAGGTCTTCACCCCGGTCTTCTTGGCGGTGCCGAGCAGGTCGTAGGCGGGGTGGAGGGAGGTGTCGACATACGGGGCGAACCGGCCGGCCTTGCCACCGGGGGCCGGCGTCTGCGAGCTGGTCGGCGTGGGGGTGGGTCGCGGGGCGGAGGTGCTCGGCCGCGGCGCGGGCCCGTCGCCCGCCGAGCACTTCGCGTCGTTGATCACGCACTCGACGGGGGCCAGGGCCTTGCCGGTCGTGGCGGAGGCGACGAAGCCGACCGTCACGGACTTGCCCGGGGCGATGGTCCCGTTCCAGCTCTCCGGCTTGACGGTGATGTTCCCCCCGCTGACGGTGTGCTTGCCGTTCCACACCGAGGTCACCTTGGTCCCGACCGGGAGGGTGAACTTCAGAGTCCAGCCGGACAGCTCCCGGTCGGTGTCATTGGTGATGACGTACTGGCCGGTGTAGCCGTTCGACCAGTGACTGGTCGTGGAGTAGGCGGCGCCGACCGACGCGGCCTGGGCGGTGCCGGTGAGCGCGAACGCCCCACCCGTCGCGATCGCCACGACGACGCCGGCGCCTATCAGCTGCGCCCTTCGGCTCATGCGTCGACGGTGTTGGGAGGAACCCATCGCATTGCCTGCCTGTCATATGTCGGGGGTGAGTGCGAGCAGCACGCTAGCGAGAACGAATCAGGCAAATGACCGGATCGGGGCTGCGGACGCACTTCTTATGGCGCGCTTAAGGAAGCCATCGGCCGCGATTAAAGCTGACCCTCAGAGGAGCTCCGCGGCACGCCCGCAGCGACTCTGACGAGGCATCGGACCGGCCTCTGAAAGAGCGTCGGAATGCGGGGCGCGGGCGGTACGCGCACACCCGTTGTCGCCGTCCCGACAGGCGTCCCCGTGCCCGCACCGGCAGGGACGCCCGTCGCCCGGCCCGGCGGTCGCGGAGGCGTCCTCGCCGGCGTTCACCCTCCCGGTCCCGCCCGGCGGTCACACCGGCTGCCGGCCCGGCAGTCCTGCCAGGCACCCGCCTCCAGCCCGGCGGTCCCCGCCATGCACCCGCTTTCAGCCGGCGTCAACCCCCGCGACCCCGCTCGGCGGCCATACCCGCGTCCAGGCGGTCCCGCCAGGTACGCGCTTCCAGCCCGGTGTCCACCTCGTCGTCCCGCCCGGCGGTCACAGCCGCGTCCCGCCCGGCGTCACCCCCGCGTCCCGCCCAGGGTCAGACCTGGGACGGGCGCCGGGCGCGGCCGCGCCGGAAGCGCCCCGCGCGGGCCGCGCGCGACATGCGGCGCCCCCTGCGCGAGCCCCCGTTCCCGTGGAGCGCGAGCCAGACCCGCACCTCCGTACCGCCGAGCACCGAGCGGCCGATCCGCACGTCTCCGCCGGTGGACTCGGCGACCCGGCGCACGATGTCCAGGCCGAGGCCGGTGGAGCCGGGCCCGCCGTCGCCGTGGCCGCGGCGCAGCGCGGCGTCCGGGTCCGCGATGCCCGGGCCGGCGTCCGAGACCAGCACGATCACCGCCTCCTCACTGCGGTGCACGTCCACCGCGAAGGCGGTGCCCTCGGAGGTGTGTCGGAAGACGTTGCCGAGCATCGCGTCGAGCGCGGCCACGAGTTCGGTACGGGCGACCGGCACCCACGCGGTCTCGGAGACGCCGGCGAGCCGCACCGTACGCCCCTCGTCCTCGGCGAGCGCGGACCAGAAGTCCATCCGCTCGCGAATGACCTCGCAGGCGTCGCAGCCGACGGGGGCGTGCGTCTTGGCCTCCCGCGCGGTGCGGATCAGCTGGTCCACCTCGCGCTCCAGCTGGGCGACGGCGGCGCGGGTCTGGTCGGCGGCCGGGCCCTCGCCCAGGGAGGCGGCGTTGAGCCGCAGGACGGTCAGCGGGGTGCGCAGTCGGTGTGAAAGGTCGGCGGCCAGCTCCCGCTCGCTGGCGAGGAGTTGCACCACCTGGTCGGCCATGGAGTTGAACGCGACGGCGGCCGCGCGCAGTTCGGCCGGGCCGTCCTCGCGCACCCGTACGCCCAGCCGACCGTCGCCCAGCTCCTGCGCCGCCCGGGCGAGCCGCTCCGCCGGGCGCACCAGGCGCAGGCCGAGTCGGTCGGCGGTGGCCACGGAGCCGGCGATCAGGGCGAAGCCGACACCGGTCAGGATCACCCAGGAGGTGGTGACGCCGTTGCTGACCGCGCGGTGCGGCACGAACACCTCGACGACCGCGAACTCACGAGCGCTCAGCGCGGTCGGCTGGAGCAGCGCGTAGCCGCCGGGCACGGGGGTGATGGTGGAGCGACCGCGCCGGGCCACCTCCACGACGCGCGGGTCGGCACGCCGCTCGCCGACGACGTACGCGTCGTGGGGGCCCTCGCGCGTACCGTCGACCAGCCCGTGGCGGGAGCCGCCGTGGGCGCCGTCACGCCGTCCGTCGTGGAGCTCCTCGGTGCCCGGCACATGGACCGCCATCCGGCCGTCACCACCCGCCTGGGAGCTGGCGACGGCCCGTTCCAGCTGGCCGCGGTCGGTGGTGATGGCGAGTGCGGGGCGGATCTGGGCCGCCTGCCGCTCGGCGTCGGTGAACGCCCGGTCCCTCGCCAGCTCCTTGACCACCAGCCCGAGCGGCACGGCGAAGGCCAGCACCACCATCACGGTGACGGCTAGTGAGACCTTGACCAGTGCCCATCTCACAGGCCCGGCTCCGGATGCGACGGAGGCCGGTGCGAGGGCGGCAGCGGCGGGGGTTGGGGCGACGCGTCCGGCGGGGGCTCCAGCTTGACCCCGACCCCGCGCAGGGTGTGCAGGTAGCGCGGCCTCGCGGCCGTCTCACCGAGCTTGCGGCGCAGCCAGGACAGATGGACGTCGATGGTCTGGTCGTCACCGTAGGACTGCTGCCAGACCTCGGCCAGCAGCTCCTTGCGCGCCACCACGACGCCGGGCCGCCCGGCCAGGAAGGCCAGCAGGTCGAACTCGCGCCGGGTCAGGTCCAGCGGGGCGCCGTCGAGTTCGGCCTGGCGGCGCAGCGGATCGATGGACAGCCCACCCACCCGCAGCACTCGCGAGGGCTCCGGCTCACCGCCGGCCCAGCCGCCTCCGGCCCCCGCCCCGCCGCGCGCGCGACGCAGCACGGCGGCCATGCGGGCCGTCAGGTGCGCGACCGAGAACGGTTTGACCAGGTAGTCGTCGGCACCGTCGGTGAGCAGTCGGACGATCTCCGCCTCGTCGTCCCGCGCGGTGGCCACGATCACCGGCACATCGGTGATGCCACGCAGCATCTTCAACGCCTGCGCCCCGTCCAGATCGGGCAGGCCGAGATCGAGGATGACCACGTCGAAGCCGACGTGCGCCACCTCGCGCAACGCCTCCAGTGCGGTGCCGACGCTGCGTACGGTGTGGGACGCCTCTGTCAGCTGCCGGATGAGGGCGGAGCGCACGAACGGGTCGTCCTCGACGACCAGCACTCTTGCCATGGGCGGCACCGTACGCCATTCGAGTGAGGCAGTATGAGCCGGATGCGACGAGGTCTTCTGCACGCGCTGGCCTGGGCGCTGGCCACGAGCGCGGCAATGGCGGTGTCCTGGTACGGCGTGCGCACGGTGCTGACGGGCACCGCGTACGAGCCGCCACGCGCGCTGCCCATCTCCGATGCCGCGCTACCGACGGCCTCCCCCGAGCTGGCCTCCTCCACCCACCGCCCCAAACCGCCCTCGGTGGACTCCCCCACGCCGCCCCGCCGGTCCGGGCCCGCGACCCGGCGGCCGGCCGCGCCCTCACCCCCGAGGCCGCCGTCCCGGCCCCGCGCGGACGGCGGGAAGGTGAAGAACTACTCGGTCAAGGGCGGCCGGGTCGTCTTCGACCTCGGGACGAGCTCGGCCACCCTGGTCTCGGCGACGCCGGACGCGGAGTGGCAGATGCGGGTGTGGACGCAGAGCGCCTGGATCCGGGTGGACTTCGTCTCGGACGAGGAGACGACCTCGGTCTTCGCGACCTGGAACGGCCATCCGCCGCGGGTGCAGGTCGTGCAGGACTGAGCCGCGCGGCGCCACGGGCGGCGGGAGTGCCGCCGCACGGCGCACGCGGGGAAGGGCGGGCTAGCGGAACACCCCGGGCGGCGGTGCGGGCGAGGCGACCGCGCCGGCGTCGGTCACCGCCGCCGCGCCGCCGGTGAACTCCAGCAGCGCCCGGCCGTGCTCCACCCGCGCGGGGTGCGGGTCACCCGCCGCCCGGCGGCGCAGCTCGGCCACCGGCAGCTCCTGGTCGGAGGCGAGCAGCACCGCGTTCCCGAAGCGTCGTCCGCGCAGCACGGCGGGGTCGGCCATCAGGCACAGCTCGGGGAACTCCGTGCGCACCGTGGCGATCTGCGCCTTGAGGTGGGCCAGCGGCGGACCGTCGGCGATGTTCGCCGCGTACAGCCCGCCGGGGCGCAGCGCGCGCCGCACCTCGCGCACGAACTCGGTGCTGGTCAGGTGGGCGGGGGTGCGGGCGGAGCTGAAGACGTCGGCGATGATCAGGTCGGCGGAGCCGTCGGTCACCTTGGCGAGCCCGGCCCGCGCGTCCATCCCGCGCACCCGGACGCGCCAGCCGCGGTCCAGCGGCAGATGCTCCCGGACGAACCGGATGAGCGCGGTGTCGACTTCGACGATCTGCTGGGTGGCGCGGGGCCGGGTGGCCGCGACGTAGCGGGCGAGGGTGAAGGCCCCGCCGCCCAGGTGCACGGCGTGGAGGCCGCGGTCGCCGGTCGGGGTGGCGAGATCGGCGATGTGGCCCAGCCGACGCTGGTACTCGAAGTCGAGATGGGCCGGGTCGTCCAGGTCCACATGGGACTGGGGGGCGCCGTCCAGCAGCAGGGTCCAGCCGCGCGGGCGGTCGCGGTCGGGTATCAGCTCCGCCCAGCCGCCGTCGACCGGTCCCGCGACCGGTTCGGGGGCCCGCCCCCGGCCTTGCCTGCCTCTGCTCTTCGCCACGCGTCCAGTATCGCCCGGGGCGACGAGGGCCCGGCGGGGCGTGCGCGACGGGTGCCGCGGTCGCCGGCCGGCGTCTCGGACGCCGGCGCCGTGCGAGTCACCGGGCGGGTCACCGGCGGGGTGGCCCGAGGGGCGGTCCAGGGGTGGCCGGAGGGGGCGAACGCCACCAGGTGACCGCGCGGGCGCGCGCCGGCGAGGCCGGGGTCACTGGCAGCGGTCGACGGCCTCGATGGTCCGGGCCGCCTCGCCCAGCGCCTCGCGCAGCGCCTGGGGGTCGGTGGCCGGGATGTACGTCGCGTGTGGGGGGACCAGCCAGCCGGTGCCGGTCACCGGGGGCTCCGCCGCACCGTGCCCCTCGTCGACCGGGGCGCGCCCGAACGTCTGGGTGCACGCGCTGCCCGGTAGGTCCCAGCCGGCCGCGGTGCCGGGCGGCACCAGGAAGCCCAGAGTGTCGCCCGCGCCGTCGTGCAGCACCGGGCCCACTCCGCCGCCGACCCGCAGCCGCAGGATGTCCACCGCCTCCAGGCCCTGGCGGGCGGGGACGGTGACGAGGTCGCACCGCTGGTCGCCGTGGAAGCCGTGCGGGCCGTGAAGGTGCCGGGGCGGCGTCCGCGAGCCGTTGAAGTCCACTCGGGCCTTCGCCAAGGGAAACCCCTCCTCACGCTCGTAACCGCGTACATATGCCAGGTTCAACGCTTGACCATGTCAACGGCTACGGCGCAATGCCCTCATAAAGGATGGCAGTTCATGGCAGATCGCGCGTGAGATATCCGGTTTGTAGCCAAAGTCCTGATGTCGTATAAGACGGCGGCGGTACGGTGCAGCTCCGCCGAAACGGCATCACCGTAGGGAAAGGGCTGGCCATGACGCCGCTTCCCGGGTCCTCGTCGCCTTCGTCGTCGCCCTCCGCTCCACCGTCCCCCGTCCCCGCTCCGCCCGCCGCTCCACCCGTCCCACAGACCCCGCGCCCGATCCCCGCCACCTCGCCCAACACCGCGTTCCGGCGGCTGCGCGGACAGCTGTCGCCCGCCGAGTTCGCGGCCGTCGTGCGCCGTGCCGCGCGCGAGATCGGCGAACAGGTGTCGTGTGACGCCCGCTACATCGGGCGCGTGGAGTCCGGGGCGATCCGCTGCCCCAACTACGCGTACGAACGGGTGTTCCGGCATATGTTCCCCGGCCGGACGCTCACGGACCTGGGATTCGCCCCGCGCGAGGCGGTGCGCGGCTACGCGGCGCGCGGGGTCGCGATGAACGGGAGCGTGCGGGACCGCGCGGAGCGCGAGGACCCGGCGCACAGAGGCATGGCCGGCGTGGACGGGGCGTACGCGGTCGGTTCCGCACCATCGCCGTCCGGCTTCGGACAGGACCCGTCCTACCCGGCCGATTCCGGACATCCGGCCGCCGCGCATCCGCGCCCCGGCCCACCCACCGACCCCGACATCGACGTCTACGAGGAGAGCGACGTGCTGCGTCGCGCGTTCATCACCGGCGGCCCGACCGCCGTGGCCACCACCCCCTGGGGAATGCCCGGGCGGGACGGCGGCGAGGAGGGCGGCGACGCCTGGCCCGACCGACCGGTCCGCGGCCACCACCGGGCCGGCGAGGCCGAGGCGGCCGCCGTGGAGGACGCGGTGCGGCACATCCGGCTGTTCGACGACCGCTACGGCGCCGACGGGCTCTATCTGCGCTCCGCACAGCCGCTGCGCACCGCCTACGCCCTCCTCGACGCGGGAGCGCAACGCCAGTCGGTCTCGGATCGGCTGCACACCGGGGCCGGCGAGCTCGCCATCTCGGTGGGGTGGCTCGCCCACGACTCCGGCCGCTTCGCCGACGCCCGCTCGCACTACGCCGAGGCGCTGGCCACCGCGCGGGTCGCCGACGATCGGGCGCTGGAGGCGCACGCGTTCTGCAACATCGCCTTCCTCGCCCGCGATGTGGGTCGACCGCGCGAGGCGGTGCGCGCGGCCCAGGCCGCACACGGCGCCGCGCGGGGCCTCGCCTCGCCCCGACTGCTGTCGCTGATCGCGCTGCGCGAGGCGGGCGGTTGGGCCGGGCTGGCCGACCGCACGGCGTGCGAGCACGCGCTGCTGCGGGCGCAGCGGCTCTTCGGGCGGGGCCCCTCGGCCGCCGACCCGGAGTGGATGACCTTCTACGGCGAGGCGGAGTTGGAGGGCCTGGAGGCGCAGGTCTGGTCCGCGCTGGGCGACTGGCGGCGGGCGGCCGAGCACGCGCGGCGCGCCGTCGACCTCCAGAAACCGCACTTCGCGCGGAACATCGCGCTGTTCACCGCAGAGCTCGCCGCCGACCTGGCCGGCAGCGGCCGCCCCGAAGAGGCCGCCCTGGAGGCGCGGCGCACCCAGGACCTGCTCTCCCGCGTCCAGTCCAGCCGTATCCGCGCCATGCTCGGCAGCGCCGCCCGCACCCTCCGCGCCTACGCGCGCAACGCGACCGTCGCCGACTTCCTCGCCCGGTATGCGGCGGCCGGCCACCCGGCGTGATCCGCGCGGGGTGGACCCGTGCGGGAACGGTAGGGCGTCGTCCGCCCACAGCGGTCCGGGCCGCCCCGCCCCGCGCGGGCGACGACTCCTCAGGGTGAGACGGCCGAAGCCGGCGGTGCGAGCGACGCGGGGCGTGCCACCGACGCGGCTGGTGCGACCGACGCGGGCGGTGCCGTGGGGGACCCGCGGAGTGCCCGCCCGAGCCGAGACCGGCCGGCATCGGGCGCCGAGGGGGCCGCGGCACGGCCCCGCGCGGGCCGTCGTACGGAGGGAAACCGCCCGCCCCACGCCGCACGGGCTCCCCGCGCGGGGGTGCCGCGCGGCGGCCGGGGGCGGGCGGGCGGCGGGGCTAGGCCAGGTGTCCGGTGTCGTTCCACCGCTCGATGGCCGGCTCGCCGTAGGCCCAGCCCAGGATGGACAGCGAGGTGGGCTCCAGGCGCAGCCGGGCGGCGAAGGAGGCGTCGAGGCCCAGCCAGCGGGCGGCGAGGGTCCGCAGGATGTGGCCGTGGGCGAAGACGAGCACATCGCGGTCCTCGCCGCGCGCCCACGCGATCACCAGGTCGGCCCGCGCGGCCACCTGCGCCAGGGTCTCGCCCTCGGGGACCCCGTCGCGCCAGATGAGCCAGCCGGGCCGGTCCGCCTTGATCTGGGCGGGGGTCAGGCCCTCGTACGCGCCGTAGTCCCACTCCATCAGCGCGTCCCAGTCCCGGGCCCGGTCGCCGAAGCCGGCCAGCTCGCTGGTCTCCTTGGCCCGCACCAGCGGGCTGGTGCGCACCTCCACGCCCGGCAGCCCCGCCCACGGCTCGCGGTGCAGCCGCTCGCCCAGGAGCTTGGCGCCGCGCCGACCCTCGTCCAGGAGCGGGATGTCGGTACGGCCGGTGTGGCGGCCGCTCAGCGACCACTCCGTCTGACCGTGCCGGGCGAGCAGGATGCGCGGTGCCATTCAGGGGGCCTTTCGCCGGGTGTGAGCAATGTTCCGAGTGATGTACGCGACAGACCGATGGCGGTGTCTCCCGCTCTTTCGGCCGTTCTGGCGACTCTGCCCGACCGTCGCCCCTCCATCATCGCTCACGCGATCGAAAGGCAACCTCCGGGGCGGCGGCGGCGTCTTAGCCCTCGCGTGCTGCCGTACGGCGGCACGTGGTGGCACCTTGGGGCGGCCCGGGGGCACCTCGGGGGCGGTGCGCGGGGCGTTTCGCTTACGCCGTACGGTTTGGTGCGCGCCTCATCCAGTCGACGTGGCCGCCTGACTACCTGACCTGAACTCATTGGGAGAGCGTCCGGATGCCCTACACCGTGCCCCGTGCCGGAGCATCACAGGGCGGTCGGCCACGTTGGTGGACCGAACTGCCGCTGATCGCTGTGGTGTACGCCGCGTACTCGGCCGGTCGCCTGCTGGCCCGCGGCGATGTGCAGACCGCCGTGGACCACGGCCTGTCCATCCTGCGGTTCGAGCAGAGCCTGCACCTCGACTTCGAGACGCCGCTCAACGACATATTCACCAAGTACGCCTCCATAGGCGTGCCCGCCGACTTCATCTACGCCTCGCTGCACTACGTGGCCACTCCGGCGCTGCTGGTCTGGCTGTGGAAGCGCCGCCCGCAGGACTACCGGCTGCTGCGCACCTGGCTGCTGGTCTCCACGCTCATCGGGCTGGTCGGCTTCACGCTGATGCCCACCTGCCCGCCCCGGCTGCTGGACGACGCCTACGGCTTCGTGGACACCATGGCGCAGTACAGCTCCTACGGCTGGTGGGGCAGCGAGGCGAGCGCCCCGCGCGGCCTCGGCGGCTTCACCAACCAGTTCGCGGCGATGCCGAGCCTGCACGTGGGCTGGGCCCTGTGGTGCGGGGTGGCCCTGTGGTGGCAGGGGCGCTCGGTCTGGTCCAAGATCGTCGGGGTGCTGTATCCGCTGATCATCACCATCGTGGTGATGGGCACCGCGAACCACTACTTCATGGACGCCGCGGCCGGCATGGCCGTCATGGGCATCGGCTTCCTGCTGGCCCGCCCCGCGATGCGGCTGGCCGAGCGGGTGCTGGCCCGCTTCCGCGACTCCGGCGACGCGACCCCGGGGCCCGGGGCGAAGGACGCCGCTTCCGGAGCGAGCGCTTCCGCCACGCCTGTCGGTGACGGGTGCGAGACTTCGCCCCGTGAACGCGAACGCATCCCCCGACAGCAGCAGCGCTCGGGCGCCGCGGCCGAGGCAGGCGGGCACGGCGAGTCCGACGCGGCTGCCGGCCCCCGCGGGGCCGACGACGGCGCTGCGGCGGCGGCTCGCTGATCTGCGCGGCCCCACGGCCGCGCCACACCCTCTGGACGCCCGCGCGCTCGCCGCGCTGGCCGCCAACCCCGGCTGCCGTCGCCGCACCCTGCTGGACGGCGCCGGGGTCGACAAGCGGGCCCTGGCCCGGGCCCTGGGCTCCCCCGCCACCTTCGGCCAGTCGCAGTTCGCCCACCAGCGCGGCAACACCTTCGAGGCCCGGGTGAAGGCCGACGGCGGGGACGAACTGCTGCGACTGCTGTACGCGGCGCTGGGCGCCGAGGCGGACGGGGTGCCCGCCCCCGAACCCGGCCGCACCCGCACCCCCGACCTGACCGCGGTCGGCCCCGAGGGCCGGACCGCGCGCACCGCCCTGGCCCTGCGCGAGGCCACCGCCGTCGGTCGCTGGACGCTGCTGGACCACCCGCTGCTCAGCCTCGATGTCGCCGGGTCGCCCGCGTTCCTGGAGCCCGACGCGGTCGTCGTCCACCCCGACGGCAGCTGGACCGTCGTCGAGATCAAGTCCTTCCCCGTCATCGACGGCGCCGCCGACCCGGCCAAGGTGGGCGCCGCGGCGCGTCAGGCGGCCGTCTACGCCCTGGCCCTGGAGCGGGTCGCCGCGCGGCTCACCGACGTCGTCAAGCTCACCGACGCGGAGGTGCCCCGGCTCTCCCCGGCCCCCGCGGGCGTCCACCGGGTGCGCCACCGAGTGCTGCTGGTGTGCCCGAAGGACTTCTCCAACCTGCCGACGGGCGAGCTGGTGGACGTGCGCAAGCAGCTCGCGGTCACCCGACGGCAGCTGGGCCGGCTGACCCGGGTGGAGGAGATCGCGGCGGCGCTCCCGGAGGGGACCAGCTTCGACCTGTGCCCCGCCGAGGACGGCCGCACGACCCGGCCCGCCGAGGAGCTCGCGGTGGCGGTGGACGCGGTGGACGCGTCCTATGCGCCGGAGTGCCTGGCCGCCTGTGAGCTGGCCTTCCACTGCCGTCAGCGGGCCCGCGCGGCGGGCTCGGTCGAGGCACTGGGCCGCGGCGTGCGCGGCGAGCTGGGCGGTCTGACGACCGTCGACGCGGTACTGGCCGCGGCCGGCGCCCCCTCCGAGGCGGGCCCCTCCGGCGCGGGCACCCCCTCCGAGGACGGTCACGCCTCCCCCCACGTCTCCGGGGCGGGTGGCGTCTCCGGGGCTGCCGGCGCCTCGGAGCCGGACGACGACCCCACCGTGGTCGCGCTGCGCCGGGCCGCCGCGCTGCGCGCCGAGGCCCTGGCGGCGGCCGGGATGGCGGCACCCGCCGCGGCCGGTCCCGCCGCCGCGGCCCGGGCGGGAGGCGCCTGATGTCGCTGATCACCACTCTTGCCCGTATGGAGGCGGTGCGGGACGGGCGGGCCCGGCCCGCCACCACCGTCCGGCACCGACACCTCGCGGACCGCCCGCTGGTCTTCGTGCCGCTCACCACCGCCGGCGAGGCCGGCGCGCCGCTGGGGGCGATGGTGGGGACCGACCGGGACGCGCCGCGACTCCTGGTGGTGGCGCAGCCGCGCGACCGCGATCTGCGGTTCGCGTTCCTGGCCGAGCTGGCCGAGGAGATGCTCCCGCACATCGAGGCGTACGCCGACGACACCGTCCAGGAGGAGCGCAAGGAGACCGACCCCGAAACGGGGCGGAAGGTCACGGTCCAGGTCGATCTGTGCGCGGACGCCCCGCAGTTGCTGGTGCCCAGCGGCGCGGGCGTGGAGTTCGTGCGGCTGCTGGGCCGGTCGATGCGGTTCCGGCGGACCGCCGAGCAGGACCCGGAGGCGCCCTTCCCGGCCCCCGCGCGGGTACCGCTGCTCGGCCGCTGGCTCACCCACTACGGCGAGCGCTCCCGCGTCCCCGGCTCCTCGCTGCTGCTCGCGCTGACCGACCTGCTCGGCCGGCACTGGGCCACCGGGCAGAGCGTGCTGGAGGACCAGCACCTGGGCGCGCTGCTGGGCTGGATCGACCCCCCGGAGGGGATGTCGGGGGCGGAGGCGGCGCTCCGCGCGGAGCTGGCGCGGGACGCGGACGGCCTGCTGGAGTGCCCGCCCGCGGGCCCCGCCACCGACCCGGTCTTCGACAACGCCCGGCTGGCCCCGGCGATGAAGCGCTACGACACCGCCCGCGCGGGCGTCATCGACGGCGTGCCCGGCGCGGGCGCGCGGCTGAGCGCCGCCGAGGAGGAGCTGCGCGCGCTCGTCGGCGGCCAGCTGCGGCCGACCTGGGACGCCGTCTGGCGGGCGGTGGACCTGCTGCGGGCGCTGCCGGAGGGGTCGCGGGTCGTGGACCGCTGGAAGCGCGACCGCTGGTCGTACACCGGCCACCGGGACCGGGTGCGGGCCGGGGAGCCGCCGCAGCCCCGGCACGACGACGCGGTGACGGCCGCGCGCAAGCTGATGGCGCGGGAGACCGCGCAGGCGCAGCTCGACGCCCAGGAGGCACTGGACGACCCGCTGGTGATGGCGGGCCGGCGGCTGGCCGGGGAGGCGTTCGCCGGAGCCGTCACGGAGGTGGAGATGGCCTGGACCGAGGCGAAGGTGCCGCGCCCCCGGCCGCTGCTCACCCTGCGCACCGACGACCGCCCGCTGCTGGCCGAGCGGACCAAGCTGTACCGGGCGCTGGACGACGGCAGGGCCCAGACCGCCGAGTTCGTCGGGTACGCCGCGGACGGCGGCTCGCCGGTGGTCCGGCTGACCGGCGGCATGGGCCGGGGCAGGATGCCGGAGCCCGGCTCCGTTCCCGAGCCGGGCGAGCGGGTGTGCTGGACCCTCTTCGAGCACGCCCCTCGCGGGGGCCCCGAGCTTCCCGACCCCGAGCGCACCCCCTGGACCCACGGCGGCCCGCCCTCCGACTCCCCCGAGCCGGCCGGCCACGTCCCCGACCCCGTCACCCCGGAGGACTTCCTGTGATCCGCACGGACCCGACCCCCGGCGCGCCGCGCCCCGGTCGTGAGGGAGCGGCATGAGGGGCGCGGAGGCCGGTACGGAGGCCGCCTTCGACCCGGGCGCGGCGGCGGCCCGCGCGACCGAGGCCATCCTGCGCGACACCCTGCACGGGACGGACCGGGGCGTGGTGGTGGACTCCCCGCCGGGGGCGGGGAAGTCGACGCTGGTGGTGCGGGCCGCGCGGGAGCTGGCGGCGGCCGGGCGGCCGCTGATGGTGGTGGCGCAGACCAACGCGCAGGTGGACGACCTGGTGGACCGGCTGGCGCGGGAGGACCCGGAGCTGCCGGTAGGCCGGCTGCACAGCAACGACCCGCACCCGTACGACCCGGTGCTCGACGGCCACGCGAACGTGGTGACCTCCGCCAAGGTCGCGGAGCTGACCGGGCTCGGCGTCGTGGTGTCCACCGCGGCGAAGTGGGCGCACATCAAGAACGTGGAGCCGTGGCGGCACGCCATCGTCGACGAGGCCTACCAGATGCGCTCGGACGCGCTGCTGGCCGTCGCCGGGCTCTTCGAGCGGGCCCTGTTCGTGGGCGACCCGGGGCAGCTGGACCCGTTCAGCGTGGTGGGCACCGAGCAGTGGGCGGGGCTGTCGTACGACCCGTCGGCGAGCGCGGTGGCCACGCTGCTCTCGCACAACCCGCGGCTGCCGCAGCACCGACTCCCGGTGTCCTGGCGGCTGCCCGCCTCGGCCGCGCCGCTGGTGTCCGCGGCGTTCTACCCGTACACGCCGTTCCGCAGCGGCACCGACCACGGCGACCGGAGGCTGTCCTTCGGCGTGCCCTCGGACGGCTCGGGCCCGGACCGGGTGCTGGACGAGGCCGCGGAGTCCGGCTGGGGGCTGTTGGAGCTGCCCGCGCGGCACACCCCGCGCACCGACCCGGAGGCGGTGCGCGCGGTGGCGCTGGTGGTGCGGCGGCTGCTGGACCGGGGCGGCGCGGCGGTCAGCGAGCGGTCCGAGCGGCCGGTGCCGCTCACCGCGGACCGGATCGCGGTGGGCACCGCGCACCGGGACCAGGCGGCGGCGGTGCGGGCGGCGTTGACCGCGCTCGGGGTCGGCGGGGTGACGGTGGACACCGCCAACCGCCTCCAGGGGCGGGAGTTCGACGTGACGGTGGTCCTGCACCCGCTGTCGGGCCGCCCGGACGCGACGGAGTTCCACCTGGAGACGGGCCGGCTGTGCGTGCTGGCCTCACGCCACCGGCACGCCTGCGTCGTGGTCTGCCGCGCGGGCGTCGCCGAGCTGTTGGACGAGCATCCGTCCACGGAGCCGGTGCGGCTGGGGGTGACGGTGAAGTTTCCGGACGGCTGGGAGGCGAACCACGCGGTCCTGGCGCACCTGGCGGAGCACCGGGTGGCCTGGCGACCCTGAGCGGCGGAACGCGACCGAGGCGGCGCGAGGGCCGCGCCGCGGCGCGCGACGCGCCCTGGGCCGTCACCGGCCACTTGCGCCCGGCGCGACAATGGAATGCGGCACACGATCCGGGAGGTACGTCCATGTCCGAGCCGCAGTCGGCTCCCCAGGCGCCCGCCGGCGCCCCCAGTCCGCAGCGCCGGCTCAAGCCCGCACCGTTGCTGTTCGAGCCCACCGAGGCCGCGGCCGACCCCGAGCACTTCTTCGACCTGGAGTCCATCGAGGACCCGCGGGAGCTGCTCGCCCGGTCCACGGAGCTGGTGCTGGCGTTCCGCGCGGCGACGGACCGGGCGATGGAGTACCAGGCGATGGCGGCGGCCCAGCTCGCCGACCCGCGCCGGTTCGACCGGCTGCCACCGGCCCTGATCGCGGAGCGCGCGGAGTGGACGGAGGACTACGCCAAGAAGATGGTGGAGTTCGGCCGGGAGCTGACGCACGGCGTCGACTAGGGCGCTGACCAGGCATATGCCGCCGGGCATGCCCGAGGCACACGCGAAACGGATACATGTTCGATATGTGAGTTCGGCGCAATATACCCCTTCTCACGGCCCCTTGTCCCGGTAATCGGCAATCCGCGGAATCCGGGATGGGGCGCCGATAGATGTGGAGGCCATGAGCAGCATGAGCAGACGGCCTCGACACCCCCGTCCGTACGCCACCCCGGAAGGAGCCGACTGGCTCGCCTCGGCCAGTCCGTTCCCGCGCAGCGTGCGGGCCCTCTGGGCGGAGCACCCGGCCGCCCAGGTGGTGCTGCCCTGCGGCGTGACCTTCGACGTGATCAGCGTTCCGGCGCTGTTCGGGCGGCACATGGTGAGCCGGCTGTGGGCGTACGGGCCGGGCACCGGGCCGGTGGGCGCACAGCGGGACCGCATCCTGATCTTCGCCATGCCGGGCTGCGCGCAGCGGCTGCCCGCGCTGCTGCGCTGGGAGGAGTGGGGGGCGGCGACTCCGCCGCTGCTGTGCCACGGCGCCGGCGACGCGGTCACCGTGCCGCCGCCGCGCCCCGTGGAGCCGGCCATGGGGCCGGGGGAGGCGGCCCCGGGGGCCACCCCGGGCACCGCCGCGGACCCGGCCGACCCCGCCTGGGGCGACGTGGCCGACCCCGCCTGGGGCGACGTGGCCGCGACCGCCGGACGGCCCGGTCGCCGGCCGACCGCCGAGCCCGCGGCCCGCTGGCTGGTCGCACCCACGGCCGGCGACCCCTGGCTGCCGGGGCCCGATGTGTTGCTGTGGGCCTGCGTGCGAGCCGCCCGGGCGACCGCGCGGGCGGCGGGGCCGCTCGCCGCCCCGACCCCGGCCTGACCCCCCGACCCCGGCCTGACCCCCCGACCCCGGCCTGACCCCCCGACCCCGGCCTGACCCCCGGACCCGACCGGACCGCGCCCGTCCGCTGCCGCGCCCCCGGCTCGCGCGGTACGCCGCCCGTCGCGCGCCCCATCCCCGCGCGGCCGCCCCTGGGCCGCCGGGCCGACGTATGTACGGCCGTAGGCCGCAGCTCAGGGCCCCGCAGGTGCTCCGCACGGGCTCCACGGTGTCCGGAAGTATCGATTTTCGTTTGGCCGGATCAGGATGCTAAGGTCTTCTACGTCAGCAGGCGCCGCTAGCTCAGTTGGTTAGAGCAGCTGACTCTTAATCAGCGGGTCCGGGGTTCGAGTCCCTGGCGGCGCACCGACAGAAGAAGGCCCCTCACTCCGGTGAGGGGCCTTCCTCGTGTCTCCAGATGGTCCCAGGTGGTGCCCGGGGGTCCCAGGCCGTGGGCGGCCCGGCGCACGGCCGCGCGGCGCACCCGACGAGCGCACGGGCGCCGACCTGGCGACCCAGCCGTATCGCACCCGACGACCGCGCGGCGCGGACCCGGCCCGGACCCGGCACGGCCCGGCCGGCCCTTCCGCGCCTGCCCGTGCCCTCGCCGTGCCTCGCGCGGTCAGCGGGCGTGCCCGGCCGCCTGTCGCGCGGTGAGGTGGACGGCGCACTCGGCGGCGCCGGTGGCCGGCGCGGCCCGGCGGGTCGCCCGCCACACGTCGGCATCCCGCCACCAGGTGACGAAGGTGTACGCACCGGGCTTGGTGAGCGAGCGGCTGAGGTCCGCGTGGAGAAAGCCGGACTCGTGGCAGAGGGCGGCCGCGTACGCGCGGTAGGCGCGGTCGAACTCCTCCAGGTTCATCCCCTCCGCCGTCAGCCACTCCACGACCACCAGCGGCGCGCCCTCGGACACATCGCCGTCGCCCGCCCGCAGCACATTGCGGGACGGGTCGACGGCGACCTCGCCCAACGCGTGGAACTCCCGCCCGTGCGCCTGGAAGACCGAGCTGCCGCGCACCCGCTGGAAGCTCTCCGGATTCCGCCAGCGCTCGATGTTCACGTACACGCCCGGGCGCTCGGCCAGCAGCACAGCCTGGTGCGAGTCGAAACCGTCCTGCGCCCGCATCCAGGCCGCGTGGCCCAGAAAGCTGCGCTCGAACTCGGGGGCCCGCGCGGGGTCCCGAAGTGTGAAGGTGTTCACGACGGTGAAGAGGCCAGTGTGCCGCATGGCGTAGGGCATGGAGGTGCGACCTTTCTCTTCCTGCAGCAGGCCGAGACGCCTGTCCTGCGGGCCGGCGGTACGGGCGGGCGGTGCGGGCGGGCGGTGCGAAGAAGCGATACGGCGGAGAGGGGTGCGGGCGCGGGCCGGGGCACGGCGCCCACCGCGCCGAGGGACGGGGCCCGGCCGTGCCCGCAGGAGGGTGGCCTTGCGGCGCGGGGCACTCGTCCCGGGCGGTCAGCCGCGCCGGCGCCGGTGGGCCGGACGCGCCTCGGGTGCCCGTGCGAGCTCGGGGGCCCGGGTGAGCTCGGGCGCCCGTGTGAGCTCGGGGGCCCGCACCTGCTCCGGGACCCGCGGCCGTCCAGGGCCCGGAAGCCCTTCGACGGCGCGACGGGACTCGGCCACCCGGCGCCCCTCCGCGTACGCCCGCGCGTGCCGGAGCGTGTCGGTGCAGGCGGCGCTCAGCGCACCCCGCACATAGGCGCGGGCGTCGGCCGGCGTCGCCCCCGGTCCGAGCACCCGCTCCACCGCCTCCGCGTTGACCATCACGGTATGCCGGCAGGTGACGTCCACGACACCCGCCGGGTCCACGACACCCGCCGGGTCCGCGGCGGCCGCTCCGTGCGCCGCCGGGCCGGCCTCCGCGGAGGTGCCCGCGTACGGCCCCCCACTCGGCGTCCCGCCGCCGGCCGGGCCGATCGCCCAGCTGCCGGTGTGGGCGGCCAACAGGGCGGGCGCGGCCGTCTGCTTGAAGACGATGCGGTCCGGGGCGAAGCAGATCCGCACCGACTCGGTGGTGTGCACCGAGCCGTCGGCCATCCGCGCGTCCATGGTCACCAGCTGCACGCCGGGCGAGTCCTCCCTGAGGTCGAGCCGGGAGACGTGCGGCAGCCGCCGTTCCCACAGGTCGGCCTGGCGCAGGAAGTCGTACACGGCGGCCGCGTCGCCGTTCACCCGCACGGTGTCGGCGAAGCTGAACTCCACCTCGCTCAGGGCGCCGTCGCGTTCGGCGAACATCTTCACGGACGCCAGCATCCGCTCGCTGGTGTCGTCGACGGCGTCGATGAGCCACTGCGCCTGCCGGGGGTCGTCGCCGACCGCGCGGAACGCGTGCCGGAGCTCCAGGCGGCAGGTGCCGCCGACACCGGGAACCACCCGCCACACGCCCTCCATGGCGGCCACCGGCGGCTGTGTGACCTCCTGCTGGAAGGCGACGCGCAGCCCGCGCGGGTCCGGCTCGCGACGCGAGGTCCAGCACGTCACCTCGCCGCCCGCCGTCGCCCATATCCGGATCAGCTCGCGGCCCGCCCCCCGCTCCAGGGGCTCGACGTGCACGTGTGTGGCGAAGCGCTGGGGCCAGGCGGCGCTGTCGGCGATGATGCCGTACACGGTCGTCGCCGGCGCCCGTACGGTGATGCCGTGGACCGTCTGCTGCGTTCCGGTCGTCCGCCGCTGCTCGCTCGCCATGCCAGCCCGCTCCTCCCGCGTCGCCGCACCGTCCACGGTGACGGAAGGGTCTTGAACCCTGATCGACGGCCGGTCGAGGGCACGGCGGTACGTCAGCGGCGCGGGGCCGTGACGACGGCCGCCGCGGCGTAGCCGACGCAGCCGCGGGCGAGGATGAGGACGGTGCGCACCGGGTGCGGACGGGGCCGGGTGGTGACGAGGTCCAGGGCGACGCCGGGCGCCGGGCGGGTGGTGTGCACGGTCGGCGGGATGACGTCGTCGCGGATCGCCAGCAGGGCTGCGGCCAGGTCGAGGGAGGCGCCGCCCGCGTACAGCCGCCCGGTCATGGTCTTGGGCGCGGTCACCGGGACGCGGTAGCGCCCGAAGAGGCCGCTGATGGCCTCGGCCTCCGAGAGGTCCAGCGCGAGCACCCCGGCCGCGTCGGCGAAGACGACGTCGACCCGGCGGACCGCCACTCCCGCCTCCTCCAGGGCGAGTTCGGCGGCGCGGCGCAGCCCGGGGCTGCCGCGGACGCCGGGACGGGGGTCGAAGACGGCGGCATAGCCCGCGAGTTCGCCGTAGAGGCGGGCGCCGCGCTCCCGCGCGGTCTCGGCCGCCTCCAGGACCAGGATGGCCCCGCCCTCGCCGGCCACATAGCCCCTGGCGTCGCTGTCGAAGGGCAGAAAGGCCCGGGTCGGGTCGACGGCCGGGCTGAGTCGACCGCCCGCGAGCTGCGCCGTCCAGCCCCAGGGGCAACCGGCCCCGTCCATGCCCCCGGTGAGCACCACACGTCTGCCCGCGCGGATCGTGCGGCGCGCCCGCGCGGTCAGGTCGAGTCCGCCCACCCGTCCCGTCGCCAGCGCGCCGACGAGGTCACCCGGACCGTTCCGCGCGCCGGCGCCCGCTCCGACGGCTCCCGGCTCGCGCTGTCCGAGCACCAGGCCGCCGGCGGCGCCCCTGGACGCCGCCCACGCGCCGTACGGACCGCCGAGGTCCACCGGATCGACGCCCGCGTCGTCGAGGGCCTCACGGGCGGCGACGGAGGCGAGGCCGACGGCGCGTTCGGGCTCCTGCCGAGGCGACCAGCGCGGCGGGCGTGCGGGGAAGCCGGGCACCTCCCCGGCGAGGCGGGCCGGGTAGCCGTTGGCGTAGAACCGCGAGGCGGGGCGGATGCCGCTCTCTCCGTTGAGCGTCGCCCGCCACCAGGACGCGGTGCCCAGGCCGTTGGGGGCGGCGACGCCGATGCCGGTGAAGACGGCCGCGGCGCCGCCGGTGCCGACGTCGGTGGCGGTACGCGCGGTGACGGTCGTTCCGGTCAACTGGGCTTCCCCTTCGGCGTGGCACTCCCCCGCCGAGCTGGCGTCCCGTCCTCGACGGGCCTTCGACTCCGTGTCGTCCGGGCGGTCCGGCGCTCATGGGCCGGCGTCGGTCGACGGCGGCGGGGACGGAGTCGAGCCGGTACCCGGCGAAACTTACCGCGTCCGGGGCGGACTTATCGCGTTCACACGGAGGCAACCGCACCAGCCGGGTGGACCGTGATCGGATCCGAGCCCGGAGCGGTCCGCTCGCGCTCCCGTTGCTGTCCGGTACGGTCCTACGCGATCGAGCGCGGTCCGGCGCGGCCCCACCGAGCGGACGTACCGGGCGGGTGGCCCGACCCGACACACGCCGCGGCAGACGACCCGGCCGGCGCCCCGTGGACGGTCCGGGGCGAACCTCTCCCCCCGGCGCACCCCGGTGGACGGTCCGGCACCCGGTCGGCAGCACTCGCGGAACGGGCCGGCAGCACGCGCGGAGTCCGACACGCGACCCGGCCGGCGGCCCCGGCCGCGACCCCGATGGGCGGCCCGGACCGTCGACCTCGGCCCTCGCGTGTCGCGCACGCACCACGGCTCCGCTCGCCCGGACGGGGGGACCGGGCAGCGGAGCCGTGGTGGGCCCGGCGGGAGGGGAGCCGGGCGGCTTCATCGTGGTTCGGACGACCCGGCGGGCCGCATCCTCAGGCGGCGAACAGGTCGAGCACCGGGCGGCGCCAGCTGCCGCCGAGGTCCAGGTCGAGCGCCGGGTCGGAGGCGAGCACGGCCTGTTGCAGCTTCTGGAGCCGCGGGGACGGCTCCAGGCCGAGGTCCTCCACCAGCCGGCCGCGCAGCCCCTGATAGACCTCCAGCGCCTGCCAGGGCCGCCCCGCGCGGTAGAGCGCGGCCATGCACTGGGCGTGCAGTCCCTCGTGCAGCGGATGCCGGGCGGTCAACTCGGTCAGCTCGGTGAGCAGTTCGGCATGGCGGCCCAGGCGCAGGTCGGCCTCGATGCGGCGCTCCAGGACGCCCAGCCGGCTCTCCTCCAGCCGGGCCACCTCGATCTCCAGGATCGGCCCGACCCGCACGTCCACCAGGGCGGGGCCGCGCCAGACCGCCAGTGCCTCACGGAAGAGCAGCGACGCCTCCTCGTCGTCGCCGGCGTCCAGGGCGTCATGCCCGGCGGCGACCAACCGGTCGTACTCGTGGACATCCACCGAACCCGGCTCGGCCTCCAGGAGATAGCCGCCGTAGCGGGTGGCGAGCACCGCCTTGGAGGCGTCCGGTTCCTCGGGACCGTAGGCGGCGGCCAGTCTCCGACGGAGCTGGAGGATGTACGTCTGCAGGGTGGTCAGAGCACTCCGCGGCAGCCCCGTGCCCCAGATCTCCTCCATCAAGGTGGGAACCGGCATCATCTGGTTGGCGTAGACGGAGAGCAGCGCCAGGATCTGCCGCGGCTTGCCCGCGCTCGGCACGATCGACTGACCGCACGCCTCCACGCTGAGTGGCCCCAAGAGCTTGATGTCCATGGTTCCGTACCTCCGTCACGTTCACATGCCACACGTCACCCGTCACACATCCGTCGCATGCCCTCCTGGCCGAGGTGCCGCCATCGAGGCACATACGAGCCTCGCGCGCGGGGGGCGTCCCTGCCAGTGCCGGAATCCCGTTCCCGTCATGAATCCTGGGAGGCGCGCGCCGTGACAATTTCACGCCCTGGTCATGACGGGGGCACTGGTCCACGGTGTATTCGTCACCGCAGACTCCTTGGCATGTCCTTCGCGATATGACCCCACCGCCCACGACGAGGAGCGACAGCCATGAACACCCCCACCGCGCTACGGCCGTTCGGGCCGGAAGACACGCTCAGTACGGCCCTCGCGGGCGAGACACCGGCCGCGGACGGATCCTCGTCCGCCGACGGATTCCTCATCGAGAACCTCACCGAGGACCCCTGGCCGGTGCCGCCGCCCGGCATCTGCATCTGCACCTTCAGCACCACCTGATGGGCGTTCTGCGCTTCACGCCGCACCTGAGGGTCGAGCCGGTGCCGGGCGAGGCCGTCTACCTGGTGTCGGAGCGCGGGGTGACCGCGCTGCACGGACGGCAGGTGGCGGCGCTCGCCCCCCTGCTCGACGGCACCCGCGACCTCGCCGCGCTCTCCACGGACGCGTCCGACCCGGCCCGCGGGCCGGACGCGGTCCCCGCCGCCCAGACCGCCCGTATCGTCGCCCGGCTGCGCGCCGCCGGCCTGGTCTACGAGAGCGACCGGCCCCCGGGTCCGGAGGACGCCTACTGGTCGCTCGCCGGCGCCGAGGGCGGCCCCGTGAGGCTCGCGGCGGACTCCGGAGGCGCCGGGCGGGCCCTGGGGCGCGGTGAGGCCGGTACGGGGGGACACGGGCCCTCCACGGCCCGCCCGGAGGCCCGACAGGGCCGCCCCGGACTCCGCGCCGGGGCGGCCCGCCCCGCCCCCGGCCGCCCCGGGCCCGCCGCGGACCTCCCCGTCCCCGGCCCCCGCACTCGGTCCGTGTCGCGCCCGGGCCTCGACACCCAGGTCACACGGCCCACGCCGCCCCTGGGGCCCGGCAGCCAGGGCGCACGCGCCGACCGCCGCGCGGAGGCCGCACCCGCCGTGGCGCTCGTGGTGCTCGGCTGCACCGACCCCGAGGAGGCGAGGCGGGCGTTAGGGGCGGCGGGGCTGCGCGGTGTCGCGGAGCCCGCGGAGGCGGGGCTGACGGTGGTGGTGTGCGACGACTACCTGGACCCGGGCCTGAGCCGGGTGGACGCCGAGCACCGGACGGCCGGTCGGCGCTGGCTCCCGGTGAAACCGGTGGGCGTCCAGGCGTGGTTCGGGCCGGTGCTGGGCGCACCGGACGGGCCGTGCTGGAGCTGTATGGCCGACCGGCTGTGGCGGGGTCGCCGCGCGGAGGCGCATCTGCTGCGCCGGCTGGAGCGCGACGCGCCGCTGCCCCGTCCGCCCGCCGCGCTGCCCGCGAGTCGGGGCGCCGCGCTCCAACTCGCCGCGCTGGAGGCGGCGGGGTGGCTGGCCGGGCACCGGCACCCCGGCCAGGACGCGCTGTGCACCCTGGACTGCCTCACCGCGACCACCGAACGGCACCCGGTGCGCCGCCTCCCGCAGTGCCCGACCTGCGGCGACCCGAAGCTGATCGCGGACCGGGTGTGGGCGCCGGTGCGACTCACCCCGCGCGGGGACGCGGCGGCGGCGGCCTCCTCGGCCGTGGCGATGTCCCCGTCCCGGCTGCTGGCCGCCTACGGCCACCTGGTCAGCCCGGTCACCGGACTGGTCACCCGCATCCAGCGGGACCCGCGCGGGCCCGCGTTCCTCAACTGCTTCCACGCCCCGTACCGCCCCGCGCCCTCCGCGCCGGGCGGCCTGGACTCGGTGCGCGCCGGGCTGCGCGCCGCCGCGCACGGCAAGGGCGCCACCGCCGACCAGGCCAGGGCCGGGGCGCTGCTGGAGGCCCTGGAGCACCACAGCGGGCACTTCACCGACGGCGAGCCCCGCCAGCGGGCCCGCTGGCGCGACCTGGGGGCGGGCGCCGCGGTGCATCCGGACGCCGTGCAGCTGTACGCGGAGCGGCAGTTCGCCGAGCGGGACCGGTGGAACGCGGCGCACGCCGCGCGGCACTGGGTGTGCGACCCCTTCGACGAGAACGCCGAGGTGGACTGGACCCCGGTGTGGTCGCTCTCCGCCGGCGTCCACCGGCTCATGCCCACCGCGCTGCTGTACTACGACGCCCCGCAGGCCCCGGGCCGCCGCTACTGCCTGGCCAACTCCAACGGCGCGGCGGCGGGCGGCAGTCTGGCCGACGCGGCGCTGCGCGGCTTCCTGGAGCTGGTGGAGCGGGACGCGGTGGCGCTGTGGTGGTACAACCGGACCCGCCAGCCGGGCCTCGCCCTGGACGCCGACGACGCCCCGTGGAGCGACCCGTGGATCGCCCAGCTGCGCCGGGTCCACGCCGCCATGCGGCGCGAGGTGTGGGCGTTGGACCTCACCGCGGACCTGGGCATCCCGGTGGTCGCCGCGCTCTCCCGGCGCGTCGACAAGCCGGCCGAGGACATCGTGCTCGGCTTCGGTGCCGACTTCGACCGGCACACCGCGCTGCGCCGGGCGCTGACGGAGCTCAACCAGATGCTCCCGCCGGTGGCCGGGGCGCGCCTGGACGGTGGCGGATACGAGGACCTGGACCCGGAGGCGCTGCGCTGGTTCAGCACCGCCACCCTCGCCAACCAGACCTATCTGAGCCCCGATCCAGCAGCCGCGCCGCTCTCGCTCGCGACCTGCGTACGTTCCAGCCCGGACCCCGCCGAAGCCGTCGCCGCGCTGGTCGAGCTGCTCCGGGCCCGCGGTCTCGAACTGCTCGTCCTGGACCAGACGCGGCCGGACGTGGGGCTGCCGGTGGCAAAGGTGTTCGTGCCCGGACTGCGCCCGCACTGGGCGCGGTTCGCGCCCGGGCGACTGTTCGAGGTGCCCGTCGCGCTGGGCCGGTTGACGGCTCCCACCCCGTATGACGATCTCAATCCCGTCCCGCTGTTCCTCTGATGCCGTATGGGCTCTTCCCTTGATCCCCCCGCTGGCTCATCCTGTGATCTCCATCGGTGCGTTCGCCCCCTCTCCACCCCATATAAAGATCGGATACTCTCGGGCAAGCCACCCAATCCGGCCCGAACTTCCGGAGGATGAGTGCAGGGGACCACCTCGCCCTACGGCGATGCCGGTCACGGCCCGGAGCGCCACCGCCACCAGCCGGAGCGCTACCGGGACGACCTGGCGCCACGCATGGCCGTGGCGATCACCGTGGTCGTCCTGCTCGGCTACTTCAGCGTCGCGATCACCTACGTGGACGACGCGCACCCCCTGGCCGAGGGGCTGGACGCCGCGCTGCTGATGCTCGCGCAACTACCCCCGCTGCTGATGCTGCTGGGCCTCCAGCTGGCGCACTCCTTCCCCAGCCTGGCCCCCCGGCTGAGCCGGGCCCGGCACTGGACGCTGGGGGTCCAGGCCCTGCTGACCTTCCTCCCGTTCGCGATCTTCAAGCAGTCCTGGTTGGGCATGCCGGGCTTCCTGGCCGGCTCCACGCTGCTGGTGCTGCGCGCCCCGCTGAGCTGGCTGGCCTTCGGCACGATCCTGGCGACCACCGACGTGCTGCTGTTCTACGTGGGGTTCGGCTGGGGCGAGGTCGCCTACACCACCGTCTCCACCGGGCTGACCGGACTGGTCGTCTTCGGTCTCTCCCGGCTCTCCGGGCTGGTCTCCGAGGTCTACCGGTCCCGCGCGGAGCTGGCCCGGATGGCCGTCGCGCAGGAGCGGCTGCGGTTCGCCCGCGACCTGCACGACCTGCTCGGCTACAGCCTCTCGACCATCACCCTCAAGTGCGAGCTGGTGCACCGGCTGGTGCCGGAGCAGAACGCCCGGGCCCAGCAGGAGCTGACCGAGATCCTCCAGACCTCGCGGCAGGCGCTGGCCGATGTGCGGGCGGTGGCCCGCGGCTACCGACGGATGTCACTCTCCGCCGAGGTCGGCACCGCCCAGTCGATGCTCGCCGCGGTCGGCATCGACACCACCACCCACGTCGACTGCGGGGACCTGCCCGACCTGGTGGACACCGTGCTGGCCAGCGTGTTGCGCGAGGGGCTGACCAACGTGCTGCGCCACAGCAAGGCGGAGAACTGCGCCATCGAGGCCGCCCGCGAGGGCGCGCTGGTCCGACTGACCCTCGCCAACGACGGGGTGGGCAAGCCCTCCACCATCCTGCGCGCCGACAACGCCCACGGCGGCAGCGGGCTGGGCAACCTGAGCGTGCGGATGGCCAAGCTCGGCGGACGACTGCGGGCGGGGGTGCGCCCCGACGGCTGGTTCGAGCTGACGGCCGAGTTGGACTCGGCCGACGGCTCCACCGCGCGGGGCGGCGACGACCACGGCACGGAGGACGAGTACGGGCCCCCGCCGGTGCCGGCGTAAGGCGGCGGGGAGCCTGGGAACCGGGTGCCGCGCGGGCGGGGTTCCGGAAACCGGGTGCCGCGCGGGGCCGGGGTCCGGAATCCCGGTACCGCGCGTGGCGGGGTCCCGGAAACCCCGTGCCGCGCGGTGTGCGGCACGGGGGAGCCGCCGGCCCGCGCCACGGCGGGCCGGGAGCCCGCTCGCGCGGGGCGACCGTTCGTTACAGCCAGCCGGCCTCGCGGGCGATCCGGATGGCGTCCACCCGGTTGCGGGCGTTCAACTTGGTGACCACGGAGGTCAGATAGTTGCGTACCGTTCCCGCCGACAGGTAGAGCCGCGCGGCGATCTGCTGCGCCCCCTCGCCCTGGGAGGCCAGTTGGAGCACCTCCCGCTCGCGCGGGGTCAGCGGCTGCGGCTCGTCGTCCAGCGCGGCGAGCACGAGCTGTGGGTCCATCACCCGCTCGCCCTTGGCGACCGCGCGGATGGCGGAGCAGAGCGTGTCCGGGCTGCTGTCCTTGAGCAGGAAGCCGGAGACGTGGGCGGCCAGCGCCCGGCGCAGGTTCCCCGGCCGGCCCAGGCTGGTCAGCATCATGGTGCGGCACTCGGGAACGAGCGTGTGCAGTTCCGCGGCGGCGGTCAGCCCGTCCATGCCAGGCAGGTCGATATCGAGCACCGCCACGTCCGGCCGGAGTTCCTGGGCGCGCGGCACGATATCGGAACCACTCGATAATTCGGCCACGATTTCGATATCGGGTTCGAGATCGAGCAGCGCGACGAGCGCCTTGCGCAACAAATGCATGTCTTCGGCTATGAGAACCCTGACCACGTCTCCCCCGCCGCTTTCGTCGCCCGACCCCGTGCCGCCACCGACCTCCTACGGTGCCCCGGACCCCGGTCGCCGCACATCCGCGATTATTCCCAAGGGCACCCGGCCGCTCTACCGTTCGTTCGCCGATTCCACCCTTCGATCGGGTGTTTCAGCGCCGTCCGTTCCCGTCCCGCGAGCTCCGGCTCAGGCGGCCCCGCCGTGGCGTAAGCCGCGCTCCCCCGGGGAGCCGCTCGCCTCGGGGATGACGTCTACGTGCAGGGTCCGCACGTCGCCGCGGAGGTACTGCGCGCGCAGCGCGGAGCGCCCGACCTTGCCGCCGCCGGCCCGGCGCAGCGTGCCGGCCCGTACGAGCAGCACCGTGCCCGGCTCCGCGCCGAACTCCCGCGCCACGCGGTCCCGGATCGCCGCCGCGAGGTGGGGCAGTCCGGCGTGGGCGCCGCGGACCGTACGGACCTCCTGGACCACCACCAGCCGCCCGGTGCCGGGCCCGGCGCAGAACACCCGCGCGGTGCCCAGGGGGCGCCCGCAGCCCAGCAGTTCCCGTTCCACGTCCTGGGGGTGCAGCGGAACGCCGTCGGCGATCAGGAGGTCGTCGAGCCGCCCGGTGGGGCGCAGCGTGCCGCCCTCCCCCGACCACCCGAGGTCCCCGGTGCGCAGAAAGCCGTCGACGCCCTCCGCGGTGCGGGCGCGGAAGACCCGCCCGGCGTCCGGGGGGCTGCCCCAGTAGCCGTCCGCGACGGCGGGGCCGCGGACCCAGATCTCTCCGGTGACGCCGTCGGGCAGGGTGCGGAGGGCGCGCGGGTCGACCACGCGCGGTTCGGCGCCGGGCACCGGGCCGCGGCCCTCCACGGCCAGCCAGGGCGCCGCCTCGCCCGGGGCGTACCCGGGGGTCAGCGTGTCGGCGCGGAGCCCCGCGGCGGCGCCGCGGCGGGCGAAGCCGGCCAGGGTGGCGGCGGAGACCGGCTCACCGACGTTGACCGCCGTGCGCAGCCGCGACAGGTCGACGCCGGCCCAGGCCACCGCCGAGGCGAGGGCGCAGCGCGCATAGCGCGAGTCGGGGGCGGCGGTCTCGGTGACGCCGTAGCGGCTCAGGTCGCGCAGCCAGTCGCCGTCCCGTCCCCCGGCGGGCGGCGGGAGCGTGGGCGGCAGCACGGCGGTCGCGCCCAGCCACAGGGGGTGCAGCACCTGCGCGATCAGCCCGAGGGTGTGCGGGCGGACCTGCCAGCAGCCGACCCGAGAGGTGCGGTCGGTGCGCAGGGCGGCCCGGAGCGCGGAGACGGCGACCCGCAGGGCGCCGTGGGTCAGTCGCGCCCCGCGCGGGGCGGTGGCGGGCCCCGAGTCGTAGCTGAGCAGGGCGAGGGTGTCGGGGTCGGTGCGGGCGGGCAGCCAGCCGTCCCGTGCGGCCGGGGCTCCATGCGGATCCTCGGCCGCGCGGGACGGGTGTTCGTCGTGCCGGCCCAGCCCGTCCACGGCCAGGCAGGTCAGGCTCGGGGCGCCCACGAGGGAGAGCAGACGGGACGCCTCCGTGGCGTGGGCGACCTCGGTGAGCACCAGGTGCACGGCGGCGTCCCGGGCTATGGCGGCGGTCCGCGCGGCGGTGGTCCCGGAGGCGTCGCCCGGCGCGGGCACGGGCACCGCCACGGCCGCCGCGTACAGGCAGCCGAGCAGTGCCGCCGCCTGGTGCGGGCCGGTGTCCATGGCGATCAGGACACGGCGCCCGGCGGCGTCGTGGGCATGGAGCCAGGAGGCGACCGCGCGGGCGCGCCGGTCGAGTTCGTCGTACGACACCTGCCGTATCGCGCCGTCCGACGCGGGGTGTATCACGGCCGTATCTCCGCCGCAGTGAGCGGCGCGTGTCAGCAGTTCGTCGACCAGGTGCGCGGTTGGGGCCATAGGGGCAAACTCCCTCGCGGCTGGATGCGGAGGCCGTCGATCCGGCACGTGCACCCGGCAAGCCCCCGGCGCCAGTGTCGACGGCCCCCCTCGAACCCGACTCGACCACCGCTCAGGGCGTCCTGTGGCCCGTACAGACATCGAACGGGGAGCGTCGGGGTCACCGGGGTCACAACGGGCGTGCCACGCCCACGGGGGCGCACGCGGCGGGCGACCGGGCGCTCTGCCATCGGGCACCTCGTCGCCCGGGGGGGGGCCGCCCCGCGCGGGGTGGCCCCCCCGGGCGACGATTTCACGCATCGACAACCCAGCCGGGGTGGCAGCCCGCGCGGGGCGGCCCCCGCGGACCCGCAGCCGGTATCGGCACGCCGGGTGGCGACGCCCCGGCGAGCACCCGGGAGGCGACGCCGGCGAGCGCGACGGGAGGCGACGCTGGCGAGTGACGCGGGCTGGCCGGGGGCTGGCCGAGGGCTGGCCGGGCGTCGGCCGGAGAGGGGCCCGCCAGGCGGCTGGAGAGCGCCGCCGGAGAGCGCCGGGCAGAGTCGCCAGAGAGGCTCCCCGCCCCAGGCGGCCGGAGAGCGCCATGGGCAGGGTGGCCGGTGCGCGCCTGGAACGCGGCCGGTGCACGCCCGGAACGCGGCCGGCGCAGGCCCCGTGCGCGGCCGGTGCACGGGTGGTCGGTGCACGCCCGATGTGCGCCCGCTCGGCGGCCGAAGGGCGGCCGGTACACAGCCGATGCGGACCGGTGGGCGACCGGTGCACAGCCGATCGGCGGCCGAAGGGTGGCCGGAGCACGGACGAAGGCGCCCGAGAGCGGCCGGCGAGGCGCGGCCGATGGGCGGCCGGAGCGCAGCCCATACCCCGGCCTTTGGGCGGCCGAAGCACGGCCGGAACGCGGCCACCGGGCGGCCGTAGTGCGGCCTATAGCCCGATGCGCGGCCGACGGGCCCCGGCCCACGGCCGGTGGGTCTCCGACGAGCTGTCCGGCAAGCAGTCCGACGGGCCGGCCGGCGGGCGGTCCGACAGGCAGACCGACGGGCGGGCCGACAGACGGGCCGACAGACGGGCCGCCGGGCAGTCCGACAGGCAGACCGACAGACGGCCCGACAGTCAGTCCGACGCCGTGTTACGGGCGCTCCGCGCGCGTGACGCGGATGAGCCAGGCGTCGTGGGTCGTGCGTCCGCGGACCTCCACGCGGACGCCGTCCTGGCGGATGTCGAGGCGTTCGCCGACGCCCAGGGGGGCGTCCGCGAGCCTCGGGTAGACCGACTCGTCCGGGCACGCCTCGCTGTGGGGGTGGCCGTCGAGGACCTCGACCGGGCCGTCGCCGGAGGCGACATCGCTGCGCACGCGGTAGACGAGGACGCCCTCCGTGCACAGTTCGGCGTCGTTGCCATAGCGGGCGCGGGCCTCGATGACCAGGGCCCGGGCGGTGCCGGTGCGGACGACGACCAGCCGGGGGCGGCCCTCGGGCGCGGGGATGTCGTGCGGGTCGGGGGCGCTGACGGGCAGGAGGGCGTGCGTGGTCGCGCCCGGCTCGCGGACGCAGCGCACCTGGGAGGCGGCGAGCCAGCCCAGCTTCCACTTGTGCCAGCCGAAGGGCTCCGGGGCCAGCCCGAACTGGCTGCCCATCAGGTCCCAGTCGCCGACCCGGGTGTCCCAGTCCCCACCGCCGCCGGTCGGCCGGTGGTAGAGGTCGGGCAGGTCGAAGACGTGTCCGGTCTCATGGGCGAGCACGTTCCGGTCGGGTGGGTGGTGCTCGAAGATCGTGACGAGCCGGCGCAGCGCGGCGCCGTCCGCGCGGAGCGGGCGGTCGAAGTTGACGACCTTGGTGGCATCGGCGTCTATGCCCGGGGCGTCCGGGTCGGCGACGAGGTAGACCAGGTCGTAGCGCCCGAAGTCCACGCTCCGGTCGGCGGTGGCGATGGCGTCGCGCAGATAGGCGGTGCGGCGGTCCGGCGCCCAGTCGCGCCGTATCGCGTACGTGGTGGAGTCCCTGGGCATCTCCAGCCACCGGGTGACCGGGTGGACCCGGAGGGAGAAGCGCCCGTAGGAGGCGCGCCGGAAGAACTCCGTGGTGGCCGGGAAGTGGTCGTCGACGAGTTGCCGGGGGGTGGTGTACGGCACGGCGTCCGGGAAGCGGAGGAAGAGCATCAGCGCGTCGAGCGTGCGGGTGGGGCGGGGATAGCCCGCATGCCAGCTGTCCAGGCCCTCGGAGTGGTGCGCCGTGCTGCGCGGGAGGGCGCACGGGCCGCCCGCTCCGGCGGCCACCGCGGGAACTCCCACCACTGTCGTGGCGATCATCGCGGAGAGTGAGGTGCACATGGCCCCGGCGCGGCGCAGCCGCGACGGTCGGCCCACCCCTTCGGACACGCGCGGACGGGCCACAAAGACCTCCCGGACAGCATCGGAACCCATCGGGGCACCCCAACCACCCTCGGGCGGAATGCGGCGATGCGCCCTGTTCCACTGACCCAGTCGAGTGAAAGGGTCGGCATCCGGGTACGTAACTGACGGTCACAGTCGGTCATTGATGCAAGCGAGTCCGTGCAGAGTCGAGCAGAAACGGCCATAGAGATGATGAAGACGCTTTGGGCCTTGGTTGCACTCCTGGAACGGCCGGAGTAATAGCTTCTATGATCGCGACTTTTCCAGCGGGGATTCCCTATTCGGGCGGCGGTTCACGGCCCGCCCGACGCTCGGTGTGAGATATGCAGACGACCTGTACGAGACGGACACCACGCGGGAGCGACCGGTGAGCGGATCCCCTGAAGGCCAGGGCCCCGCGCCCCGCACCACGCCTCAGACGATCACACAACGTCATGTTCGGGCCAGCGCCACCGACCCCGGCCCGAGCGCCGCCGCCGGCCCGACCCCCGGCGACTACCGGGCGGCCTTCCACGCCGCCTGCCTCGCGATGGCCGTCGTCCACCCGGACGGGACGGTGCTGGAGGCCAACCCGGCCTTCGGCGCGCTGTTGGGCGCCGACCCGGCGCAGCTGGCGGCGCGCGACGCCGCCGACCTGGCCGACCTACGGGAGGACCCGCTCACCTGGGCCGAGTTCCGCGAGGTGCTGCGCGGCTGTCGGGACCGGCTCTGCCGCACCCGACGACTGAAACGCACCGACGGACAGGTGCTGTGGGCCGAGGTCACGGTGGAGTCGACGCCGGACGGCCGCAGCGTGCTGCTCTCGCTCGTCGACATCAGCGACCGGCGGGACCTCCAGGCGCGACTGAACCATGTGCGGCTGCACGACCCGGTGACCCGACTGCCCAACCGGGCACTCTTCTTCGAGCGGCTGGCGGTGGCCCTGGAGGAGGCCGCGGCGAGCGCGCTCCCGAACGGCCGGGCTCCGGGCGGCGGACACCCCGACGGCCGGGCTCCGGGCGCCGGGCATCCCGACGGCCGGACTGCGGGCGCCGCACATCCCGACGGCCGGACTGCGGGCGCCGGACATCCCGACGGCCGGCCGCCGGGCGGTGGACATCCGAGCGACGCGCCTCCGGGCGCTGCCGGGCTGCCGAGCGGCCGGCGTCCCGGGGGCGGCCTCCCTGACAGCCCTGGCCTCCCTGGTCTCCCCGGCAGCCCTTGCCCTCCTGGCAACCCTGGACCCCCTGGCCCCCCTGGCCCCCCTGGCAACACTGGTCCCCCCGGCAGCCCCGGCAGCGGAACGCCGGGCGGGGTGGCGCCCGGCGGTGCGCCCCCGGGCGGCGGAGCCCGGCCCGGGGAAGCGGGCGCCCCCACCGGCCCCCCGTCCGCCGGCACGGACCACCACGCCGACGCCGGCCGGCGCACCGGCCGGGTGGGCCTGTGCTACCTGGACCTGGACGGCTTCAAGGCGATCAACGACACCCTCGGCCACCGGGTCGGCGACCGGCTGCTCAGCGCGGTGGCGCAACGGCTGACCGACTGCGCGCGGCCCGGCGGCCATCTGGTCGCGCGGCTGGGCGGGGACGAGTTCGCGCTGCTGGTGGAGGACTCGCAGGGCACCGAGCAACTGTGCGACCTGGCGCGGTGCGTCCTCGCCGCGCTCCAGCAGCCGTTCGACCTCGGCGGGCACCGGCTGTCGGTCTCGGCCAGCATCGGCGTCGTGGAGCGGGCGGCCGCCGAGACCCACGCCACCTGGCTGATGCAGGCGGCCGACACCACGCTGTACTGGGCCAAGGCCGACGGCAAGGCCCGCTGGACCCTCTTCGACCCCGAGCGCAACGCCCACCGCATGACCCGCCAGGCGCTGTCCAGCGCGCTGCGTGGGGCGGTGGAGCGCGAGGAGTTCGTGCTGGAGTACCAGCCGCTGGTGGGGCTGGTGGACGGGGTGCTGCGGGGGGTGGAGGCGCTGGTCCGCTGGCAGCACCCGCGGTTCGGCCGGCTCTCGCCGAATCGGTTCATCGCACTGGCGGAGGAGAACGGCGCGATCGTTCCCCTGGGCCGCTGGATCCTGGAGACCGCCTGCCGCCAAGGCCGCAGTTGGCAGCTCACCCACCCCCACAACCCACTGGTGATGAGCGTGAACGTGGCGGTGCGCCAGGTGTGGGACTCGGATCTGGTGGCGGACGTCGCCACGATCCTCGGTCGCACCGGGCTCCCGCCCCACCTCCTCCAGTTGGAGCTGACGGAGTCGGCCGTGATGGGCTCGGCCGGACGCCCGCTGGAGGCGCTTCAGCAGCTGAGCGACATGGGCGTGGCGATCGCCATCGACGACTTCGGGACCGGCTACTCCAACCTTGCCTACCTCAGCCGTCTCCCCGTCAACACCCTGAAGCTGGACGGCTCCTTCGTCCAGGGTTTCCGCGCCGGAGCCCAGCCGAACCCGGCCGACGAGACGATCGTCAAGGCCCTGGTGGACCTGGCCCACCGGCTGGGCCAGACCGTCACCGTGGAGTGCGTGGAGAGCGCCGAACAGGCGGAGCGGCTGGCGCGCATCGGCTGTGACACCGGACAGGGATGGTTCTACTCGCGACCGGTCTCGCCGGAGCTGATCACGGCGATGATCGGCGGATGCGCGGGGTACGCGGCGGCGGTCGGCGGGGCTTGAGCGCGCCCTTCTTTTCAGGGCTCGGTCCGCCTCCGGGCACCCTGACGTGTGTGCGGAGGGCAACCCGAAACAGGGTCAAATCGGCTCTGACATCGCCCTATACCGTGTGGCCATGTCCGCGTTCATACAACAGCTCCCCGCCCTGTTGGGCGTGGTGATCGGCGCCCTCGGATCGTACGTGGCGATAACGCGCGGCGATCAGGCCCGCTTCCGTCGCGAGCAGGCCGCCCGTTGGGAGGAGCGGCGGCTGACGGCCTACGCCGACTACGCCAGGTCGCTGAAGAAGAGCGTGACCCTGACGTACCGGGTCGCGGCCCACCTCGGCAACGACCCTCATCCGCACCCCTTGTCTCCCGAGGAGGCGGCGCCGCAGCTGGCCGAGGCCGCTGAGGCCCGGGACCCGGCCGGGGAGGCCCTGTTGATGCTCGGCAGCCCGGACGTGGTGGAGAGGGCCCGCGAATGGGTCGTCGCGGTGATGGACATGGAAGGGTTCCTACGCGACCAGACCCGTAGCCCGGAAACATGGTCGGCCTTGCTCCAGCGCCAGCGCACCGCGCGCGAGAGGTACTACGCGGCGGTCCGGAGTGACCTGGCGCTCCCGCCCGGCCACTCCGGCCAATGGCGACTCCCGGCGCCCCGGACTCCCTGAGTACCCGGTGTCTCGCCGGTCCGGGAGGGGGCCGGGGGCGCTCACGTGAGCCGCTCCGTAACGGTAGTGCAACTTCGAACGATCGCCGGGCGAGGGCTGCCACGATGGGGAGCCACTCCAGCGAGATTCCAGGGTTCACGACGGCCGGGGGGCGCCGAACATGGGGGACGACGGCTACGGCCTGCTGCGCTCACGGACCTTTCAGGCGTGGGCGGGCGTCCTGGCGACGGTGATCATGGGCGTGGCCGCCATCGTGGTGCCCGACATGATCGGCTCGGATGACGACGACTCGGCGACGCACCCGCCACCGTCCTCGACCGCCCCGTCGACGGCGTCACCCCCGCCCCCGACCTCGACGCCTCCGAGCCCCTCCGCCAGCAGCGCCGAGCCGGCCTCGGCATCGCCCACCCCCTCCTCGCCGTCCCCGAGCGAGAGCGAGAGCGCGAGCGAGGGCCCGTCCGACCCGCCCACTGTGCTCGACCCGCCCTCGCCGGACTCCACGGATCCGTTCCTCGCCCTCGACGAGCACATGACCGGCGTCTACGACATCGACGTGCCGAACGCGCACTACCTGGACGTCGACGGCGAAGCGATCTCGAACGTACCGGGCCCGGCCCACGACCTCTACTACTCCACGGGCTGGCTCGCGCCGTCCTCAGGGGTCAAGCTGGGAGTCATCGACGACGCGAACGTGCCGAAGTGCTCGACGCGGGCTCGGCTCCAGCAGGGCTCCTTATACATGAACATGATGAAGCCCGACCAGAGCCTGTGCGTCCACACCAGCGAGGGCCGTTGGACGCTGCTGCAAGGGCAGTTCCTCCCCGAGGGCTCGGCGTACGCCGGAACGGTGCGGTTCCACGTGGGCTACCTCAAGAACCCGTGACCACCGGCAACTCGTAGGCGTCCGCGATCAGTTCGTACGAGCGCAGCCGGGCCTCCCGGCCGTGCCCCACCGCCGTGATCTTGATCTCGTCGACACCGGTCCGCTTGATCAGGTCGTTGAGCTGCTCGCGGACCGCGTCCGGGGTCCCGAACTCGACGTTCGCCAGCCAGCTGTGCACGAAGTCCCGCTCGATGTCGCTGAAGACGTACGCCTCCGCCTCCTCGGGGGTGGGCACCAGGCCGGGCCGCCCGGTGCGCAGCCTGAGCATGGACAGCGCGCCCGTCATCACCTGCCGCCGGGCCTCCCGCTCCTCCTCGGCGGCGAAGGCCGAGACGCCGATGGAGGCGTACGGCCGGTCCAGCACGGCGGAGGGCCGGAAGCTCTCCCGGTACAGGTCGAGCGCGGGGATGGTGTTGGCCGAGGAGAAGTGGTGCGCGAAGGAGAACGGCAGTCCCAGCATCCCGGCGAGCCGGGCGCTGAACCCGCTGGAGCCCAGCAGCCACACCGACGGCCGGTCGGCGGACTGCACGCCGCCGGGGACGGTGCCCTGCACCGGCCCGGGGATGGCGTGCACACGGGCGTAGCGGTGCCCGTCGGGGAAGTCGTCGTCCAGGAACCGCACCAACTCCGCGAGCTGCTGCGGAAACTCGTCGGCGCCCTCGCTGAGCCGGTCGGCCCGACGCAGCGCCGCCGCGGTGGCGCCGTCGGTCCCCGGCGCCCGCCCCAGCCCCAGGTCCACCCGGCCCGGCGCCAGCGCCTCCAGCGTGCCGAACTGCTCGGCGATCACCAGCGGCGCGTGGTTGGGCAGCATCACCCCGCCGGAGCCGAGCCGGATCCGCTCGGTGTGCGCGGCCAGGTGGGCGAGGATCACCGCCGGCGAGGAGCTGGCCACCCCCGGCATCGAGTGGTGCTCGGCGACCCAGAACCGGTGGAATCCCCGCCGCTCCGCCAGCCGCGCCAGGCTCACCGTCGTCCTGAGCGCCTGCGCTGCGGTCAGCCCGCTCCCGACGGTCGCCAGATCAAGCACCGACAACGGCACCGGCGCGGTGCCACGGGCCCGGCCTCGAATCGCCTCGTCCTGCTGCTCCTCGGCCACGATGGCCCGCCCCTCTCTACGCTCGGCGTCGCCGCCCGCGCGGCGTACGGAATCTGCCGTCAGCGCAACCGGAGCGAATCTCCGGTTATTCCCGGGGGGTCCGCATGGTGGGTAAGCGCTGGTGCCGGCACCCACCGAAGCGGCGGACGCGAGCCAGGGTCGGGGTGCCTACGGCTCCGCAGGTGGTGCAGCGGCTTCGCCAGGGGGCGGCCACCCGGCCCGGGTACGGGTCCAGCGGCTCGTACCCCGCCTGCTGGATCTCCCACTCGGCCCGCTCAGCGGCCGCCGCCACGTCCCAGCGGGGCGGCTTTCGCTCACCGGGCGGGAGGGCCTCCTCCGCTGGCACCGCGGAGGAAGGCCCGCCCAGGAGCAGCCCGAGGGCCATCCAGCGGGCGGTCATGTGGTCTCGCCCCGCGTCGCCCGACGGTGTGTCTGGGTGAGCTCCCGGCCGACCGCGCACGGAGCCGGGCCGTTCCGGCAGGCGGTGCACTCCGTGAGGTGGTCGAGGACGGCCCGCCACGTTCGCATGCCGCACTGAAGGTCCGAGGAGCCCGCGCGGGCCGTGACGCGTTCGGTCTCCCCGCTCATCGGGATCGACCCTCCTGCCGGGCGCGGTGCGCGGCGGCGAGTTCGGTAAACGGGTCACGGTGTGTCGGAAAGTGCAGCGCGCACTGCTCGCAGGCGTAGAGAGTGCGGCCTGCTCCACTGCCGCCGTGGACGTCGACGACGGCGACGGGCTCGGCGGTCAGCCGCTCGCAACGCAGGCAGTACTTCACCATTCCCATGGCGGCCAGCAGCGCGGCATGCAGCCGGTCGGCGTCGGTGAGACAGCGGTCAGGGCCCGGCGGCACGCGCCAGTGCGGTCCGGGGCCGTACGTACGCTCCCGAGGCGGCACGGCGACGAACGCACCCTTGCTCAGCACCCGCTGGAGCGTCCAGTCCGCGGCGGCGCCCGGCCGCACGAGCCAGTACCAGACGGCCGTGAACGGGTCGTCGATGACCGCGCCGCTGTCCGCGCCGAGCCGCTCCAGCACGAGCTCGCCGACCAGGGTGGGCACCCTCACGGCGTCCCACGCTTCCCCGGCGGGATGGGGTTTGATCTCCTGGCCGCTGTGCGGCCACCATGCCTGCTGCGCCGTCGAGGTCGTCCGTCTCCTGGTAGTCATCGCCATGGCTCCACCCTGGGGTGCACTCGCGAAGACCGTTATGCCGAAATGCGTGCGATCGGTATGCGTCGCGCGTATACCGGGGAAGGATCGCGTGTCCGACGTCGCAAGGTGGAGGGACAGGTGGGAGTGACAGAGGAGCACATCGAGTTCCGGAGCCTGGATGGCCTGCGGTTGCGCGGCACCCTGACGCTCACGGAGCAACCTGTCGGTGGTGTTGTTCTCGTCCACGGAGGTGGGGTCACCAGGGAGGAAGGCGGCTTCTTCCGGCGACTGGCCCAGGGCATCGCAGCGCTGGCGTCCATGACCGTGCTCCGATTCGATCTGCGCGGTCATGGGGAGAGCGAGGGACGACAGGAGGACCTCACCCTCATGGCCGTCGCGAACGACATCCGAGCGGCGGCGGATGTGATCACCGCCCGGACGGGGCAGCCCGGTGGAGTGCACCTCGTCGGCGCCAGCTTCTCGGGAGGCATCTCAGCCATGGCAGCCGGCGCCTACCCGGAGGTCGTAGGCCGTTTGGTGCTGCTGAATCCGCTTCTCGACTACAAGCGACGGTTCGTGGTGGAGAAGCCCTACTGGTCCGGTGATCGACTACGGCAGGAAGAGGCTCATGCCTTGCTCGCCGACGGCTTTCTGCCACATTCACCGACGTTCAAGCTGGGCCGGCCACTGCTGAATGAAGTGTTGCACGTGGTGCCAGCCGACTACCTGGGCAGGGTTCAGCAGCCCACATTGATCGTGCACGGCACAAAGGACACGTTCATCCCGGTCGAAAGCTCGCGTTACTACCTGGACCGCTTGGGCTCCGCCACGCGCCACCTCCTCGAGATCGACGGCGCCCAGCACGGGATCGCCATGCCTGACGACCCGGCTTACGAGCAACCGCAGACGCGGCAATGGCAAGCCAGCGTGGTGCGGGCCGTCGCGGACTGGCTCACGAACAGCGAGCCCCGGCTCGAAGAGCGGTGTTGAAGGCGCGCACCTGCGGATGGGCGGCCCAGGGGCTCAGGCGGTCCGAGACTCGCATCAGCTCCCGCACGGTGCGGACCGAGGACGTGGCTTCGGCCGCCCGTAGAGCGTCCAATCCCACAGTCGCCGCTTCTGCGGGCTCTCCCGCAGAAGCCAGCGTCACCGACAACAGCGCAGAGAAATAGCCGCGATCACGGTATGACAGCCCGTCTTGGTCCAATCGCTTCCGATAGACGTCGACGGCGCTTGTCGGATGACCAGCCTCGGTAAGGCAAATAGCCGTCTGCAGATCCAATGTCGCCTCGTTGTACGCCGCGCCTGTCACCTCGACATCTCCCATCGGCTGCCCGTGATCCGAGGCCAGGAGAGCGCGCGCCTCATCGAGCTTGCGTTCCACGGCGGCGACCGGTTCGCCGAGCATCGCCCAACTGCGAGCTTCCTGCTGCGCGGCCTCCGCTCTCAGCCGAGCGGGCAACGCGTAGCCGGGTTCTTGAACGGCATGCGCCAGCACGCTCATGCCGCGAGCATCGCGCGTGTCCCAGCAGCCTTGGCTCTTACGCAGCATGACGTACGCCTGCAACGGTTTGTTCTCGGCCTCCCGGGCCCACTCAATCGCCCGGTCCTGCCAATGCTCGGCCATGTCCAGTGCGCCGATATCCCGGTAGAGCCAGCCGCTGAACTCAGCTGCCAACGCCCCCACCGAGAGAAGATCCCCGCGCACGGCGGGCTTGGCATGGCTGCACAGCCTCTCCAGTGCGGCCAGCAGGCCGAGAACTGCGGGCAGTGTCGCTTTCGGTCCGCGCCGGCCGTCATCTGCCGCGAACTCCTTGAGTCGGTCGTGGAGGTATCGGACAACGTCCCGGTCCGCGTATCTACGTGCGTCATCCAATGCGGCGACGAAGTGACGTAGGTCGTCGAGGCGAAAGGAGGGCAGAGCGGCCACAGCGCGCCCCCTGGCCAAAAACGCACGCCGCTCCAGCTCTGGGAAGCGTGATTCGCCGCCGGGCGAATCCTCGGTCGGGAGTCGCTGCTCGCACGGGAGCTTGAACCAGAGGTGCTCGGAGGGGATGCCCAGAGTCTTCGCCCAGTGAATGAGCTTGTCGAGCTCCTGGGGAGCAGCGCCGTTCTCAATACGGCTCAACTGCGCCTGAGTCAGGTTCAACCACCGCGCCAGGATTCCCTGGGGCAAGACTTTCCCGTGTGCCGGATGGGTGCGGTATGCCCGGAAGACCCTACCCATGTGCCAACTGCTGAGAGCGGCGAGCATAGGGGCGCTACGCCAGAAGTCGTCATCGAGCTGGGGTGGTTCCGCCAACAGTCCTCGCAACGCTTTCCGACACGGTTCGCATACGGCCGTCGTGTTATCCCTGGCCACTGTGGCGCCGCAGCGGGCACACACCTGGCCTCGTCGGATGACTCGCACTCTGCCCTCCTCATCGCCTCTGGGTTCTCTCCGCCTCGGCGCCGCATCGCGGACCTCCTCGACCCGGCCGACCGCGCCCCGGCGCCTCGCGATGTCTCTTCAATGAACCTGGGAGAGAACCAAACCCATCCCCCCAACTCCCGGTATCACTACATCGGGTGACGGAGTGGGCTGATGCCCCACGTGTGGTGAACTGCTGCGCATGGATGCCCCGGTGATGTACCTCTTCGGCTGTGCCGCGCCTCCCGTGCACTACATCGACCACGCGATCCGAGGGGCCCAAGCGGAGGGGTGGGAGGTGTGCCTCGGGTTGACGCCGACCGCCGAAGCGTGGCTGGGGGGCCGGCTGCCGGAGCTGGCTGAACTCACCGGGCGGCCGGTGCGAAGCTCCTACCGGCAACCCGGCCAGCCCGATGTGTGGCCGCCGGCGTCTGTCGTGGTGGTGGCGCCGGCCACGATGAACACGATCAATCAGTGGGCGCTGGGAATCACGGGCACCTGGGTGGTGGGAGTCGTCGCGGAGGCCATCGGGAAGGCCATCCCCCTGGTCGCCATGCCGTGCGTCAACGAGGCGTACGCCCAGCATCCCCAGTTCGAACAGAGCCTCGCGACGCTCCGCGGTGCCCGCGTGCGAGTCCTCTATGGGCCGGGCGGGTTCGTGCCGAACAAGCCGGGGCAAGGACGGCCTGAGGCGTATCCGTGGCATCTCGCGCTCGCGGCCGCGCGGGAATCGCTGGCTACGTGAAGGGGCCAGCGGGTCTCCTCGCCCGCACCGACGAACACCGCATCGCGGAAACCCGCGTCCCGGTCGACCGCGTCCCGGCGTCCCGCGACGTCTCCTCAAAGAACCTGGAAGAGAACCAAACCCATCCCCACCCAACCCCCTTGTCACTCCATCGAGTGATGGGGTGGCAGGTGCGATCGACTGCGGAGTACGGTCGCGCCAACAACCGCAGGAATGACCCCAGAAAAGACTTCGGCCCCCGGCGGGGACGGCCATCCCCATTGCCGAGGGCCTGATCAACAGGAAGAAGCACGCTTCCCGATGACTTCAGCGCATCCTAGCGCGGGCCCCGCCGCGCGCGCCGCCCGTTCGGACTCCCTTCCGGCCCCCGATTCGGCCGCCTTCCCGACCGCCGGAGTGGTCCACGTCCGGCATCGCCACGACAGCCACTTCACCGTCGTCGGCAACCACCTCGCGCAGCATCCCCGGCTCTCCGCCGTCGCGATCGGTGTCGGTGTGTACATCCAGTCGCTGCCCGACGGTGCCCGCGTCGGGATCAAGGAGCTGACCGGCAGGTTCCGCGAGGGGGAGATGACCTTGGCGCGGGCGTTACGGGAGTTGGAGGCCGCCGGGTATCTGGAGCGGCGGCGGGAGCGGGTGAGCGGTGGGCGGGTGGTGACCCGTACGACCTTCTTCGAGCGGCCCGGAGCGGCGGGGCCGGTGGCCGAGCAGCGGGGCGCCGCCCCAAGGGCGGTTGCCGGGGCGGCGGCGGTCCGCCGGGTGCGACCGGCGCCGGCACCGCAGCGCGTGGATCTCGTCAAGCCGGCCGTAAGGCCCACCGCCGTCGTGCCCGTCGTTCCCGCCCCCTCCGGGCCGTCGGCTCGTGACGCCGCGCGGCTGTTGGCCGGGCTGCGCCTCCTGGAGCCCCGGCTGGTGCTGTCCGAGCGGGACGTACGGGAGTTGGTGCCCGCCGTGTGTCGGTGGCTGGAGCGCGGGGTCGGCGGCGATCAGGTGGCGCGCACGCTCACCGGGACGCTGCCGGCAGGCGCCATCCGTCGGCCCGCGCGGCTGCTCGCGCACCGGCTGGCCGAGTGGCTGCCACCGGTCGTTCCCGAGCTGCGTGAGCAACGCGCGGCGCGCCCCGACCCGTTCCAGACCTGCGACGGGTGCGAACGGGCCTTTCGCGCACCCGCACCCGGACTGTGTCGGGACTGTCGAGCACCCGACCGCGCTGGCCCGCGTTCACCTCTCTTCGACCTTCCCCACCCGTCAACCGCTCAGTAGCATGATCCGCCGTAATCGATCATGGGATGCCGTCCCGCGTCCCACACGAAACGGGGATCGTCACGTGAAGAAGCTCCTGAGCGCCGCCGCGGTCGCGGTGGCCGTCACCGTCGCGGCCGTCCCGGCCGCGGAGGCCGCCGGTTCCGTCAAGCTCGTCGCCGGCCCCTTCAAGACCAAGGCGAAGTGCGACGTCTACCGGAAGGGTCACTACCGCGGCCCGGACTACAAGTGCCTGTACTACAAGGCCACCCCGGACGGGGAGCTGAAGAAGGGCTGGTACATCCGCGAGTACTGACGGGCGGGGGGGGCAGGGGCCGACGGACCGCTTCGTGGGCCCCTAGCTCCCCGTTCCGGCCCGTCGAGCTCCCTGTTCCGGCCCGTCGGGCTCCCCGTTCCGGCCCGTCGAACTCCCTGTTCCGACCCGCCGAGCTCCCCGCTCCGGCCCGTCGAGCTCCCTGTTCCGGCCCGTCGGGCTTCCCGTTCCGACCCGCCGAGCTCCCCGTTCCGGCCCGCCGACCGGTCGGCGGCTACGCGGACAGCGCGCCCAGGGCCGGGCCGGTCACCGAGCGGCCCAGCAGGCGCAGACCCTCCCAGACCGTGACCTGGTTGGCGGTCAGTACGGGCTTGCCGACCGCGGCCTCCAGCTCGGGGAGCCAGGCCGCGGTGTGCAGCGCCGTGTCGGGGATGAGCACCGCCTCCGCGTCGGGGTGGTCGCCCGCGCGGGCCAGCGCCAGGACGTCCTCGCGCCCCCAGGTGGCGACCTCGGCCGCGGTGACGACGCCGCTGCCCCGCATCGCGACCACCTCCGCCCCCGCCGCCTCCAGGAACGACGTGAAGTGCGCGGCCACGTCCTCCGGATACGTCGCGGCGACCGTCACCCGCGCCACGCGGAGCGCGCGGACCGCGTGCACGAAGGCGAAGGAGGTGCTGGAGGCGGGCAGGCGCGACGCCTCCCCCAGCGCGCGGACCTGGGCGTGCGCCCCGTCCCAGCCGAAGACGAAGCTGCCGCTGGTGCAGGCCCAGACCACCGCCCGCGCGCCCCGCCGCTTGAGCCCCGCCACCCCCGCGGCCAGCCGCTCCGCCGAGCCCATCTCCAGCAGCGCGTCCACCCGGTGCGCGTCCTCGCCGATGTCGGTGTGGACGACCGGAAGCCGGGCGGCACAGCCCAGCAGCGCCTCCAGCCGCGGGTAGTCGTCCTCCGCGGAGTGGCCCGGGTAGAGGAAGCCGACCGCCGGTGGCCAGGTGTCGTTCCGGGCGCCTCCTGGTGTCATACCCTGACTCGCCTCTCTTGTCGCACCCGACGCCCGATGGCGGGCGCGAGATGTCATGTCTCGGTCTCGGGCGGCGGTGGCGGCACCGCCTCGCCCGGCTCCCCCGGCAGCGCCGCCGCCGGGTCCGGCTCCCCCGGCAGCGCCGCGGACCCCCGGTCGGCCGAGAGCGCCGCCGGGCCGCCGCGCGCATCGAAGTCCAGCAGCGCCTGGTACGGACCGACGGCATACGCGCCGATGGCGCGCAGCGCGGCCCACATCGTCACCTGGTTGGCCGACAGCACCGGCATCCGCAGCTCCGCCTCCAACTGCGGGATCACGTCGTAGGTGGGGAGGTTGGTGCAGCTGATGAAGAGCGCGTCCGCCGACCCGACCACCGCCTCCCGGGCCATGCCGACCACGTCCCGGTACGGCACCTTCCAGATGTGGCTGGTCAGCCCGAGGTAGGAGCGCCCGCCGACGGTCACGCCGGCCCCCGCCAGATACTCCTCCAGCGCGTCCGTGACCGACCGGGTGTACGGGGTGACCAGCGCGATCCGGGAGGCGCCGAGCTCGCGCAGGGCCTCCAGCAGGGCGCCGGAGGTGGTCAGGGCGGGCACCTCGCCGGCCCGTCGCATCGCCTCGCACATGGCCCGTTCCCCGGCCACGCCGCCGACGAAGCTGCCCGAGGCACAGGCGTAGGCGACGACCTCCGGGGAGACCGCGCACAGCGCCCGCACCGCCTCGTGCAGCGTCTCGTGCTCGCTGACGATCCGGGCCAGGTCCAGGCTCACCTCGACCGGGACGAACGGGGTGCGGGTCAGGTGCAGCGACACCTCGTCGGGGACCCAGCGCCACAGCTCGCGGTCGAGGGCGAAGTCGAAGGGCGCGACGACGCCCACGCCGCGCTGTGGACGCGGACCGCCCAGGAAGGAGACGTCCATGTCGGAACCCCCAGGACATGTGAGACCCCCAGGGCACGTCGGCCCTCGGACACGTCGACCCCCGGGGTGCGCGAACCCCGGGACACGTCGACCCCCGGGGCGCGCGACCCCCGGGACACGTCGGCCTCCGGGACATGTCGGACCCCTGGCACCAGGGGCGGAAGGCCCGGCGGCACAAGCCGTGTTGACGACCGTAGTGACGGGTCCCTAGCGTGGTCAATCCTCACATCTCCGGCAGTTCCGCGGTCGGTACGGGACGCTCCTCGGACGCCCCGGACCACCCGTGGTGTGGCCGGAAACCGTCCCCGACCCCGGGTCCGCGCCATGACCGAGCACCGCCTCCCCACCGTCCTCGTCTTCGGCGAGGAGCCCCCCGTCCCGCTTCCCCGACTGGTCGACCGGGCCCGGGTGCGGGTCTGCGACGAGCGGACGCTGCCGGAGCTGCTGCCGACCGCCGATGTGCTGCTCGTCTGGGACTTCGGCTCCGACGCGGCCCGCGCCGCCTGGCCGGGCGGTGGGCGGCGGCCGGGCTGGGTGCACACCGCGAGCGTGGGCGTGGACCGGGTGCTCTGCCCCGAGCTGGTCACCTCCCCGACCCTGCTGACCAACGCCCGCGGGGTCTTCGAACAGCCGATCGCCGAGTACGTGGCGGGGCTGATGCTGGCCCTGGCCAAGGACTTCCCCGGCAGCTGGGAGGCGCAGCGCCGGCGGCACTGGCGGCACCGGGAGACGCAGCGGGTGGCCGGGACGCGTGCGGTGGTGGTCGGCGCCGGGCCCATCGGGCGGGCGATCTCCGCCACCCTGGGCGCGCTGGGTGTGGCGGTCACGCTGGTGGGGCGCCGGGCGCGCCCCGACGAGGGGGTGCGGGGCGCCGCGGAGCTGGGCGAGCTGCTGCCGGCCGCCGACTGGGTGGTGTGCGCGGCCCCGCTGACCGAGGAGACCCGTGGCATGTTCGACCGGGCCGCGTTCGCCCGGATGCGGCCCACCGCCCGCTTCGTCAACGTCGGCCGCGGCCCGCTGGTGGACCAGGACGAGCTGGTGGCGGCGCTGGTGGAGCGGCGCATCGCGGGGGCGGCGCTGGATGTGTTCGTCCAGGAGCCGCTGGCGGCGGACGACCCGCTGTGGGACGTGCCGGGGCTGTTGGTCTCCCCGCACATGAGCGGCGACACGGTCGGCTGGCGGGACGAGCTGGCCCGGCAGTTCCAGGACAACTACGACCGCTGGGTGACGGGCCGGCCGCTCTTCAACGTCGTCGACAAGCGCCTGGGGTATGTGCCTGTGGAGTGACCGCCCGTGGAGTGATTCGCCGACCACCAGCCGTGGAGGGCCCGTGACCGACGCGAACGACACGCACGACCACCCCGCCGCCGACGCCGGCCACCTGGCGGGGGACGCGGAAGGCGGCGCCGCCGCCGGCGTCGAGGACGCCGTCGATCCCGCCGACCTCAGCGCGGTCCGGCTGGTCGAGCTCTACGCCGCCGGCTCCCTCTCCCCGGTCGAGGCGGTCCGCGCGGTGTTGGAGCGCGTCGAGCGGATCCCGGCCGGCGTCAACGCCTTCTGTCGGGTGGACGCCGAGGAGGCGCTGCGGCAGGCGGCGGCCTCCGCCGAGCGGTGGCGACGGGGCGAGCCCGCCGGGCTGGTGGACGGGGTGCCGGTCTCGGTGAAGGACCTGCTACCGGTGCGCGGCGCCCCGACGCTGCGCGGCTCGCGGACGGTGCGTGCCGAGGGGCGGCGCTGGGACGAGGACGCGCCCGCGGTGGCGCGGCTGCGCGAGCACGGCGCGGTCTTCGTCGGCAAGACCACCACCCCGGAGTTCGGCTGGAAGGGCGTCACCGACTCCCCGCTGACCGGGGTGACCGGCAATCCGCACGACCCGCGGCGCACCGCCGGCGGCTCCAGCGGGGGCAGCGCGGCCGCCGTCGCGCTGGGCGCCGGCCCGCTGAGCCTGGGCACCGACGGCGGCGGGTCGATCCGCATTCCCGCCTCCTTCTGCGGCGTCTTCGGTTTCAAACCCACCTACGGCCGGGTGCCGCTCTACCCCGCCAGCCCCTTCGGGACGCTCGCGCACGTGGGACCGATCACCCGGGACGCGGCGGACGCGGCGCTGATGATGGAGGTGATCAGCGGTCCGGACTGGCGCGACTGGTCGCAGCTGGCGCCGCTCGGGCCGGCCGAGGCGGGCTTCCGGGCCGCCCTCGCGTCGGGCACCGGCGCGGTGTCCGGGCTGCGCGTCGCCTACAGCCCGGCGCTGGGCGGGGCGGCCCCGGTGGCCCCCGAGGTGGCGGCGGCGGTGCGGCGCGCCGTGGAGCTGCTGGCCGAGCTCGGCGCGGGCGTGGAGGAGATCGATCCGGGTGTCACGGACCCGGTGGAGGCGTTCCACGTGCTGTGGTTCAGCGGCGCGGCGCGACTGGTGCAACCTCTGACGCCCGAGGAGCGGGAGCTGCTGGACCCCGGGCTGCGCGAGATCTGCGCCCGGGGCGCCGGGTACAGCGCGCTGGACTACCTGGCGGCGGTGGACGTACGGGCCGCGCTGGGCCAGGCGCTGGGCCGCTTCCACTCCGCGTACGACCTGCTGGTCACCCCCACGCTGCCGATCACCGCGTTCGCGGCCGGCGTCGAGGTGCCGCCCGGTTCGGAGCACACCCGCTGGACGGGCTGGACGCCCTTCACCTACCCCTTCAACCTCACCCAGCAGCCCGCCGCGACCGTCCCCTGCGGGGTGGACGCCGACGGTCTGCCGATCGGGGTGCAGCTGGTGGCGGCGCGCCACGCCGACGCCCTGGTACTGCGCACGGCGCACGCGCTGTACGCAGCGGGGGTGGCGCGCCCCTGACGTCAACCCCCCTTTGTGGGCATATCGCCATGCACATGACGAAGGTTAGGGTCACGTCCCGACAAGCGCCACAGGTTGCACCAGTGACCAGAGAGGCAGGTCGATGAAGAGCAGGAGAGCAGTGTTGCGTACGGCGACAGCCGTCGCGGGGGCCGCTGCCGTCGGAGCCGTGAGCGGTGGGACCGCCGCCGCGCGGAGTTCGATCCCCTCCGCGGCGCGCCGAGCCGACAACGTCGGCACGCGTCTGAACACCTTTCAGGACGCCTCCGGCCGCGTAACGGTGTCCGTGTTCTCGCATCGTGGCAACCCTCCCCAGCAGCACTGGATCGACAAGACCACGCTCGTCGGCGACGGGGAGATGATCGCCATCGGCGGCGGGGCCACCGCCACCGACGCCGACCCCGGGGCGCTGTTGACGGCCTCGTACCCCAACGACGACCTGTCGGGCTGGGTCGTGAGCTCCAAGGACCATCTGCGGGCGCACGCCCACGAGCTCACCTCGTATGTCATCGGTCTGAAGATCGCCGGACTCAGCCGCGCGCAGCTGCTGCGGTCGGTCTACGTCTCCCGCGCCGACAGCGGCGCCGCCCCGCACCCGGAGGCGGAGGCGGGGATCCCCTCGTCCACCGACTACGTCCTGGTCGGCGGCGGGTTCCGGGTGGACTGGCACGGCCAGGGCAACCTCGGCACCGCCTCCTTCCCCGCCACCGAGTTCTCCTGGAAGGCGCGGTCCAAGGACCACCTGGTCTCCGACCCCGCCAACATCCGCGCCTACGCCATCGCGCTCCGCCGCCACCTGCCGGTCGGCCGCGTCGACGTCGCCATCACCCGCGCCGACTCCGGTCAGACCGCCCACCCGGCCGCCGTCGCCGCGGTGGCCCCGGGCTACGCGCTGACCGGTGGCGGCGGTGACGTGCACTGGCGCGGCGACGGCAACCTGCTGTGGCGGCTGGAGCCGGCGACCTCCCGGACCCCCAGCTTCAGCGCCGCGGCCAAGGACCACCTGCGCTCCGACCCCGCCTCGATCACCGCCTACGCGCTGGGCGTCCGGATCGTCTGACCCCGCCCCGGCCGTCTCCGCCGGACCGCGCACCCGTCGGGTGCGGCGCACCCCGCCGCGCCCGGCGGGCTACACCCGACGGAACCCCAGCGTCTCGCCCCGCGCCCCGGCCCGCCACAGGTCCTGGCAGGCGTCCGCCATCCGGTCCAGGCCGTCCACGATCGCGCCCCAGACGATGCCCGGCACCCAGCCCGTGTCGCCGTTGAGCAGCAGGTTGTTGCGCTCGTAGAAGAGCGCGAGATCCACCACCCGGCTGTCGCCCCGGTGTGCCGCATCCGGCTGGTAGCCGTGTGAGGCGGTGCCCAACAGGGTGTCGGTGAAGGTGAAGTAGCACAGGTCGCCGGGGATCGGGGTGACCGTCGGGTTCTCCAGCGGCGGCTCCTGCGGCGCGAAGGACGGCAGCAGCGTGTAGATCTCGTTGCGCGCGTACTTCGCGTGGTAGACGTCACCGCCCAACGGGAGCGCGTTCCACACGGCTTCACAGGTGAGGGGCGCGCGGTCGTCCAACAGCACGGCGGTGCAGCTCACTCCGCGCTTGTCCAGCGAGATCTCGACGAAACGCTGCGGACTCGGGTGGCCGCTCATCGGCTCTCCTCCCGGTCGTTGCGGATATTCCGGACAACCCATCGTGCCCGAGCCGGCTGACATGTTTCCGGTGAAGTCGGGTAGCCGCGCGCCCATGGCTCGATCACGTGGCAGAGACAGAGGACGCGACACGGCGCACGGCATACGGGCGGGAATCCACCGCCGTTCCCTCCTGCTCGGCGGGGCGGCACTCGGGGCATGGGGCGCGGCCGGCTGCGGCCGGGTCTCCGGCGCCGACGCGAAGGACGGCGGAAACCTGCTGGAGCGGCTGCGGTCCCAGGGGACCGTGCGGCTGGGCATCGCGGGTGAGATCCCGTTCGGATACATCGACCGGGACGGCGAGTTCACCGGCGAGGCCCCGGAGATCGCCAAGGTCGTCTTCCAGCGGCTGGGCGTGGAACGGGTCCAGCCGGTGCCGACCGAGTTCGCCTCGCTCATCCCCGGACTGCGCGCCCAGCAGTTCGACGTGGTCTCGGCCGGGATGTACATCACCCCCGAGCGCTGCCAGCAGGTGATCTTCTCCGACCCCGACTACCGGATGCGCGACGCCTTCATCGTCGCCAGAGGCAACCCCAAGAACCTCCACGACTACCGCGACATCGTCAGGACCGGCGCCAAGCTGGCCAGCGGCACGGCGTACGCGCAGATCGGCTACGCGGTCGCCGCCGGGGTGAAGGAGAGCGAGATCACCGTGCTGCCCGACCAGTTGGCCGGACTGCTGGCGGTGGAGCAGGGCCGGGTGGACGTCTTCGCCGGCACCACGGTGACCGTGCACAACGTGGTCCGCCAGACCCACAGCGGCAAGGCGGAGGCGACCGAGCCGTTCCAGGCGACGGTCGACGGCAAGCCCGACATCGGCGCGGGGGGCTTCGCCTTCCGGCCGGCGGAGACCCGGCTGCGCGACGCCTTCAACAGCGAGCTGCGCGCGATGAAGAAGAGCGGCGAACTGCTGCGCGTGGTGCGGCCCTTCGGATTCACCGAGGCGGAGATGACCGATCTGACCGCCGAGGAGCTGTGCGCGTCATGACCGTGGGACTGTGGCAGCACTGGCTGCTGCCGGGTATCTGGATCACCGTCCAGCTGACGCTCTACAGCGCGGCCTTCGCGGCGGTCGTCGCCTTCGCCCTCGGCGTCGCGCGCACCTCCCGGCTGTGGATCGTGCGCTTCCTCGTCGGCTGCTACGTCGAGGTCTTCCGGGGCACCTCCGCGCTGGTGTTGATGTTCTGGCTGTTCTTCGTGATGCCGTTGAGCTTCGAGATGCAGCTGATGCCCATGTGGGCGGCGGTCCTGGCGCTCGGGCTGACCTACGGCGCCTACGGAGCGGAGATCGTGCGCGGCGCCATCGCCGCGGTGACCCCGGCGCAGCGGGAGGCGGCGATCGCGCTGAGCTTCACCCCGGCGCAGCGGATGCGCAGGGTGATCCTGCCGCAGGCCGTCCCGGAGATGATCCCGCCCTTCACCAACCTGCTGATCGAGCTGCTCAAGGCCACGGCGCTGGTCTCGGCGGTGAGCGTCGCCGACATCACCTTCGCCGCCCAGCTGTCCCGGCTGGCGACCGGCGAGAGCCTCCAGATCTACGCGATCGTGCTCGCCCTCTACTTCGCCCTGGCCTTCGTGCTCACCCGGCTGATGCGGCTGCTGGAGCGGCGGGCCAAGGCGGGTCTGGGCCGGTCGCCCGAGCCGTCCGGGGGTGCCCGATGAGCTGGGACTGGGGCGTCGCCCGCGACTTCCTCCCCGAGCTGCTGGACGGACTGCTGGTCACACTGGAGGCCACCGTCCTCGGCTCGATGCTCTCCTTCGCCCTGGGTCTGGTGTGGGCGGTGGCACTGCGCTCACCGCGTCGGCCGGTGCGCTGGCCGGTTCTGGGCGTCACGGAGTTCATCCGCAACACCCCGCTGCTGGTGCAGTTGTTCTTCTTCTACTACGTGCTGCCGACCTGGGGCGTCACCTTCTCCGCGCTGACCACCGGGGTGCTGGCGCTGGGCCTGCACTACTCCACGTACACCTCGGAGGTGTACCGGGCCGGGATCGACGCGGTGCCGGCCGGGCAGTGGGAGGCCGCCACCGCGCTGAACCTCTCCCCCGCCCGCACCTGGGGCGTGGTGATCCTGCCCCAGGCGGTGCGCCGCGTGGTGCCGGCGCTGGGCAACTACGTGATCGCGATGCTGAAGGACTCCCCGATGCTCGCGCTGATCGGCGTGGTCGACATGTTGCAGCAGGCGCGCTCCGAGGGCGCCTCGTCCTTCCAGTACATCGAGCCGTACACCATGACCGGCATCGCCTTCGTCCTCATCGCCTACCCGGCATCCCTTCTGCTGCGAGCCCTGGAGCGCCGTCTTGGCCACTGAACCGAAGAAGACCACCTTCCCCACCGACACGGCGGCAGCGGCGACGGCGGCCCCCGACGAGCTGATCCGCTTCGACCGGGTGACCAAGCGCTTCGGCGACACCACGGTCCTGGACGACCTGTGCTTCTCGGTGGCGCCCGGCCGCCATGTGACGTTGATCGGGCCCTCGGGCTCGGGCAAGACCACGATCCTGCGACTGCTGATGACGCTGCTGCGACCGGACGCCGGCACCATCAGCGTCGACGGCGCCCTCCTCACCCATGAGCGGCGCGGCGGCTCGCTGGTGCCGGCCGGCGAGAAGCACACCCGCGAGGTGCGGAAGAAGATCGGCATGGTCTTCCAGCAGTTCAACCTCTTCCCCCATATGCGGGTGCTGCGCAACGTCACCGAGGCCCCGGTGCACGTCCTGGGCCTGGACCGGGCGGAGGCCGAGGAGCGGGCGCGCGAGCTGCTGGACCTGGTGGGGCTCGGAGAGAAGTGCGACGCCTACCCGACCCAGCTGTCCGGCGGGCAGCAGCAGCGGGTGGCGATCGCGCGGGCCCTGGCGATGCGGCCGCGGGTGCTGCTGCTGGACGAGGTGACCTCGGCGCTGGACCCGGAACTGGTGGCCGGCGTGCTCGACGTGCTGCGGGACATCGCCCACACGACGGACATCACGATGGTGTGCGTGACCCACGAGATGAGCTTCGCGCGGGACATCTCGGACGAGGTTCTGATGTTCGACGCCGGCCGCGTGATCGAGTCCGGACCCCCGGAAAGGATCTTCAGCGAGCCGGAGCACGAGCGTACGCGGGAGTTCCTGAGCGCGGTGCTCTGAACCGACATGCCGGTCGATGGATGACGTTGGCATATGCCATGGGAGCGCGTTCCTGGTGACGACGGTGGAACGCGCCCCCAATATCGTCAACACCCGCTCCCGATGCCCCGGTTGACCGCTACCGTGATAGGCAGCCGTTCCGCAGGGAAGGTGCCCAGCACCGGGGTGAAGGCTGCCCCGGGGTCGTGACCTGCAGCAACGACGTTGTGGCAAGCGGTAACAACCTCGTAGGGGGAAACCGTGGCGCTCAAGCCAGAGCCGACCGCGCCGTTCCACTCGGTGCAGTACGCGCTGCGCGTCCTGGAGACGGTCTCCAGGCACGGCGGCGGTGTGACCGACGTCCAGATCGCCCGTGAAACCGGCCTGCCGGTCGGACACCTCGCCCATCTGCTCCGGATGCTGCATCGGGAGGGCTATGTGGAGCAGGTGACCGACGGCGCCTACGTCGTCGGCGAATCCCTCATCCTGCTCGGCACCAGCGGCCCCGACCGCCAGGCCGCCATCGAGAACAAGCTCCAGCGGACGCTGGACTCCCTGCGCGACTCCATTGGTGCGGCGATCTACGTCAGCCGCTATGTCGACGGCGAGATCAAGATCATGCAGTACGCGGACGGGCCGCGGACGCCGAAGGTCAACGAGTGGTTCGACTTCCGCTCGGCCGGTCACGCCATGGCGGTGGGCAAGTGTCTGCTCACTCAGCTCGACCACAACGGCCGCCGCGATCACCTCGCCCGCCACAAGACCGTGCGGCTGACCTCGCGCACCACCACCAACGAGAAGGTCCTCTTCAACAAGCTGGACAACCAGCCCGCCACCGTCCCCGTGCTCGACCTCCAGGAGTACGCGGTGGGCACGGTCTGCGCCGCGGTGCCGATCACCGCGGGCGAGTCGGTCGGCTGTCTGGCGCTCTCCCTGCCGGTGGAGCACGCGCACCGGCTGCGACACGCGGCGTACACCCTGAACCGGGAGGCGGCCCCGGTGCTGCTCTCGCTGACCCTGTGAGCGGCCCCTCTCTTGGGACGACGACCCTTCCCCCGGCCCGGCGGCGCCGCCGCACGGCCTCGGGGCCGCCCGGGGAGCCTGGTTTCCGGGGCCGGGACCGGGGTGGTCGGGGGCACCCCCGAGGACCAGGTAGTATTACTTCTGTCAGCAGGCGCCGCTAGCTCAGTTGGTTAGAGCAGCTGACTCTTAATCAGCGGGTCCGGGGTTCGAGTCCCTGGCGGCGCACACTGAAGAAAGTGGGCGTTCCCGATATGTCGGGAACGCCCACTTTTGCATGTGCCGCCTCGGTCGGGCTCCCCGCGCCGCATGCGCGCGCCCCATCTGCCTCCCGTGCCGCACATGCCGACGCTCCGCACATCCGCCGTGCCACATGCGCCCCAGGAGGCGTCGCATGCGCCGTCCAGCCATGGGCTTCACGTGCCCCGGCGCGCCGCGCCACCAGACCGCTCCCGGCCGCGCCCCCGATCCACCGCCCTCTTCACTCTCTTCTGTCGTGTCCTGGTCACGATCATCAGTACTCTCCACTTCCGTGGGGTACGTACGAACGGGGGATGCCGCATTCATGTGCCGCGTTCAGTAACTCCGAACAGGAGACAAGACATGACCCAGTCGGTGCAGTCCGTCCAGCGTGCGGTGCGCATTCTGCGAGAGCTCGCGAGCGCCGGCCCCCGGCTGGGGGTGACCGACCTCGCCGCCCGCGTCGACGCGGCGAAGCCGACCGTGCACGCGCTGCTGCGCACACTGGAGGCGGAGGGCCTGGTGGAGCGGGACGCCGAGACCAGCAAGTACCAGCTCGGGCCGGAGCTGGTCTTCCTGGGCAACGCCTACCTGGAGACGCAGACGCTGCGGACCAGATCGGTGGTGTGGGCGGAGGCGCTGGCCGCGCAGACCGGCGAGGCGGTGTGGGTGGGCGTGCTCACCGGGGAGCGGGTGCTGGTGGTGCACCACGCGCTGCGCCCGACCGGCGCCCTCCAACTGCCGGAGGCCGGGTCCTCCCTCCCCTGGCCGGCGTGCGCCCTCGGCAAGGCGATCGCCGCCTTCGCCCCCTGCCCGGAGCGGGAGCGGCTGCTGGCCGCGGCGCGGACCCGCCCCGCCGGCGCCGGCCCCACCGACCCCGCCGAGCTGGCCACCCAGCTGGACGTCGCCCGGGCCACCGGCTACGCCGTGGAGGACCAGGAGTCGGCGCTGGGCGAGGCGGGCATCGCCGCCCCGGTCTTCGACCGCTCGGGCGCGGCGGCCGGGGCGATCGGGCTGGTCGGCCCCCGGGAGCGACTCTTGGCGGAGGAGAGCCGGCAGCGCCTCGCGGTGGCCGTGCGGGATACCGCGCGCGCACTCTCCCGCGACCTGGGCGCACCCCGCGGCTGTGGTGCCCGACTGGCAGGATGAAGACAGGTCTACGCCTCTTCCGGGCCAACGGTGATACAAACCTTGACAGTTGGGATGTGACTCCGTAGCTTCCGAACGGAGTTCAGTCATAACGAATACTGTTTCGGGTCTGTATTTCGGCGCCCCACCCGGCTGCTCCAACTCCGACCCGGCCCGGGGCGCCGGAGCGGGGCAGCAGCCCTGGCCGAGCCCTCGGCGACACCGTGGGCCTCGGCGGCGACCGGGAAAGGCCTACCGTGAGTGTTTCCGCGCCCACCGCACGATTCTCCGACGTTCTCCGCGACTTCCGGCTCCAGATCGGTATGACCCAGAAGGAGCTCGCCGACTTCTCCACCCTCAGCGTCCGGGCCATCAGGGACCTGGAGCACGGACGCGTCAACCGTCCACGCAAGGAGACCATCCGGCTGCTCGCCAAGGCGCTCGGCCTGGACGGCTTACAGAGGGCGGCCTTCGAGGCCGTGGCCAGCCGCCGCCACCGCGGGGGTGGCGGCGGCATGGTGATCCTCGCCGTGGTGATGATGCCCGGGGCGGACGGTGCCGGGCCGGCGCTGGCCGGCCCGGCACCGGCCGTGGCCGCCTGCCCTCACAGCCGGCTGTAGCGGCCCGGGGCGATGATGTGGTCGGGGTCGAAGGCCGCCTTCAGCGCATCGGCTCCGGCCCACAGCTCCGGGTCCAGCTCCGCCAGCTGGCCCATGTTCTCGATGTCCACCCGATAGAAGCGGAAGCCCGCCTCGTACAGCTCGCGGTGGAGGGTGCGGACGCACCGCTGGGCGCGCCCCACCGCCTCCTCGTCGGTCCGGTCGAAGTAGACGTTGATCACCGACTCGGCACAGGTGGAGTCGATCGGGTTGAGCGCCACCGCGGCCACCAGGCCGTGGCGCGCGCAGACCCGCTCCACGATGCCCACCGCCTCGGTCACCTGCTCGCCCTCCAGCGGGAAGATCGGCAGGCAGGCCAGCATCCCGAAACGGGAGTGGTCCAGCTCGTCCAGCTCGGTGACCTCCCCCTCGATCCCGGACTCGCTACCCAGGGTGTGGTAGAGCCCCTCCATGAAGACCGTGTCGGGCTCGCCGGTGTGCAGCCGGTACATCCCGCGCACCATCGGATCGGCGTCCTCCGCGAACGCCGCCTCACGGTCCACGAAGGCGACCCGCGCCCCGCACTCCTCCAGCGCCGCGCGGATCTGCCCGCTGGTGAACTCCACCTGCGCCAGGCTGCCGTCGACCGCGCCGATGCCGGTCCACGTCGCCACCCGCTCCTCGCTGGTCATGGTGAGGATGCGCTTGTCGTTGAAGACATGCGTGATCCAGCGCAGCGTGCCGTCCTTGTAGAGCCCGGAGATCCGGTCCACGATCCGGGACAGCTCGGTCTCCGCGAAGGAGAACATGAGCATCCGGGTCTCCTCCTGGACCGGGATCAGATTCACCACGGCCGCGGTCATCAGCCCCAGCCCGGACTGGGTGAACAGCCCGTCCAGGTGCGGTCCGATGCCGTACCGGTAGTGGTGCGTCTCGCGCGGCTGCTTGGCCTCGGCCCAGAAGCCGGTGCGCAGCAACTCCCCGGTGCCCAGCACCACCTCGGCGCCGCGCAGGTCCTCGGTGCGGTGGTTACGGAAGCCCGTCCCCCGCTCCACCAGGTTGCCCACCACGCTGGAGTCGGGGGTGGAGCCGGTGACGTTGAGCTGGAGCCGCAGCCCGCGCTCCCGGAGGTACGCGCTCAGCCGGCGCTGGGTGACGCCCGGCTCGACGACCGCGTAGTGGTAGCGCTCGTCCACCTCGCGGATGGCGTCCAGCCGGCCGAGGTCGACCAGCGCGCAGCCGTCCCGGACCGGCATCTTGGAGCCCATCCCCCAGTTCCGCCCGGTGCTGTACGGGTAGAGCGGTACCCGGTGCTCGCGGGCGGCGCGCACGAGCGCCTGGACCTGTTCGGTCGTGCGCGGGGTGAGGACCGCCACCACCTGCCGGATGGGGAACCGGGAGGTGTTCTCCACGGTCCGGGCGATGGCCTGGGGATCGGTGACGACACCGTCCTCGCCCAGCGACCGGGTCCAGTCCGCGACGGCGGCGGCGACCTGTTCTGTTGCTGACACTGCTGGCACTGTCCTTTCCGGAGTCGGCGCCCGGGGGCCGGGCGGGGTGCTGCGCGCGGCCGCGCGCGGGGACGCCGCGGGCACACCGGTCGCCGGTGTGCCCGCGGGAAGCGCGCCGCCGCCGGGGATCAGTCGGCCTCTCGGGCCTCCAACATCCCCGCTCGCAGCAGCCGTCGGGCCAGCCGCTGTTGTGCGTCGGTCAGCAGCGCGGTCAGCTCGCGCCAGGGCTTGGGGCCCTCACCCAGCAGCTCCCACAGCTCGGCGCCGCCGTCCCGGCCCTCGACCGAGCGGATCTGGACGCGCTCCGGGTCCGCGGTGAAGAAGAAGCGGTGGCAGGCGATGGGCTCGGCCAGCGGCGAGCTCACCAGGTGCCCGTTGGCCACCGGATCCTTCCAGTACGTGGCGATGGCCGACTTGGCCTCCTCCGGGAACTCCAGGGGCTCGGGCGGGATGAACGCCTTGAAGCCGGGCACGTCCAGCCCCACGCTCGACCGCATCTCCACGCCGGCCGCCAGGGAGATCAGCGCCTCCTTGTCCGGCTCCGCGGCCGCCGCCAGCCCGTAGGCGCGCATGTACGGGCCCTCGTGCTCCAGGTCGTCCACCTTCCGGCTGCCCTTGCTGAGCACCTGGAGCAGATCCGGGGTGAAGGCGGTGTTCAGCAGCGCCTGGAAGGTCTGCTCGCGGTTGGCGGCGGCCTCGTCGGCGCCGCCGCGCGAGGACCAGTAGACGCTGTCCGGGTGGCTCTTGCCGATGGCGTGGTACCACTGGTCGATGGAGAGCGCGAAGGTCTCCGCCATGCCGTGCCACTCCGTGTCGTAGTCCCGCCACAGGCCGCGCTTGTCCTCCTCGGGCAGCGAGGACTCGGCGGTGTGCCGGAGCAGCGCGGCGGTGGCGGACGCCTGGGCGGCGGCGAAGGCCACGCCGGAGGAGAACAGCGGGTCCACGAAGTACGAGGCGTCGCCGAGCAGCACCCAGCGCTCGTCGAAGTCGGCGAACCGGTCGTTGATCATGGAGTAGTTGGTGGCGGTGAGCATCCGGTCGCTCATCACCGGCGTCACGTCCTGGATCAGGTCCTTGAGCATCGGCACCTGCTGGACCGTGCGCAGGAAGATCTCCGGGTCGGTGAAGTCCTTGCCCGGCTCCTTGAGGATCTCCGGCAGGGTCACCATGCCGATCGAGTGGGTGAGCTTCCGCTCCCCGTCGATGATCTTCGGCACCGGGATGTACCAGCACCAGCCGTCCTGGAAGGCGAAGCAGCCGATGGGCGAGAGGTTCTCCTCGCGGAAGACGTTCCAGTCGCCGGGCAGGGTCTGCGCGAACCGGCCGCCGGTGTAGTGCTGCCAGATGGCGATGTTGCGGTAGCCGGAGAGCCACTGCCGCTTCTTCTTGGCCACGATGCTGTTGCGGCGCCCGGAGGCGTCGACGAAATAGCCCGCGGAGATCTGCCGACCGTCCTTGAGCAGCACGTCGCAGCCGCCCTCGCGCGGGGTGCAGGAGGAGACCGACACCCCCTCGAAGACCTCGACGCCGGTGTCCTTGGCGTGGTCGAGCAGGATCTTGTCGAACTCGGAGCGGTTGACGTGCATCGCCCAGCGGTAGATCCCGTCCACCGCCCAGTTGGCGTGGTCGAAGAGGGCCACCGAGGGCCCGCTGGGGTCCCAGTTGAAGATTCCGCCGTACTTCTGGACCCAACAGTCGGAGGCCAGCACCTTGGGCAGCGCGCCGCTCTCCTCCAGCACCGGTATGAGCGGGTGCGCGAAGGACTCACCGATGTGCTCGCGCGGGAACTCCTCTTTCTCGATAATCGCGACGCTCAGGTCGCTGTCCCGCGCCAGCAGCGCGCCCAGCGTCGATCCACCCGGGCCACCGCCCATGATGACCACGTCGTAGTGCGCCTTGATTTCTTCGGTACTCACTCCCATGTCACTCCCCCGTTATGCGGTCCTACGTGCTGGGAAATCTACTGCGTGGGTCATCCCCCGACCGGCAGTAAATGCGGCAGTAAGAGCGGCAGTTATCGGGCCCTGAGACGGCCTTGACGACATACGGGAGAGCGCGGCCCAACCGTGGGCGGGCATACGGCGGTTGAACGTCCGCCGACCGAAGGGGCCACCTCGGTCGGCGCCCCTTACCCGGCTGTACAGTGGGGTGATGGTGAAAGTCGTCGATCTGATCTCCTACCCCATCAAGGGGTGTGCCGGAATTCCGCTCACCGAATCCCTGCTCACACCGGCGGGACTGGCATACGACCGCAGCTTCATGGTGGTCAGCGAGGACGGCGTCTTCCGCAGCCAGCGACGCGAGCCGCTCCTCGCGGTGGTGCGCCCCGAGATCAGTGCCGACGGCGAGCGGCTCACCCTGAACGCGCCGGGCATGACGCCGCTGCGGATCGCGGTGGACAGCCACTCCGCCCCGCGCGCGGTGGAGATGTTCGACAAGCCCTACCGGGGCATCGACCAGGGCCCGGACGCCGCCGCCTGGTTCTCCGAGCTGCTCGGCGCCCCGAGCCGGCTGGTGCGGGTGCCGCGGGACCACGGACGGGTCACCGACGGCTGGATCCCCGGCACCGCCGGCTACGCCGACAGCGGCGCGCTGCTCGTGCTCTCCCGCGCGAGCATGGACGAGCTCGACCGACGGCTCCGGGCGGCCGGCTCCCCCTCGCTGCCGATGGACCGCTTCCGGCCCAACGTGGTGGTCGACACCCGTTCCGCGGACCCCGTGGAACTCGCGGAGCCGCACTGGGAGGACCGGGCCCGCCGGGTCCTCGCCGGTAACGCCGAACTGGGCTACCTCAAGCTCGCCGTCCGCTGCGCCGTCACCATGGTCGACCAGACACGGGGCGTCAAGGCCGGCCCCGAGCCGCTGCGCACCCTCGCCCACTACCGCCGCACCGCGGCCGGCGGCATCGTCTTCGGCACGAAGTTCTCGGTCGTACGGCCGGGGAAGCTGGCCGTGGGCGACGAGGTGACGGTGACCGAATGGGGCGCCTCAGAGGCGTAGGGCGCCCGGGGGCGCGCCGTCTCGACGGGATGGCGCCGCGCCTTCCCGGGCGGAGCCCGGCCCTGTGCCCACGGTGCGAGTTCCGGGCGGAGCCCGGGACGAGCCCACCACGCCGGTTCCGGGCGGAGCCCGGAGGGCCCCCACCGCGTGTGGCGTCGGCACCGGTCAGGTGCCCCATCGGCCGGGGACCCCGGGGGCCACGCCCGGTTCGGCACCGCCGGGCTCCGGCGTCGTGGTGACGCGCCGTCGCGGCGGGATCAGGCGCCCGCCCTCGCCACGGGACCGGGCGAAGCCCGGAACGGCGGCTTCGGCGCCGTGGTGGCGGGGTCAGGTGCCGCCCCCCGGCCACGGGCCCCGGGCGAAGCCCGGACGCGCACGCACGGGTTGCGGGCGGAGCCCGGAGCGACCCCCACCGTGTGGGGCGACGCCCCATCTGCCACGGAACCCGGGCGGAGCCCGGGGCGGCGGCTTCGGGGCGGCGTGGCGGGGCAGGGGTCCGCTCCGCGTCACGGGGCCCACGCCGGGTGAATTGGCAGGTTGGTGACAGAGTCCTTCGGCTGGGGGCGCGCGTGCCGCAGGATGGAGCCATCAATTCCATGGGGCCCGCCGGCGCAGCGGGCTCCCTGGGCACGGTCTTGGTCTCCCCCGCGTAACGGGGGCGGGGGAGCCCAAGCGTGTCCCGTCTCAGCCCTTGAGGGTGCGCTGGAGGAAGTCCAGCACCGTCTCGGCGTAGACCTTCGGATGCGTCTTGATCCCCAGCAGATGCTCGGTGTCGGGCAGCTCGTGGACCTCCGCGCGCGGGAAGCGCTCGGCGAGGCCGCGCACCGCGGGCGCGGGGATGATGGAGTCCCGCTCGCCGGTCAGGAACAGCATGGGGGTGCTCTCGTACGCACCGGTCACCGGCGGGGGCCACTGCACCCGCAGCATGGCCGTGGCGACGGAGGAGAACACCTTCTCCAGCGTCCGCCCGGCGGAGCCGGTCCGCAGCGGGCGGGGCACCGGAAGTCCGCCCGCCGCGATGAAGTTGCGGAACAGCGGGCGCAGGTCGACCGCCGGGCCGCTGTCGAAGACCACCGCGTCGACAGGGCACTCGTCCGCCTTCCGCAGCATGTACAGCGAGGGGAAGGTGGAGATGGAGAAGCCGTAGACGGCGATCCGCGCGGTGGCGTGCTCCGGGCGGGCGCGCATGTGTCGGACGACCGCGACGACGTCCGCGGTGTGCCGGTCGCTCATCGACCAGCACGCACGGTCGGCGCCGCTCTTGCCGTGGTTGCGGTGGTCGAAGAGGGCGACGGTGTAGCCGGCGTCGTTGAGCAGCTTGGCCTGGGCGAGGCTGGCGGACTTGCTCAGCCCCAACCCGTGGCCCATCACCACCACCCGGCCCGGATCACCGGGGCAGAGCCACACATGGATGCCCCGGCCCGTGTCGCCGTTCAGCGGCACCACCACGTCGGAGCTGGTCAGACCCAGGTCGGCCGGCTTCTTGTGGTGGGGCCGACGGGGCGGGTGGTAGACGAGGTACGACAGGGCGGCCCCGTACAGCGGAGCCGCCGGGAGCGCCGCCATCGACGCCAGCTTTGTCCGAACCCCCGGTTTCGCCATGTCCTTGAGCCCCCAGAGAGTTGAGCGCGGTCGTGCGTGATCGTAGTCGCGCCGTCACAGCACGCGTATCCGCCGCGGCGAGATCGTGGCCTACGTCACCTCCCGCCCGGCCCGTCACCCGCCCCGCACGACCGGCTCGCCCCCGGCCCGTGAACGGCCGCTACCGCGCGGCGCGCTCCGCCCGGGCCTCGCGCCGCTCACGCCGGCTGGGCCGGCTGAGCACGTCGAGCTCCCGCTGGACCAGCCGGTCCGGGTAGATGGCCTGGAGCAGCGGACCGGCCATGGCGGTGGTGACCACGGCCATGACCACCATCAGGGAGTACAGGCTCTGGTCCAGGACGCCCAGTTGGAGCCCCACGCTGAGGATGATCAGCTCGGTGAGCCCGCGGGTGTTCATCAGGGCGCCGAGCGCCGCGGCCTGCCGCTGGGCCACCCCATGGGCCCGTGCCGCCAGGTACGCGCCGCAGAACTTGCCGCCGATGGCCACCAGCAGGATCAGCGCCAGCTCGCCCAGTCGACCGGCGTCCAGGCCGGACAGGTCGACCTTGAGCCCGGCGACGACGAAGAAGACCGGCAGCAGCAGGACGGTGCTGATCTGGCCGAGCCCCTCCACCACCGCGCGGTGCGCCCACTCGAAGCTGTCGCGCGGGATGACGGCGCCGAAGAGGAACGCGCCGAAGATGAAGTGCAGGCCCATCCACTCGGTCGCCGCGGCGGAGGCCAGCAGGCCCGCCAGCGCCACCGCCAGCACCCGCGCCCGGGCGTGCTCCTCGCCCGTCCCCGGCTTCCCCCGCGCCATCAGCCGGCGCAGCAGCGGCGGCACGACGGTGACCATGGCCGCGACGTAGGGCAGCACCAGCAGGATCCGCCACTGCTCGGCGTCGGCGCCGATCACCGTGACCACGACCGCCAGCAGCGACCAGGCCAGCACGTCGTCGATGGTCGCGCAGGCCAGCGCGAGGCCGCCGAGCGCGGTGCGGTGCAGGCCCCGGTCGGTGAGGATGCGGGCCAGCACCGGGAACGCCGTGATCGACATGGCCGCGCCCATGAACAGCACGAAGCCCAGGTCGTCCGGGCTCTGGTGGCGGTCGACCAGGTACAGCGCCAGCAGCAGGCCGAGTGAGAACGGCAGCGCGATCGAGGTGAGGGAGACGCTGGCGGCGATCCGGCCGCGGTTGCGCAGCAGGGTGCGGTCGACCTCCAGGCCGACGACGAACATGAAGACCGCGACGCCGACCTGCGCCAGGGCCGAGAGGAAGGGACGCGCCTCGGCGGGGAAGAGGTTGTCGGCTATCCAGCCGTCGAAGAGGGTGGGGCCGACCAGGATGCCGGCGAACACCTCGCCGATCACCGCCGGTTGTTTCAGCCGTCGCGCCGCCGCGCCGAAGACGCGCGCCAGAACGACGATTAACGCCAGATCCAAGAGCAGCGTGACGATCAGATGACTGTCCATGTGCTATCAACCCCCGTGTCGGTAAAAGCGACTTCGCCGCGGTGACCCAGACATGACACTCAACCGCTGTAGAACGGGCACTTCCGGACGCGCTCGAAGGGAGCGAACGTGTCCCATCGGGATTCCCCGCGCAGCAGCTCGTTCAGCGGATTGCCGTCGGTCCAGAAATCCCCACTGACGAGCCGTACGAACCACGTGTTGTCGATGACCGCGCCCTCTATCTCCATTCCCATGGATTTCAGGAAGGAGCGCAGGCTGTAGGTGTGGTCGTAGTAGGCGTGGATGAGCCGGGCGTACATGTCGTAGCCGGTCTTGTAGAAGGACGCGTACGCCTCCTGGGCCGGCGCGGCCTCCTCCGGGGCGTCCAGCAGCCGGTGCACCGCCTCGGCGGCGGCCTTGCCGGTGGTCATGGCGAGGAACGCGCCGGCGGAGAAGATCGGGTCGAAGAAGGCGGCGGCGTCGCCGGCCAGGAACCAGCCGGGCCCGGCGACCGTGTCCGCGTAGTAGTTGTAGTCCGTCTCCACGCGCAGCTCGGGTCCCGGCTCGGCGCCCGTGACGCGCCGCGCGATGCGGGCGACGCGCGCCAGGTGGCGGTCGTAGAGCTCCTCGGGCGTGCCGGAGGCGAAGACCTCGCGCGGCATCACGGCACCCACGCTGAGCGTGTCCCGGTGGATCGGGATGGCCCACAGCCAGCCGTCCTTGTGGTTGCCGATCTGGATGTCGCCCTCGTGTCCGGGGTTGTGCTCCTCCCGTACGCCGGTGAAGTGGCGGAAGACGGCGACCATGCGGCGGTCGGGCAGCGGGCGGCGCAGCCGGAAGGTCTGTGCGATCTTGCTGGCGCGGCCGCCGCAGTCGATGACGTACGGGGCGCGGACGGTGTGGGTGCGGCCGGCGTGCCGGTAGCTCACCCCGGTCACCCGCTCGCCCTCGCGGAGCAGCTCGCCGACCGTGGCCTCCTCCACCAGCGTGGCGCCGCGCTCACGGGCGACCCGGGCCAGCGTGTGGTCGAAGCTCGCCCGCTCCACCTGGTACGCCGCGTGGTGGCGATCGGGCCCCTGGGCGGTGAAGGACAGCCGGCCGAACCGGCCGAGGGAGCCCCCGCAGAACTCCGCCCCGTGCTTGTCGACGTACCCCTGGGCCGCCAGGTGGTCGGCGATGCCCAACTGCTCGAACAGCGCCATGTTGTACGGCAGCAGGGACTCGCCTATGTGGAAGCGGGGCAGCGTGCGGCGCTCCAGCAGCAGCACCGAACGACCGGCCCCGGCCAGCACCGTGGCGGCGACGGAACCCGCGGGCCCGGCGCCGATCACCACCGCGTCCACCGTGTCCGGGTGCATCGATCCCTCCCTCGTCCTCGATCTCTCGGTTTCTCGATCTCTCGGTTTCTCGCGTTTCCGGGTCTCAGCGCTCGGTGCCCGGTGCTCGCCGGGTCCGCCCCGCCTGCCTCGCGCTCGACCTGTCGTGCCCGGCGGGGCTCGGGTGTTCGCCGACGACCGTCACCAGTCGAGGGAGTCGACGTCGCGCAGGTTGACCCCCAGCGCGGCCTTCCCGAGGTACTCCAGGCACTCGTCCGGCTTGGCAGGCATCACCAGCGCGAAGCTCGACTCGCGCAGCAGCCGCTCCACCGGCCGCGCCCGCCCCAGCGCCGAGGCGCCGCAGATCCGCACCGCGGCCAGCGCCAGCCGTGGAGCCAGCTCGCCGACCGTGTACTTGGCGGCGTGCACGGACGCGTTCGCCTCGGTCGAGCCACGCCGTGCGACGACCAGCTCGCCCGCGGCGTAGACCAGCGCGCGGGCGGCCCGCAGCTCGGCGGACAGTCGCCCCACCTCGTGCCGGACCACCGGCGAGTCCCGGTGCCGCGCGCTGCCGCGCACGAAGTCGACGACGTGGTCGAACAGCGCCTGCGCGATCCCCAGGTACACCCCGGTGTAGCCGGCCACCATCCAGTGCGGCTCGCGCACCAGCTTGTACAGCGACATGCCCTCCACGCCCAGGAAGAGCCGGGAGCGCGGCAGCCGCACGCCGTCCAGGACCAGGCCGCCGGTGCGGGTCCCGTTCATCGCCGCGCCCTCCCACAGCTCCCCGAAGCGCACCCCGGGGTCGTCGGCGGCGACCACGAAGTGCGAGACCTCGTCCGCCCCCTCCCGCGCGGCCGCGGCGACCACGAAGTAGTCGGCCAGGCCCGACAGCGAGACGAAGGACTTGGTGCCGTCCAGGACGTAACCGTCGCCGTCCGCGCGGTAGGTGGTGCGCAGGGCGCGCAGTTTGGCGCCGGTGCCGGGTTCGGAGACCGCCGAGGCGAACAGCGCGCGGCCCTCCGTCACCTCCGTGAACACCCAGTGCCGGAACTCCTCGGCGCCGGCCGGCAGCGGGGTGTCGGCCGACTCGCAGAGGGCCCCGATGGCCACGTTGTGCATGTTGAAGCCGAGCGCGGTGGCGGCGTCCCGCGCGGCCAGCGTCTCCAGCACCCTGGTGTAGCCCGCGAAGTCCAGTCCGGCGCCGCCGGCCGCGCGGGGCACCAGCAGCGCCGGCAGCCCGGCCTCCCGCAGCTCCCGGTATCCGGGCTCGCTGGGCTCGGTGCCGGCGTCCACCGCGGCCGCCCGCGCGGCGAGCCGGTCGCCGACCTCGGCGGTCAGCTCCAGGATGTCCGCCAGCGTCTCCGGCAGTACGGTCGCCCTCATCGCCCCCCGGTCTCCCCGCATCAGCTCGGCACCGGCAGGCCGAGCTGGCGCGCCACGGTGATCCGGAGCAGGTCGTTGGGGCCGGCGTAGCTGCTGCCGGCCATCGGCCCGGCCAGGTCCACCGCCAGCTCGTCGTCGCGCAGGAACGCCCGCACCCCGCCGAGCTGGGCCGCGTGCCGGGCGAACGCCTGGTGGTCCTCGGTGACCGAGATCTTGATCAGCGCCGCCTCGTCGGCGACCTGCCGCACGGACACCCCGGCGTCCAGCCGGGCGGCGACCCCGTAGAGCAGCTTCCGCGAGCGGTACAGCGCCAGCGCCATCTCGCAGATCCGGCCCGCCACCAGGTGGCTGGCCGCCATCCGACGGCCGAAGTGTTCGCGCGACTTGGCCCACTCCAGGGTGCGGTCCAGGGTGCGGCGCATGGGGCCCAGGGCGTGGCCGAGCAGCAGCGCCCGCTCCCAGGTGGTGGTGGCGGTGAGCACCGCCAGACCCGCGCCCTCCTCGCCCACCCGGGCCTCGGCGGCCACCCGCACCCCGTCCAGCCGCAGCCCGCCCATGGGGACCCCGGTCAGCGCGGTCTTGTGCACCGGCTCGCCGCGTACGACACCGGGGGCGGCGGTGTCGACCAGGAAGGCGGACAGGGCGAAGGGCGAGCGGCCCTCGCCGGTGCGGGCGAAGACCAGGGCGGTGTCGGCGACCGGCGCCGCCGTCACGAACCGCTTCTCGCCGCGCAGCACATACGAGCCGTCCGGCCGGCGCTCGGCCCGCGTGGTCATCGACAACGGGTCACTGCCGCCGCCCGCCTCGGTCAGCGCGTGGCACAGCAGCCGGTCGCCTTCGGCCGCCCCCGCGAGCGCGGCCCGCTGCTCCGCGGTGAGCCACGGCCGCAGCGGGAACTGCATCCCGAACGCCTGCGAGGTCAGGGCGTAACACAGTCCGATGTCCACCCCGGCCAGCCCCAGGCCCTCGAGGGCGGCGAGGGTGCCGGCGACCTCCCCGTAGGGCGCGGCGGCCCCCGCAGCGGGGCCGTCCGGCCGGTCCAGGCCGTCCGGCTGGTCCGGGCCGTCCGGCTGGTCCGGGCCGGACTCCGTCGGGGGTGGGGCGGGTTCCCCCGGGGTCGGGGCGGGCATCCCGGGTTCCGGCGGGGTCAGCGGCGGCAGCACGCCCAGCACCGCCATCCGGCGCCAGCGGGCGCGTATCTCGTGCGCGCCGGGGGCCCGTTCCCCGGAGTCCGGCCCGCCCGCCCCCTGCTCGTCGCGTCCCGCGCGGAGCGCGGACCGCGCGGCGGCCGCGTAGGAGGCGACCCGGGCCTCCAGGGCGGGGTGTTCACTGAAGAGCGCCACGCGCGTCTCCACTGGCGGCGGCATCGGCCTCGACGTCGGCGAGGACGTCCTCCACGGCCTCCCACAGGGCGCGCGGGGAGGTGAAGCTGGCGGCGACGATGCGGGTCTCGGGGAAGGGCACGCCGGTGGCCGCCTCCACGGCGGCGACTATTTTCATGATCGCCATGGAGTCCAGCATCCCGGTGGCCAGCAGCGCGGTGTCCGGCGTGATCGGCTGAGGCGTCTCGTCCGCCTCCCAGGCGATGCACGACTCGATGAGCGTGCAGAGGTCTTCCACGGTGTTCATGCGCGGTTCCTGACGGAGTGAGGCGGACGGTGGGGTGCGGAGCACGGCCAGGCAGGCGGCGTAGCCCACGGCGGGGGTGAGCATGCGCGCGCCGTGTCGCCCGGGTGCGGGCGGCGGCCACCGCATGCCCCGGGCCCCGGCCCCGCGGGCCTTGGCCAGCGCCTCGCGGCGGGTCCAGATGCGGTACCACTCGCCGAGCCCGCGCTCCTCGTGCCCCGCGCAGCGGGCCAGCCGACGCCGCTCCTCGGTGGAGAAGTAGCGGGCCGCCAACCGGTCGGCGCAGGGGCGCGGGTGCAGCCGCTCCACGTCCACCCCGACCCGGGCGTGGGCGCTGCCGGTCAGCGCCAACAACACCAGTCCGTCGGAGTGGGAGAGGTTGAAGTCGCCCACCCGGGCCTCGGTGCGGCGCAGGGTGGCCAGCCGACGGTCGGTGGCCAGATAGGGCCGACCGGCCGGATCCTCGGCCAGCGCCACCTCCGCCGGGCGCACCCCGAGCCGGGCGGCGAGCACCCGCCGGGCCAGCGCCCGGCCGGCCACGAACTCATGGCGCCGCAACGGCTCGCCGAAGGACAGCGCCCGTGCGTGCTCCGGGGCCGACAGACACGCCAGGGCCGCGTCGGTCAGCCGGCGGGGCACCGGCGCCGTCCACACCTCCACCTCCGCGCCGACGAGTCGGTACCGGCCGTGCAGCCGCCCCTCCTCCTCGCGGACCATCGACTCCCCCACCGTGCCCGCCTATTCCGCGCCCACGCCGCAGAGCCGGCGCACCAGGGTCTCGATGTCGGCGACGGTGGCGAGTTCGCCCGCCTCGTCCTCGTCGATGGCCTCCAGCTCGAACTCGGCCTCCAGCGCGAGCGCGAGCTCCAGGAAGGCGACCGAGTCGTACCCCAGGTCGTCGGACAGGCGGTCGCTGTCCCGTACGGTGCGCGCCCCCAGCGGACACATCTCGCCGATGATCTCCCGGATCCTGGCGTCGAGCGCCTCAGCGGCTCCCATGCGTTGCGCTCCTTAACAAGAGTTCCCCGCCACGTGCGGTACTTCGTACCGCGCGTGGTCGACGGCTCGTGACGGTCATTGGATGAAGACGGTCGGTCGGCGCACGCGGTTCGCCGGGCAGCGGCGGCATGGCCGAATTCCGACGTCCCTCAGTCGCCGCTCAGGCGGACGGGCCGCGACCGGCTGGGGTCTCCTCGGACGACCCCGGGGCGCCCGCGCCGGCGGAGGAGGGAGCGGGGGCGGTGGCCGCCCGCGCCGGCCCGCCTCCGGTCGCGCCGCCTCCGGTCGCGCCGCCCGTGGTCGCGCCGCCCGCGGCCAGCCGCACCGGGTGGTCCACCCCCCACCGCTCGCGGTACTCGTCCAGCGCTCGCTCCCGGCCGCCGTCCCAGCTCCGCCCGGCCACCCCCCGCAGCTCGCCGAGGCCGATCTGGCCCAGCTGTCGCAGCATCCGGTCTCGGGCCAACTCCCAGTGGCCGGACAGCTGTTCCGCGCGGGTAACGAGGGCCGGCCGCAGGCGGGGGGACACGGCCCGGCGGTCGGGGGCCACCATGACCCGCGCGGCCAGCTCCACCCCGCTGAGGTAGCTCTCCGCGACGGCGTCCCGGTAGCCCCCGCGCACCCCCGCGCGGGCGGCGGCCAGCCCGAAGGCGACGTGCCGGGACTCGTCCCGGGTCACATGGGTCAGCCCGTCGTCCAGGGCGTGCAGGCCGAAGCGCCGCGCGAGGGCGCGGGTGGTGCGCAGCGTGGTGGTGGCCAGCACGCCCTCCGTGATCAGGTGGTAGTACGTCAACGCCCGGTACCAGGCGTCGTGTCCGCCGTCCGCCGCGTCCCGGGCGGCGGCGGTGGCCCGGCGCAGCTCCGGTTCGAAGAGCCGGCCGTACGCCGCCGCCAGCTCCAGGGCCCCGCCGTCCGCGGGCGCGGCCAGGTCCACGCCGGCCGCACACTCCAGGTAGTCCTGGAAGAAGCGCACATGGCGCCCCTCGTCGGCGAGTTGGGTGCACAGGTAGATCCGGTCGTCCTCGGTGGGCGCCCCGTCGACCAGCGAGCTCAGCGTCTGGGTCACACACACCTCGCCGACCTCGAGCTCGGCCAGCGCGGAGAGCAGCTCCTGGCGGGCGAAGGGCCGCAGCCCGCCCCAGGTCTCGGCGTCCCGCTCCACCGCCACCTCCCGCACGCTCCACTGCTGGCGCTCCCAGCGGTCGTAGAGCTCGCGGGAGGTGGGCAGCCGCGCGGGCCGCCGCCCGGCGGGTTCCTCCGACGCGTCGAGAGGCTCCGCCCCCGGCCTGTCCGCACGCTCCGCGCGGGGCGCCTCCGCGTGCTCGGTCCGGGGTGTTTCTCCCCGCTCGGTACGGCGGGCTCCCGCCCGGTCCGCGCCGGGCGCTTCGGTGTGCTCCGCGCGGGCGGCCGGGACCGGGGCGTCGGCGTGCGACGGCTCCGCGCGGGCGACGGCACCGGCGGGGACGTCAGGCGACGGCTGCGTGGGCGCGTCGGGCGACGGCTCCGCGCGGGCGGCCTCGCCCCGCTGTCGCACCCAGGGGCGAACCGGGGTCCCGTCGTCGCCGGGCGGGCCCGAATCGCCGATCAGCTCCCAGTCGTCGGAGCCGCCCGCGCTGTCGACCAGGCGGTCCCACACCGCACGGCGGCGGGGCTTGCCGCTGGAGGTGCGCGGGACGCTGCCGCGACCGCCGCGGAGCACCACCGTGCGGACCCGCTCTGAGGTCACGGCCCGCACCTTGGCCAGCACCTCCCGCACCAGGTCGGGGTCGTCCGCGGCGTCCGCCGGCGGCCCCTCCAGGAGCACCAGGGCGAGGTCCTGGCCGGAGGCGGCGCCGAGGACGGCGGTGCAGCGGCCCGCCCGGGGGCCGAAGGCGGACGCCAGCTCCGCCTCCAGGTCCTCCGCGTACAGGCTGCGACCGCGCACCTTGAGGCTGTCCCCGATGCGGCCCAGGACGTACAACTGCCCGTCCAGCAGCAGCCCGCAGTCGCCGGTGCGCAGCACGTCGGGGGCGCCGTCGACCGGGTCCGGCACGAAGGCGGTGGCGCCGGGCGCGGCCGGGGGCAGCCCGTCCGCGGTGACGTGCCCGCGCGCCACGGAGTCACCGCGCAACTCGATCTCGCCGAAGCGGCCGTCCGGCAGGGCCGCGCCGTCCTCGTCGACGACGCGGACCGTGAGCCCGGGCACCGGCGCCCCGCAGCCGGTGAGCCAGCCGGCGCCGCCGGCCCGGTCCACGCCCAGCACCCCGCGCCCGAGCACCTCGACCGGGTCGCCCACGCGCGGCGGCCGGGGGCCGACGTCGATCAGCGGCGCGGGAGTACCGGGGGTGGTGCCGGTCGCGGCGAGGGTCGCCTCGGCCAGCCCGTAGGCCGGGACCAGACTGGTGTGCCGGAAGCCGCGCGGGGCGGTGAGCGCGGTGAAGTCGGCGGCCGCGGCCGGATCGATGCGCTCGGCACCGAGGATCGCCACCCGCCAGCCGCCGAAGTCGAGGTCGGCGATCTCCTCCGGGGTGACGCGCCGCGCGGCGTAGCCGTAGCCGAAGCCGGGAGCGGTGGTGAGGGTGGCGCCGTGCGCGCCGAAGCACTCCAACCAGCGGCGCGGCGAGCGGAGGAACTGCTCCGGGGTCATCAGCCACAGGTCGGTCCCGGAGACCACCGGGGTGATCATCGCCCCGATCAGGCCCATGTCGTGGTGGAGCGGCAGCCAGCTGGCGAAGGCGTCCTGGTCGCTCCAGTCCAACCAGCGCCTGATGGCCGCCACATTGGCCCGCAGGTTCTCCCAGGAGACCCGGACGCCCTTGGGGTTGCCGCTGGAGCCGGACGTGAACTGGAGCAACGCGTCCCGCGGCGGGGCGGCACGGTGCGCCCCGGGGCCGACCGGCCCGCCGGTGCCCCGCGCGGGCTCCGGCACCGCGCCCGCGTCGCCCACCGGATGGGTCAGGACCCGGCCGGCCAGCCCGGCGGCGGTGGCGGCGGCCGCGGCGGTGGCGTACGCCTTCTCGTCCGTCAGCACCGCGACCGGCCGGGCCGTGCGCAGGATGCCGGTCACATGGTCCGGGTGTCCGGAGCGGTCCCGGAAGGCGGTGGCCGGGGCGATCGGCGACGGGGTACACCCGGCGAGCAGCACACCGAAGAAGCCGGTGACGAACCGCCGCGGGTCCGCGGTCAGCAGGTTCACCACCCCGGCCGCGGGCGGCGGGCCGAGGTGGTCGCGCAGGGCGGCCGCGACGGCCAGGGATTCGGCGGCGAGGTCCGCGTAGGAGCGGAACAGCCAGCCCTGGCCGGGGGCGGCGAAGCGGATTCCCCGGGTCGGTGACGGATCTTCGAGCCAGTTCAGGAGCACGCTGAAAGCGCAGCACACATCGCGGCCGTGCGCCAGGTTTCGCCGCGGCTGGCAACAACTGGCCCGCGTACCGCCGCCGCCCCGGCACCGGTCCACGTCCGCGTCAGGTTCCTGTCGTCGCAACCGCTCGAAGATCACCCCCGGGGCGTTCTAGGCTCACCCGTGGGGGCGCGAACAGGTGCGTGAGCGCACGGCAGTCGCGTGACGCAGGGACGCGGGGGTAGCGGGGATCATGCTCAACAGCACGGCCGGCACGGCATATCCGGCGCGTGCGGCGGGGACGGGCGACGCGCCCCGGGCCGCCACCGCGTCCGTCGAACCCTGGGGGCCCGCGGCCCCGCCCCCCAGCCCCGAGGACCTTCCCGGCCCCGGCCGTGTCGCGGTCTGGCTGCTGTCGTTGTCGGCCAACCTCGCCCCGGCGGCGGTGGCGGACGGGATGCTGGACGCCGAAGAGGCCCGGCGCGCGGCGCGGTTCAAGGACGCCGGGCTGCGCGAGCGCTATGTCACCTCCCACGTCGGGCTGCGGACGCTGCTCGGCGGCTATCTGGGCGTGGACCCGGCCGCGGTCGCCCTGACCCGCGAGCTCTGCGGCATGCCGGACTGCGAGAAGCCGCACGGGCGCCCGGCGTTGGCGGAGCACACCGGACTCCACTTCTCGCTGTCGCACTCCGAGGACGCCGCCATGGTCGCGGTGGCACGGAGCGTCGTGGGCGCCGACATCGAGTCCGCGCGGGCGCGCCGCAGCGGGGTGGACCTCACCCGCGCGCTGCACCCGGACGAGCGGGCCGCGATCGCGGCGCTGCCCGAGTCGCTGCGCGACGAGGCGTTCCTGAGTTGCTGGGTGCGGAAGGAGGCGTATCTGAAGGGCATCGGCACCGGGCTGCCCGGCGGCATCCGCACCCATCACGTGGGCCTGGCCGAGGGGTTGGCGCCCGCCGGCTCCCCGGTCCCGGCGGGCTGGGCGCTCGTCGACGTGGCGGCGCCGCCCGGCTACCATGCCGCCGTGGCCGTCCGCACCCCCGCCGGCGACACCGTCGCCGCCAGCGGCCGACCCCTCGTTACCCTCCGCCATCTGACGCTGGGCTGATACCGCGATGCCTGTGCTCCACACCACCCACGGGGCGCTCGAATACGTGTGGATCGACGGCCGTTCGGATCTCGCCCCGCTGGTCTACCTCCACCACGGCCTGGGCTGTGTCTCCACCTGGCGCCGCTTCCCGTACGCGGTCGCCGAGGCCACCGGGCGCCCGGCGCTGGTCTACACCCGACACGGCTACGGCCGCTCCGCGCCGACCGAACTGCCCCGCCCCGCCGACTACATGGAACGCGAGGCGCACGAGGTGCTGCCCGAGGTGCTGGACCGGCTGGGGGTGCGCGCCCCGGTCCTGGTCGGACACAGCGACGGCGCCGCCATCGCGCTGCTGCACGCCGCTCGGGGCCGCCGCCCGGTCACCGCGCTGGCGCTGCTGGGACCGCTGGTCTTCGTGGAGGACCGCACGCTCCGCGCCATCCGCGCGGTGCGCGAGGCGTACGAGTCGGGGGCGGCGGCGTACGCGTCGGGCGCCGCGCGGGCGCCGGGGGCCGACGGCGACGCGGTCCTGCTGCGGCGGAAGGTCGCGATGTTCCACGAGGACCCCGACGCGGCGCTCCACGGCTGGAGCGACGTCTGGCTGTCGCCGACCTTCCGCGGCTGGAGCATCGAGGACCGGCTGGCCCGGGTCACCGCGCCCACGCTGGTGGTGGGCGGCACCGCCGACGAGTTCGCCACCCCCGCCCAGGTCGCGGCGATCGAGCGCGGGCTGGCCGGCCCGGTGCGCCGGGTGGACCTCCCCCACGGCGACCATCTGCTGCTGCACAGCGCCCGTCTGGAGTCCCGCGCCGCGCTGGTCGACTTCCTGACCGGACTCGACGCCCCCGCGGGGGACGCCCGGGGCGCGCGCCCGTGACCGGCCCCTCGCCGGGGCCGTCGTCGCGCCCCGACGCCTCCGACACCCCCGGCGACCGCGGCACCCCCGGTGATCCCGGCCTGCCCGACGTCGCGGACCGCTTGGACCAGCCGCTGGCCGCCGCCGCCCGCCGGCACCCGGACCGCCCCGCCCTCGCCGCCGACGGGCTGGTGCTGAGCTACGCCGAACTCGACGGACGGGTCGACGAGGTGGCGGCCCGGCTCGCCGCACACGGCGTGCGCCCCGGCGACCGCGTCGGCGTCCACGCGCCCAAGGGCGTGACGGCCGTGACCGCCCTCTACGCGGCGCTGCGCGCGGGTGCCGTGGTGGCCCCGCTGGACCCCGCGGAGCCCCGGTCCCGCACCGCGCGCATGGTGCACGGGGCGGGGCTGCGGACGCTGCTCACCACGGCGGACGCCGAGCCGGCGGCGCGCCGGCTCGCGGGGGACCCCGCCGAGGGCGTCCGGGGACTGCCGCACGGGCTGTCGCTGGTGCCGCTCCCCGCCACCGCCCCCGACCCGGGCGACCCGACCGAGGGCGCGGGCGGCTATGTGCTGTTCACCTCCGGGAGCACCGGCTGGCCCAAGGGGGTGCTGCTGAGCCACCGGAACGTGCTGCACTTCGCGCGCTGGGCGGCCGCCGAGTTCCGCCTCGACGCCACCGACCGGGTCGGCTCGCAGTCCCCGCTCACCTTCGACCTCAGCACCTTCGACCTGTTCTCGTCCGCGCTCGCCGGCGCCTGCGTCCATCTGCTGCCGGAGGTGCTGCGGCTCTTCCCGCGCGACGTGGTGGGCTGGCTGGGGCGGGAGGAGATCTCGGTCTTCTACGCCGTGCCGACCTTCTACCGACTGCTGCTGCTCGGCGGCGGGATCGCGAAGGCCCCGCCGCCGGCGCTGCGCCTCGCCGCCTTCGCCGGAGAACCGTTCCCCCCGCACCTCCTGGAGGACTACGTGCGGTGCTTCCCCCGGGTGCGGTTCTACAACCTCTACGGGCCGACCGAGACCAACGTCTGCACCTACGAGCCGCTGCCGCCCGGCTGGACGGCCGCGGACGGGCTCTCCGCCGGACGGGCCCTGCCCGGCGACCACATCGAGGTGACCGACGCCGACGGAGGGTGGACCGACGGCGAGGGGGAGGTGCGGGTCGCGGGCGAGACCGTCTTCCTCGGCTATCTGGCCGACGGCGGGCGGCTGACCGATCCGACGCGCCCGGTGCGGTTCCGTGACGGCACGGTGCGCCGCGCCTACGCCACCGGGGACCTGGGCCGGCTGGCCGCCGACGGCCGGCTGGAACTGCACGGCCGACGGGACCACCAGGTCAAGCGGCGCGGGGTGCGGATCGAACTGCGGGAGATCGAGAGCGTGCTGCTCGAGGTGGAGGGGGTGACGGCGGCCGCCGTGGTCGCCAAGACATGTCCCGGACATGTCGGGGAACTGTGGGCGTATGTCGTGGCGTCCGGTCTTCATAGGGGGAGCGTCAACCGGGCGATGGCGCATGCCCTGCCCCGGCGGATGTTTCCCGACCGCGTCCTGATCTGTGACGGCCTGCCGTCCACGGCGCGCGGCAAGACCGACCGGACCAGGCTCGCGGGGCTGCCCGGCCCGCCCCCCACGGCCCCGCCCACAGGAGGTGCCAGCTCGTGACGCAGGTCAACACGCATCCGCGCATCGGAGTGAACGACGGGTCGAGCGTCCAGGACCACCCCGCCGAAGGGGCATACTGCACCGGACCGCATGCCCGCCGACGGATCGACGGCGTCGGCATGGTGACCGCGGAAGGAGCGAGCCGATGAGCGAGGCCAAGGACCCGCACTGCCTCAGCGACAGCGAGATCGACAAGCTCCTGAGCGGCGCCCCCTGGCGCCGGTTCGTGGTGATGGGCGACAGCCACGCCGAGGGGCTCGGCGATCCCGTGCCCGGCTACCGCAGCCTGTCCTGGGCGGACCGCACCGCGGAGGCGCTGCGCCGGCAGCAGCCGGACCTGGCCTACCTCAACCTGGGGCAGCGCAACCTCAGCGCGGGACGGGTGCGGGACACCCAGCTCGCCCCCGCGCTGGACTTCGGGCCCGACCTGGCCGTGCTGCACTGCGGCGGCAACGACCTGCTCGGCCACGACTTCGACGCCGTCGTCGTCGCCGGCACCCTGGAGGGAATGATCGTCGCGCTGCGCGACGTGGGCGCCGACGTCGTCATGGCCGGCCTGATCGACCTCACCCTGGCCTTTCCGCGGCTCGCGGTGCTGCACGATCGGATGATGGCGTTCAACGAGGCCGCGGAGGCGGTGGCCCACCGCCACGGCGCGCTGTTCATCGACAAGTGGACCCATCCGGCGCGCGAGCAACGCGACCTGTTCAGCCGGGACATGCTGCACCCGTCCATGCGCGGCCACGCCGTCTCCGCCACCGAGCTGATCAAGGTCCTGAGCGGCCGGCTGCGGCACTGAGCCGGAGCGTGACTCCGCGCGCGGCGCCGGTGGATCGAGGCGACCGAAGGCGCCCGTACGCGCGGGCGAGGACGGCGCCCGCGGTCACGGGGCCGTCCTCGGGCGACGTCGCCTCGCGGCGTCCGCGCGGTGGGCGTCTCAGTCCTTGATCTCGCAGATGACGGCGCCGGAGGTGATGGACGCGCCGACCTCGGCGGCCAGTCCCTTGACCGTGCCCGCGCGGTGCGCGTTCAGCGGCTGCTCCATCTTCATCGCCTCCAGGACCACGATCAGCTCGCCCTCGGCGACCTGCTGACCCTCCTCGACCGCCACCTTCACGATCGTGCCCTGCATCGGCGACGCCAACGCGTCACCCGAAGCCGCCGAACCCGACTTACGAGCCGCCTTCCGCTTCGGCTTACGCGCACCCCCACCTCCGGCGGCCGCGGTCGCCACACCGAGAGACGCGGGCAGGGACACCTCCAGCCGCTTACCCCCGACCTCGACCACCACGGTCTCGCGGGACTCCGCCTCAACCTCCTCCACACCGGTGGGCGTGTAGGCGGGGATGGTGTTGACGAACTCCGTCTCGATCCACCGCGTGTGCACCGTGAACGGATCGGAGGTGAACGCCGGGTCGGTGACCACGGCCCGGTGGAACGGGATCGCGGTCGCCATCCCCTCCACCCTGAACTCCGCCAGAGCCCGCGCCGCCCGCTGCAACGCCTGCTCACGGGTCGCACCGGTCACGATCAACTTGGCCAGCAGCGAGTCCCACGCCGGACCGATCACCGACCCGGACTCCACACCCGCGTCCAACCGCACACCCGGACCCGACGGCGGGGCGAACAGCGTGACCGTGCCCGGAGCGGGCAGGAAGTTACGACCCGGGTCCTCACCGTTGATCCGGAACTCGAACGAGTGCCCCCGCACCGCAGGGTCCCCGTAACCGAGCTCCTCACCATCGGCGATCCGGAACATCTCCCGCACCAGATCGATCCCCGTGACCTCCTCGGTCACCGGGTGCTCCACCTGAAGCCGGGTGTTCACCTCCAGGAACGAGATCGTGCCATCGCTGCCGACCAGGAACTCCACCGTGCCGGCACCCACATAACCGGCCTCCTTCAAGATGGCCTTGGACGCCGCGTACAACTGCGCGTTCTGCTCCGGGGTGAGGAACGGAGCCGGGGCCTCCTCCACCAGCTTCTGATGACGCCGCTGAAGCGAGCAGTCACGGGTGGAGACCACCACCACGTTGCCATGCCGGTCGGCCAGACACTGCGTCTCCACATGCCGCGGCTTGTCCAGGTAGCGCTCCACGAAGCACTCACCCCGACCGAAGGCGGCCACCGCCTCCCGCACCGCGGACTCATACAGCTCCGGCACCTCCTCCAGCGTGCGGGCGACCTTCAGACCACGCCCACCACCACCGAAAGCAGCCTTGATCGCGATCGGCAGCCCATGCTCCCGCGCGAACGCCACGACCTCCTCCGCACCCGAGACCGGGTCAGGAGTACCCGCGACCAACGGAGCACCCGCACGCTGAGCGATATGACGAGCGGCGACCTTGTCACCCAGATCCCGGATCGCCTGCGGCGGCGGACCGATCCAGGTCAACCCCGCATCGATCACAGCCTGCGCGAACTCCGCGTTCTCAGACAGGAACCCGTACCCCGGATGCACCGCGTCCGCACCCGACTCCGCCGCCGCGGCCAACACCTTGGCCATATCCAGATAACTGGCCGCCGGAGTGTCACCGCCCAGCGCGTAGGCCTCGTCAGCCGCACGCACATGCACCGCGTCCCGGTCCGGCTCGGCGTACACAGCTACGCTCGCGATCCCGGCATCCCGACAGGCACGGGCAACGCGGACAGCGATTTCGCCACGGTTGGCGATGAGCACCTTGCGCATGCTCTCTCTTCCCTTTTCCTGAAGAACCCCGTCCACCGAGGACGGACAGTTGCATTGTCGTGCTAGCCGAGGGCCCGTTTGAGGAAGTCGAGGACGACATTCGCGTAAGTCTCGGGATCGGCGCGCAGCCCCAGGAGGTGCTCGGCCCCCGGCAGCACATGGGTCTCGGCCTGCGGAAACCGCTCGGCCAGCGCATCGACGGAGGAGGGCGGCACGATGGCGTCCCGCTCACCGGACATGAACAGCAGGGGGATCCGTGCGAACTTGCCGGTGACCGGCGGCGGCCACTGGGCCCGGATCATCGCCGTGCCCAGGGCGCACAGCACTCCGGTGACCACCGCCCGCGAGGGCTCGCCACCCAGCGGCCCCGGCATCGGCAGCTCGTCGGCCTCGAGGAACTTCCGGAACAGCGGCGGCACATCGTGCCCGGGGCCGCTGTCGCAGACCATCGCGTCCACCTCGAAGCCCGAGTGGGTGAGCGCCCACATGGACGAGAAGCAGGAGAAGGAGAAGCCGTATATGGCGAAGCGCGCATCGCCGTAGCCGCGCACCCTGCGCAGGTGCCCGACCACGGCGGTGATGTCGCTGGCGAAGCGGTCGCCGAGGCCGCGCCAGGACGCGTCCTGACTGCTGGCCCCGTGGTTGCGGTGATCGAACAGACAGACGGTGTAGCCGGCCTCGTGCAGGAACTTCGCATGTTCGAGACTGCGCACCTTGCTGGCGCCCATCCCGTGCCCGAGCACCACCACCCGCTCCGGCGAGCCCGGGCACAGCCAGGCGTGGACATACCTCCCGGCGCGGAACGGCACCTTCACCTCGGTGCACGGCAGGCCGTGGTCCCGGGGGTGGCCGGCCTCGGCCGGTACCACCCGGCGCCGGGGATGGAAGGCGCGATACGCCAGCGCCGCGCCGTACAACGGCGCTATCGGCAGCGCCGCCGCCGACAGCGCCCGGCTCCTGAGCGTGGCATGCCGGTCCCGACGGGCCGGAATCCTCGACTCGGGCATCTGCGCTTCCTCCTGGTGGCAGTGGGGGTCCGTCAGGACTCACAGGCAGTCTCGCACCGCTCGGCGCGGACGGTCGCCGAGATGGTCAGCCGCAGCCACCGGGGTGGCCCTGATCACCCGCCAGGGCCGCCGTGAAGTCCGCCTCGGGCAGTACTTCCGCGGGGGCGCCGGACGCGGCGGGAGCGGCGTCGGCGGGCGCGCCGTCGAGCGACGCGCGGACCGACTCCACGAACGCCGGAAGCCGGTCCACCCCCCAGAACTTGTCGAAGCCGTGGGTGAAGAACGGCGGCCCGAAGGCGCCGGCGTCGCTCAACGCCAGCAGCGCCTCGTGCGCCTCCTTCTCGCGCAGCCCCGGATCGGTGGCGGCGCCGGTCATCCGGTCCACCGGAAGCCCGAGCTCCGCCGCGAGCACGGCGATGGTCGCCGGGTCGCAGATGTCCATGCCGCGATGCCAGCGGGCCTCGTAGACGGCGCTGACGTACTCCGGGGCCCGACCCAGCTCCCGGGCGACGAAGTACGGCAGGTGCGGCACCTCCCAGACCGGGTCCCGGTCCACCGGCCAGGTCACCGACAGGCCGCGGTCGCGGGTCAGCCGGCGCACGTCCTGGAGGATGTAGAGGTGCTTCTCCTTGGACATCGCGACGTAGGAGAACGTACCGCCGGCCTCGTTCAGCCGGCGCTCGTTGGCCGCGTCCGGCTCCCACCACGGGCGCCATTCGAGCACCCGTGCGACGTCGGGATAACGTTCCATCAGATCATGATAGGCGAGCCATGCGTACGGGCTGCGGAAATTGAAATAGAAGACCGGATGCGTGCTGCGCTTTCTGCGCGCCATGGCCGTCATCCCCTCTTTGCGAGAGTTTTGCGAAAGTCTTTCCGAACGTCTTTCCGAACGTCGTGGCCGGCCGCCGCGGCCCGGGGTGCTCAGAGGATGATGCCGCCGTCGATCTGCAACACGCTGCCCGTCACGTACCCCGCCCGGACCAGGTACGACACCCCGTCCGCGACCTCGTCCGCGGTGCCGAAGCGACGCAGCGGAATGCCCTTGACCGCCTCGGTCCTGAGCGAGTCGGTCAGGACCGAGGTCATATCGGTGTCGATGAATCCCGGCGCGATGGCATTGACCCGGATGTTGTACCGGCCGCCCTCCTTGGCGAGCGACTTGGTGAAGCCGATGATTCCCGCCTTGGTGGCCGCGTAGTTGGTCTGGGTGGCATTGCCGTAGACACCCGCCACGGAGGATATGTTGATGATGCAGCCGGACTTGCGCTTCATCATTTCGAAGACCACCGCGCGGCACACGTTGTAGGTGCCGTTGAGATTGACGTCGACGACCCGGTGCCAGTCCTCGTCCTTCATCAGCAGGAGCGGGTTGTCCCGGGTGATGCCGGCCGAGGTGACGACCACCTCGACGGCGCCCAGCCGCTCCTCGGTCCAGGCGACGAACTCCCGTACCGAGGTCGCGTCGGAGACGTCGGCCTGCCTGCCGACGATCCGCAGGCCCTCCTCCTCGGCCTCCTTCTCCAGGGCTCGGGCGGCGTCCGGGTTGGACTGGTAGCAGAACGCCACGTCGAAGCCGTCACGGGCGAGCCGCAGCGCGGCGGCCCGGCCGATCCCCCGTGAGCCGCCCGAGACCAGGGCGACCTTCCTCTCGACGGCCTTCTCAGCGGCGGACGGTGCGGATGCTGCGGACACTTCTGGTGCTCCTGTCGATCGCTTGACGCTGGACATCGCTTGCGGACGTGCGGATAGGGGAGTCACGGGAGGGAGGCCAGGGGACGGTCACGCCGTCGGGCGGCCGGTCAGCTCCTCGGCGGGGCGCATCGCCATCACCACCGAGCCGACCCTCATCACGGGCTCGCCCGCGACCAGACTCTCCCCCTCGACGAACATGGTGTCGCGCAGCGCGCGCACCAGCCGGACCCGGTGTTCGACCACGTCGCCGGGGCGCACCGGGCGCAGATAGGCGACGTCGGAGATGGCGCCGAAGAGCATGACCTGTCCGGCCAGCACATCGGGGTTGGGCGTGTCGTGGGCGACCAGCACCCCCGCCGACTGGCACCAGGACTCGACCAGCAGGGTCTCGGGGTAGTGGTAGTCCGTGGCGGCCGCCTTGTCCGGCAGCGCCTGGTACCAGGGCTCGTTGCAGCTGACGGACTTCACGGCGGTCAGCCGCTCGCCGGGCACCAGCGCCTCGACCCGGTCCACCAGCAGCATCGGGTAGCGGTGCGGCAGGATCCGCTTGATCGCCTCGGTGGTGAGCGGGGCGGCGGCCGTCTCCGCGGCCGGCGGACTCACCGGGGGCTCCCCCGTCCAGGCCGCCGGCTCGGTCGCGTAGCGCAGCCGGACCTTGGCGGACGGGCCGCGCTCGGTGCCGGCGACGGCCTGGCAGCGCCAGCCGTCCCCGCGCCGGGTCCAGGTGATCTCGGTGGTGAGGGTGTCGCCGGGGAAGACCGGGCTGAGGAACCGGGTCGACTCGACGGCCGCCAGGGACCAGGCTTCGCCCGGCTCGGGGAAGGTGGCCAGCGCACTGCGGTGCACATACTCGACGATGCACACACCCGGGAATATCGGAAATCCCGGGTAATGGCCGACGAACACCTTTTCGCTGTCTTCCGTGACGGTGACCCGGGTCCGGGCGCGGGCGCCGTCGCCCGCCCCGGACTCGAGAATCTCCGGCGTGCCGTCGACCGGGGTGACACTGCTGAGGGTCGGCATCTTCCTTCTCTTCTACTTCCTTATTTTCTCTGCGAGCAGGTCGTGCACCCGGCGCAGGCTGGTGATGTCCTTGAGCTCCTCTTCCCGGAGCTTGACCTCGTACTTCTTCTCCAGGACGACCATGACGCCGAGCGCCATCAGCGAGTCGACGTCCAGGTCCTCGGTGAAATGCGCCTCGTCGGTCAGCAGGTCCTCGTCGATGTCCAGCACCTCGGCGACGGTGGCCCGCAGGTCTTCCATGTCGATAACGGCGGTGTCATTCACGGGGAGTGACTCCTCATCAGAATCGGGGGATGGTGACGCCGCCTATCGTGCCAGCCCCCGACGCGAGGTCATATCGCGGTCAGCACTTCGGGTTTGTCGACGGCGACCCTCTCCACGTCGGTCGCGATCCGCCGGATCATCCCGATGAGCTGACGCCCCGGTCCCAGCTCCAGGAAGCGGGTGCAGCCGAGCTCCTCGGCGAGGGTGCGCACGCTCTCCTCCCAGCGCACCGGGCTGGTGAGCTGGCGCAGTTCGCGCTCCCGCCACGCCTCGGATCCGGGGTGCGGGCGGGCGTCCACGTTGGCGACCACGGGGACCGTCCCGGGGGCGAAGTCCGCCGTCTCCAGGGCGATGCCCAGCGCGTCGGCGGCCGGTGCCATCAGCGGGCTGTGGAAGGCCCCGCCGACGGCGATCCGGATCAGCTTGCCGCCGGCCTCGCGGGCCGGCTCCTCCAGGGCCGCCACCCCCTCCGCCGTACCGGAGACCACCACCGCGCCGGGCGCGTTGACATTGGCCACCCAGACCCGCTGCCCGGTCGCGCGCGCCGCCTCCGTCAGCTCCTCCACCACCGGGGTGGTCAGCTTGACGATCGCCGCCATGGTGCCGGGGGCGGTCTCCGCTGCCTCGCGCATCGCCCGGCCGCGGGCGGCGATCAGCCGGGCCGTGTCGGCGAGCGACAGCACCCCGGCGGCGTGCAGGGCGGTGTACTCCCCCAGGCTGTGTCCGGCGCAGGCCACCACCCGGCCCAGCGCCCCGGCGGCGGCCGCCTCCCGGTAGGCCAGCACCTCGGTGCTGAACACCGCGATCTGCGCCAGGTCGGTGCGCCTGAGCGTCGCGTCGTCGGCCCGGAGGATCAGGTCCTCGACGTCCATCCCGATGTACTCGGAGATCTCGGCCACCACCGGCCAGGCGGCGCTGTCCCGCCAGACGGCGCCCATGCCCTGCTTCTGGGCGCCCTGGCCGGGGAAGACCAGCGCCGTGCGGGGGCCGCCCGCCCGGCCGTCCCGCGTCTCGTCCCGCACTGCCGTCGTCATCTCGCTCGTCTCCTGTCCGTGTCCTCGTCCGCCGGTCGTCCCGGTCAGCGGGTGCGCAGCAGCGCCGCGCCGACCACGCCGTCCCGGTCGACCGAGGTGACCAGGGCGACCGTCCCGGCCGCCGTCTCCCCGGTCTCCGCCAGCGCCAGCACCGCGGCGACCTGGAAGGCCGCCGAGGCCGCGTAGGTGTCGCCGATCGAGTCGGCGCAGGCCAGCCGGCGCGGGGCCGCGCCGGCGAACACCTCGTCCAGGGCGGCGCGTTCGGCCGTCCCGAGGGCGCCCGGCGCCTGGGAGTCCGCGACCAGCCCCACGTCGCCCGGGGCCGTGCCGGTGCGCTCCAGGAGCCGACGCACGGTGTCCGTGAGCACACCGCGGGCCTGCTCGGCCTCGGCGGCGAAGCCGAACTCGAGGCCGGCGACCTCGGCCAGCCCGCGTCGCCCGTTCCCGGCCGCGGTCTCGGCGGGCTCCAGCAGCCACACCGCCGCGCCCTCGCCGAGCGTCCCGCCGTCCGTCGCGGCGCCGTCGGCGGCCGCCTCGCGGGTGTGCCACTCCAGCCAGGCGCGGGCGGCGGAGAACTCCTCCACGGCGCCGCACAGCACGCTGCCGGCGCGCCCGGCGCGCTGCAGGCGCAGCGCGTACTGGAGCGCCAGCAGCCCGGTGGCGCGGCCGCCGGCGATGGTGGTGTTGGGGCCCTTGAGCCGGTGCCAGATGGCGGACTGGCCGGCCGCGCAGTTCATCACCGTGTTGGGGAACCGGGCCGGGTCGACGAAGAAGGGCCGCTCGCTGACGAGCGAGTCGCGGGTGAAGTCCATCATGCTCTGCGCGCTGCCGGTGCTGGTGCCCAGTGCCAGGCCGGTGTCCTCGCCGACCCCGGCCAGCCGGCCGCCCTCGGCGGCGTCGGCGCCCTCCGCTGCCGCTCCGCCCCCGGCGAGGAGGTGCCGGAGGGCGGTGACGGCCAGACCGGTGGCCCGGTCCATGGAGCGGGTGCCCTTGCGCCCCAGCACGGCCTTGATGTCGAAGTCCGGGACCAGACAGGCAGCCTCGTACGGCACGGACCACTCCTCGCGGGGCAGCGGGCGGTCGGCCCGCCGCCCCGACCGCAGCCCGGAGGCGAAGTCCTCCCCGCGCAGGCCCCAGGGCGAGACGGCGGCCCATGCCGAGATGAGCGGTCCGCTCGTGGCGGTGGCGGAAACCATGGTTGCGTGTGCTCCTTCACTGGTGGCTGAGGGGTCTGCGGGGGTGTGGGGCGCGGGCGCGGCGGTCACAGGAACCACACCCGCTCGTAGTCGTTCCAGCGGTCGGTCAGGGCGTGGGCCGCGACCCGGCGCGCGCCGGGGAGCAGCCGGTCGGCGGCGCTGCGCCCGAGCCGGGCCAGGTCGGGCTCCTCGACGTGGACGCCGACCCCGTCGTCGATCAGGGTGCGCACCGAGGCGCGCGGGTCGGGCAGGGTGTCGAGGGTGCGGGTGCCCAGCCGGACGGCGGGCACATGGTCCGTCTCCACCGCGTAGCCGGCGGCCAGCCCGCGCAGCAGCAGGTCCAGACCGCGGGAGCGCTGGTGGAACTCGCGTACGGCGTAGAGCACGTCGGCGAACTGGGTCTCGACCGTGCCGCGGTAGCCGCGTTCGACCACCACCAGCAGCCGCCGCGCCGGACGGTCCACGGGGGTCTCGGTCATCTCAGAACCTCCCCATGACCAGGGCCTGGTCGGCCGCCCGCACATGGTTCATGAACAGGAACGGCTGCCGGGTGCGGACCTCGGGGATCTGGTCGGCCGCGCCGCGCGCCTCGGCGCAGAAGTGGCAGACGTACCAGTCGATCAACCCGGGGTGGTCGGCCATCAGATCGCCGATCACGCGGGCCGTGGACGGGTAGGCCCGGTCCCAGTCGGCGTAGTTGCGCGGCAGCTCCCCGCCCACCCCGGTGCGGGTCAGATGGGTGGAGTCGCCGCAGGTCCAGAAGGCGACGCGGGCCCCCCGGTCGAGGACGGCCTGGGCCAGCCGCAGCGCGCTGAGCAGCATGTCGTTCTGGTGCGGGGCGCCGAAGAGGGCGAAGAGGACCGCGGTGCGCGGGGTGCCGTGGGCGGTGTGGGCCATGTCAGTGCCACACCGCCCGTATGCCGGGGGTCAGCAGCCGCTCGGCCACCTCGTCCATGTCCACGAGCCGGGCCGCGGGCAGCAGGTCCGCGGCGGCCAGGGCGCGCCGCCCCAGGGAGTAGCCGTCGACGTAGAGCCGGCCGCCGTGCCGGAGCAGTTCGGCCATCGGGGGCAGCGCCCCGGGCAGCGCGGCGGTCACCCCGTTCTCCACCAGGAACAGCACCACCTCGTCCCCGGCGGCGGCCAGCCGCGCGGCGTCGCCGACGAAGCGCTCGCAGCCGGGGCCCTCGTCGGGGCCGGTGCTCTCGATCAGCAGGTGCTCGGCCATCAGCTGGTGAGCACCTCCCCGCCGTCCACGCCGATGACGTTGCCGGTGATCCACGAGGACGCGGTGCGGGACAGCGTCACCACCGCCTCGGCCACGTCGTCGGGGCGGGTCAGCCGGCCGTGCGGGTTGGTGCGCGCCGCGCGCTCGACCATCTCGCCGTGCTCGGGGATGCGCTCCAGGGACGGGGTCAGGGTCACGCCGGCGCGCAGCGCGTTGACCGCCACCCCGCTGGGGGCGAGCTCCACGGCGAGCTGCCGGACATGGGCCTCCAGCGCGGTCTTGGCGGCGGAGACCGCCCCGTAGTTCGGGGAGACATGGGTGTCCCCGGCGCTGGTCAGGGCGTAGATCTTGGACCCCGGGGCGAGCAGCCCGGCGGCGTGCAGGTCCTGGGTCCAGTAGACGAGGCTGTGCGCCATCACGTCCAGCGTCATGTTCATCTGCCGGGGGGTGACGGGCTTGCCCGCCCCGGTGGGGAGGTACGGCGCCAGGGTGCCGAAGGCGAGCGAGTGGAGCAGGATCCGCACCGGGCGGCCGCCGGTGAGCTCGGCGAACCGGGGCACGAGCGCACGGCGGGTGGCGGCCTGCGCGGCGTCGGCGTTGACGAAGTGCGCCTCGACGCCCAGCGCGCGCAGCTCCTCCGCGGCCACGGCCGCCTTCTCCTGGCCCTCGCCCAGGTCGAAGTGGACGCCGAGCACGCTGACGCCCTCGCGCGCCAGGCGCTGGGCGGTGGCGAGCCCGATGCCGCTGGAGACCCCCAGCACCAGCGCCCAGGAACCCTTGAGTGACTCCGTCACGGACCTCTCTCCTCGTCTCTTCGTCTCCGGACCGCCGCGCCGCCGCGTCGCTTCGTCGCCGCGTCGCCTTGTCGCCCTGTCGCTCTCGTGTCGCCGTGTCGCCGTGTCGCTTCTCCCGCGTGCCGCCTCACCGGCCGTCGGCTGGCGGGTCCGCGGCCGGGGTGACCCGGCAGACGGCGAGATGTCCCTCGGCCGCCGCGGTGACGACCAGGGACGGCGGCGCCCCGGCGCGCAGCGCCCCGGCGATCCGCAGCAGCGGCTCCAGCGCGCCGGGGCCGGCGGGGACCCGCTCGACGTCCGCGCCCAGGGTCGCGGCGACCGCCTCGGCCACCGGGGAGTCGTCGAGCACCGCCGTGACCGGTGCGCCGTCCAGCGGGCCCAGCGCCTCGGCGACCGCGCGCGCCGCGAGGGCGTCCGGCGGCAGGAAGGCGGTGCGGACCGCGAGCCGGCCGTGGCCCCGGCCGCCCCGGGCCGTCGCGGCGGCGGCCGGCTCCAGCACCAGCGCCACCGCCCCGGCCTCGGCGGCCTCCCCCGCGGCCGGGTCGCCGAGGGCGGCCTCGGCGACCCCGGTGACCAGCGCCCGGGCCCGGTCGGCGGCCAGGCAGCGGATCCCGGTCGCGATGGCCTCCAGGCCGGCCACCCGGGGGGTGGTCAGGGTGAGGTTGAAGCCCTTGACGGCGTGCTCGGTGGCCAGCTTGGTGCTGAAGAGGTTCACCGAGAAGTACGGGGCGGTGGGCGGGAAGAGGTCGTCGGCGCCGCGCTTCCCCCGCAGCACGGTGTCGTCGATCCCCTCGTGCACCGCGTGCACCGCCGTGTTGGTGCCGACGGCCGCGCCCCGGTGGCCCGGGTCGACCGCCGCCAGGGCGTCCCCGCCGTGCGCCAGCGCGCGCCGGGCGGCGGCCAGGAAGTACTGGGAGGCGGCGGGCAGGTACTTGTAGCCGCGCCGGCCGAGTTCGGTGCGATGGTCGAACCAGCCCTCGACGGGCGGGCCTTCCGGGCACACCACCCCGATGCCCGACACCACCACGTCCAGGGCGTCCCTCCGACCCGCGCTCATGCGGCCGCCTCCCCGAGCTCCGGCGCCGGCCCGAACACCAGCGAGACGTTGTTGCCCCCGAAGGCGTAGGCGTCGACCAGGACGTCGGGCGCCGCCAGCCGGCCTTCCGCGGCCGGCAGCCGCACCGGGCAGCGCGGATCGAGACGGCCGACCGGCACGTTGGGCGGCACGGTGCGGTGGTGCAGCACCAGCGCGGCGGCGACCGCGCCGAACGCCGCGGCGGCGCCGCCGGTGTGCCCGAGCAGCGCCTTCAGGCTGTAGAGCGGCGGCCCGCCCGCGTCCCCGCCCAGCACCTCGCCCAGCACCCGGCTCTCCACGACGTCGTTGAGCTCGGTCCCGGTGCCGTGCGGCACCACGCAGCCGATGTCGCCGCCCTTCGCCCCGGCCTCGGCCAGCGCCCGCCGCATCGCGCGGCCGATCTGCTCGCCCTCCGGCTCCGGCGCGGTCTCGTGGTGGGCGTCGCAGCTCCAGCCCGCCCCGGCCAGCCGGGCGTACCCCCGGCGCGCCCCACGGCGCCGCGCGTGGGCCGCGGACTCCAGGACCAGCACCGCCGCGCCCTCGCCGAAGACCGCGCCCCGGCGGTCCGCGTCGAACGGCCGGCAGCGCTCGGGGTCGATGGCGCCCATCGCGTTGAAGGCGGCCAGGCCGACCCGGCTGTAGGCGTCGGCGCCGCCCGCGACGACCACGTCGGCCTCGCCGCAGCGGATCAGGTCGGCGGCGATCGACAGCGCGAAGCCGCCGGCCGAGCAGGCGTTGCTGACGCTGGTGCCGGCCCCGCGCGCCCCCAGCCAGCCGGCGACCGCGGAGGCCACCGGGAAGAGCGGCGCCCAGCGGTCGCCGGTCGCCGCCGCGCCGGCGCGGCGCCGCTCGTGCAGCTCCGCGTCGCCCATGCCGCTGCCGATGACGACCGCGACCCGGGACGGGTCGACGGCGGCCGGGCCGGCGAGCCCGTCCGGCCCGCCAAGACCGGCGTCGGCGACCGCCTCCCGCGCCGCCGCCAGCGCCAGCCGCGAGCAGCGCCCCAGCTCCAGCCCCTGGTGGTCCGCGGGCCCGGCGGGCAGGTCGGCCTCCGGCACCAGGTACATCAGCGGGTGCGGCATCCGCGCGTGCGGGTCGGGCACCCGGGTCGGGGCGCTGGTGGCGGCGCGCATGCCGCGCCACAGCCGTGCGGTGCCCGAGCCCTGGCAGCTCACCGTGCCCAGCCCGGTCACCACCACGTCGACATCGGCGTCGTTCATGGGGACTCCCGCCCGCTCACTGACCGCGGATCGCGTCGAGCACCCGGTCGTCGAAGGAGACCAGCCGCCAGTCGCGGCGGTTGTCGATCACCGCGTACCCGTGCACGATCCGGCCGGACTGGACCAGGTGGAGCGCGCCGTCGCGGATCACGTAGTTGTCCATCCGGGAGGTGTAGGTGAAGTCCTTGAAGACCTCCTCCACGGTGTAGACGGTGTAGAGGTCCTCCTCCATCAGCGCCTCGTCGACGATGCGGACCGTGGAGCGCGGCACGACCGGGATCCACCGACGGTCGTCCAGCAGCGTCTTGATGGAGATGCCGCGGTCGGCGACGAACCGGTCCTTGGCCTCCTCCATCAGCCGCAGATAGCCGGAGAGCTGGAGCCGCTCGGTGAAGTGGCAGTACGGGTAGGGGATGTTCCACTTCCAGGCGTAGGCGTTGCGGCCGGTGGTCAGCGCCGTCAGCACGGCCCGCTCGTCGCCGCCGCCCGCGAGCGCCGCGTTGGCGGCCGCGGTGAACTCCGGGCCGGGGTCGGCCACCGGGGGCAGCTCGACGCCCAGCCGGTCCACCGCGAACGGGGCGAGCTCCGCCGGCACCTCGGCCGCCGCCTCCAGGTAACGGTCCACGCGCAGCGCGAGCCGCACGTTCGAGGTGACCGCCTTGAGGGTCTCGCCGTTCCGCTCGACCCGGATGGTCACCTTGAAGGTGAGCGCCTCCTCGCCGCCCTTGGCCACCGGCACCACCTCGGCCTCGGCCTCGTCGTCCAGGTGGAAGGCGTGCAGGATGCGGGTGTCCATGGTCGTGAAGTCCAGGCCCAGGCCGTGCTCCTCGTACAGCGCGCGGGCCGGCAGCCCGGACTGCGCGAAGTGCACCAGGACCGCCTCTTCGACGAGGTAGTTGACGTGCTTGAACCCGATCCAGGTGCAGATGTTGGAGCCCTCGTAGCGGGGCCGCAGGCGCACCGTCGTCGCCTCGTTCAGCAGCGACTTGGTCAGCGTCATCAGGTGTGCTCCATCGATGTGCCGGGGTCTCCGGGCCGCGGCCGGACGGAGACCGAGTGAAGGAAGTCATGGGCGGCCGCGGCGAACTCGTCGGCCTGCTCGACCATGGAGAAGTGACCGGCGCCGGGCAGGATGGTCACCTCGGCGGCCGGCAGCGCCGCGCCGAGCGCCTCGGAGTCGGCCGGGAAGGCGGCGAAGTCCTTCTCGCCGCCGACGATCAGGAACGGCATCCGCATGCGGTCGGTGCCCAGCCGCGGGGTGCCCAGATAGGTGTCGAAGAAGCGCACCCAGCCGTACGGCCCGATGCGGTCCTGCACCTTGAGCGCCATCCCGTGCCGCACCTCGGGGCCCACCCGGCCGGCCGAGCTGACCCGGAGGCCGTCGTCGAGGATGCGGTAGAAGTCGTTGAGGTAGTACGAGATGGTCTCCCAGCTGAAGTCGCCGGCCTCGGCCCGGTAGAACGGCGAGACCAGCACCACCCCACGCAGCGCCGCCGCCGCGGGCCGGGCCCGGTCCAGCCAGGCGAGCAGCGCGCCGGCGCCGAAGGAGTGGGCCAGCACGACCTGCGGCCCGCCGGGCACGGCGGCCACCGCCTGCTCGATCCAGTCGGCCGCCGGGCACTCGGCCCAGCCGGGCACTCCGCTGCCCCGCCAGGGCAGTTCGGCGGCCCACAGCTCGCACTCCTCCGGCGCCCGCTCCGCGAAGGGCTCCCACACGGAGGCCCCGCTGGCCAGCCCGTGCAGCATCAGCACCCGCAGCGGGGTGCGCCCGGCCGCCGCCGGGCGCATCCGCCGCAGTTCCACGGGCTGGGTCGGGCCGACGATCACGCCGACTCCCCCGCCGGGGCCGTGACCAGCAGTCCGGCCACGCCGTCCGTGGTGTCGTCGCCGCTGGTGAGCAGCGCCGCGGGCGCGGACCCGGGCGCGGCCGGACCCTGCGCGCCGAGCCAGCCGACCGCCGCGGCGCACTGGAGCACACCGTGGGCGCCGGAGGCGCGGCCGTAGCGACGGGAGACGTCGTGGCGCGCGACGCCGGCCAGCGCCGGGTCGGGTGCCGCCGCCGGCTCCGGGTGCCGCTCGGGCGTGAACCAGACGCCGGGTGCGGTGTCGGTCTCGGCCAGCACGGCCTTGAGGCACGTCGCGAGGCCGGCCTCGCGGTGGTAGCCGCCGAGGGCCGCCAGCGGGCGGGCGCCGCGGGCGCGGGCGGCCTCGGCGTCCGCGGCGTTCTCCAGGACCAGCGCCACCGCGCCGTCGAGGAGGTCCTCGGGGCCCTGGCCGAGCAGCTTCTCCACGACCTCGTTGTGGGTCTCGACGCCGACCACCAGCGCCCGCCGGAGCCGGCCCGCGGCGACCAGGTTCGCGGCCCAGTGCAGCGCGTCGAGGCCCGAGGTGGCGCCGTTGCAGAGCATGACGTTGGGCCCGCGCAGGCCGAAGCGGATGGCGATGGTGGAGGCCACCACGTTGCTGGAGGCGTTCGGCAGCCCCATCGGGCTGATGTGCCGCACCGACTCCCGGGCGATCTCGTCGGCCACCTGGCACACCGTGTCCAGGTTGCCGAGGTTGGAGCTGGCCACCACGCCGACGGAGGTGGCGGGCTCGGTGAGCCGCTCGCCGTCGGCGGGGATCAGGCCTGCGTCGCGCAGCCCGGCCGCCGCGGCGGCCAGCGCCAGTTGGGTCGACCGGTCCTTGTAGCGCAGCCCCTTGCGGCCGATCAGCGCGGCCGGGTCGACGGGCGCGAGCGGCTCCGCGGCCGGTCCGCCGGGGGTCTCCCCGGCCGCCACCACCGCGCGCAGCAGGGCGCCCGGGTCGGCGGGGCCGCCCGGCAACGCCAGGCCGACGCCCGTCACAACGGTCTGTACGGTGCTCATCCCATCTCCTCATCCGCTTGCGCGCCGGTCCGGCGGGGCGGGGCGCTCACCGTCCCCGGGCGCCCGGCGGCGACCGGCCGGCCTCGGCGCGCGCGGGCGCGTCCCTCGGGGGCGCCGCTCACCGGTCCGTCCTCTCCACGATCGCCACCGCGTTGACACCGCCGAAGCCGAACGCGTCGACCTGGGCGACGCGCAGGTCGGCGGCGGTCACGGGCTCCCGGGCGAAGCGGAAGTCGGCCGCCTCGTCGACCGGCTGCTCCAGGCCGACGGTGGGCGGGACCCGGCCCGAGGCCAGGGCGCGCAGCGCGACGATGAGGCTGACCAGACCGGAGCTGCCGGCGGTGTGGCCGGTCATGGACTTGATGGCGGTCATCAGCGGCCCGCCGACGTCGGCCCCGTAGACCTGGGCGATGGCCGCGGCCTCCGCCTCGTCGTTGAGCAGCGTGCCGGTGCCGTGCAGCAGCACCAGGTCGACGTCGTCCGGCTTGACCCCGGCCCGCGACTGCGCGTCGCGCACCGCCTCGGCGATGCCCTGCGGATCGGGCGCGGTGGCGTGGTACGCGTCGCAGTTCATGCTGACCGCGCGCAGCCGACCCAGGGCGCCGGACCGCTCCTCGGGGGTGTCGCGGCGCAGCACCACCGCTGCGGCCCCGTCGCCCATCAGCACCCCGCGCCGGTCCCGGTCGAAGGGCTGGACGCGCTCGGGCGGGTCCATGTGGACCCGGTCCAGCAGCCCGTACATGGACTCGGTGAGGGTGTCCACGCCCGCCACGATCACGGTGTCCGCGGCGCCGCCGGCGATCATGTCGCTGCCCATGGCCAGCGCGTAGAGCGAGGCGGAGCAGGCGCCGGCGAAGGTGTAGGTGCGGTCGGCGCCGAAGCGCTCGCGGAGCGCGGTGCCGAAGTGCAGCCGGTCCTGCTCGTAGGCGGCGCCGTCGCGGTAGCCGAGCTCGGCCGAGCGCAGCTCGCGCAGCCCGGTGCCGACGAGCACCGGCACCCCGCCGAGGTCCTCGCCGAGCCCGGCCTGGGCCGCGGCCTGGCCGACGGCACGCAGCAGCCAGTCGGTGGCGCGGCCGGGGACGTCCGGGGCGTCGCCGGCGGGTCGGTCGTCGATCTCGTACGCGTTCTGGGCCCGGTAGCGGCTGCGGTCGAAGCCGCGCAGCGGGGCGAGGCCGCTGGTGCCGGAGCAGAGGGCGGCGAAGATCTCCTCGACGCCGTCGCCCACGCTCACCACGGCACCGGCGCCGGTCACCAACTGGCTCATGAGGACGCACCTTCCCGCTGCCGGTCCCAGCTGCCGAAGATCACGACGGCGTTGTTGCCGCCGAAGGCCAGGCCGTTGTTCTGCACGACCTTCAGGTCCGCCTCGATCGCCCGGTTGGGCACGCAGTCCAGCCCGCACTCGGGGTCGGTCTGGACGTGGTTGATGGTCGGCGGGATGAACCCCTCGGTGAGGGCGAGCGCGCAGCCGATGGCGGCCAGCGCGCTGGCGGCCCCCATGCTGTGGCCGAGCATCGACTTGATGGAGACGGTGCGCGGCGGGGCCTGGTCGCCGAAGACCTGGCGGATGGCGCTGGCCTCGGTGACGTCGTTGGCCTTGGTGCCGGTGCCGTGCGCGGAGATGAAGTCGACCTCCTCCGGCTTGACGCCCGCGTTGTCCAGGGCGAGCCGCATGCAGCGGGCCACGCTGTCCTGGTTGGGGGCGACGGGGTGGTGGGCGTCGCAGTTGAGTCCGTAGCCGAGGACCTCGGCGTAGATCCGCGCGCCGCGCGCCACGGCGGACTCCAGCGACTCCATCAGCAGCACGCCCGCGCCCTCGCCGGTGAGGATGCCCTTGCGGTCGATGTCGAAGGGCTGGCAGCGCTCGGGGGCGATGGTGCCCAGGCGGTAGAAGCCGGTGAAGGTCTTGCGGCACAGCGCGTCGGCGCCGCCGCAGAGGGCGAACTCGACGTCTCCGCTGCGGATGGCGTCGAAGCCGTAGCCGATGGCGTAGTTGCCCGCCGCGCAGGCGGTGGGCAGGGTGACCGCCTCCACCCGGCGCAGCGCGAACTCCTGCGCGATGGCCGCCGACAGCCTGCCCGCGGGAACCCGGCGGGCGACGGTGGCGTCCATGTGCTCCGGGCCCTGCCGCACCTCCTGCTCGACCAGGTGGTCCAGGTCGCGCGATTCACCGTCGGTGGTGCCGATGGAGACCAGGCACGGGGAATCCCGCAGCCGTTCCTCGGAAAGGCCGGCGTCGGCGACGGCCATACGGGCCGCGGTCACCGAGAACTGGCTCGCCCGGCCGAGGGTCTCTATATCCAGATTCCTAATCCACGGCTCGGGGTCGAAATCCAGGATCTCGCACGCTATCGCGTGGTCGAACCCGGTGGTGTCGAATGCGGTGACCGGCTTTGCCGCGCTCTTTCCGGCGCGCAGTCCGGAAAGAAACTCCGCGGCGCCGATACCGATGCTGGACACCGCACCGAGGCCCGTGATGACGACCCTGCGGGCCGGCTCTTCATGCATCGTGGAACTGCCTCCTCCGCAGCCCGCTCCGGAAGCGGACTACCAGCCCGCCGCTTCGGAAACGACCTGGTAGACGCCGCTCAGGTGCACCATGCGGCCCAGCTCGGACTGGTCGATGACGACGCCGAACTCCTTCTCCAGGGCGGCCAGGATCTCGATCGCGCGCAGCGAGTCGGCGTCGTGGTCCTCCTTGAAGAGGCTGGTTTCCGTGACCTCGTCCGGCTCGATCTCAAGGATGTCGCAAACGAGCTCCTTGATGGTTTCCTGACGTTCTGCGGCAAGGGCGGTCATATACCGCACACCTCCATTTGCGTCATGGGCTTCGCTTGAACGCCCTTGACGCTAGGGGCCCGTAGAACGGGGACACAAGGCCACGGTCCACTACCTGTCACCGGGCCGCGAAGTGCCGTTGCGAGATGTCACATAACTGCACTCTCGCTGTTCGCCGGGCGGCTTCGGCGCCCTTCGGTCACGGGGATTCACGGTCCATGAGGCCCGCGCGCACGGCGCGCACTCCGGCCTGGAACCGGGACTCGACCCGGAGGTCGCGCATGATGTCGGCGACGTAGCGACGGTAGGTGCGGACGGAGAGCCCGAGCTTGCGGGCGGCCGCGTCGTCCTTGTAGCCCTCGCCCATGAGGGTCAGCACCTCGTGCAGCACGCGGCCGCGGGCGCCGCCCTCGAAGGACAGCGGGCGCATCGGCTTGCGGGCGGTGTCCCACATGTCGGCGAGCAGCCGGTGGACCATGTCGGCGACGGTGGAGTTCTGGATCATCGAGGCGCGGGATCCGCCGCGTTCACCGGAGGCGGCATCGGGGGCGATCACCGCGGCGCCGTCGACCACCACCAGCTCCTGGCGGACCGCCGCGGAGGTGCGGACCTCCACGGCGCCGCCTAAGGCGCCGACCGAACGCGTCCACAGCGGGCCGCGGATCACCTCCGGCGGACACAGCAGCCGGGACCGCACGCCCTTGCCGGCCAGCTGGGACAGGGTCTGCGCGATCAGCTTGGCGTGCGCCTCGTCCGCCATCCGTGGCAGCGCCCAGACCACCTCGCGCTCGGCGCGCAGCACCAGCCGGGCCACCCAGCCGGCCACTTCCTCGCCGCCGACGGGCAGTTCGGAGGTCAGATAGGCGAGCGTGGAGCGCCGGTGGTGGTGCACCGCGGACTCCAACAGCCGAAGCGCCTCCCCCAGGGCCGCTTCCAGGCCACCGCCGTCCGCGTCCTCACCCGTGCCCGACTCAGTATCCACTCGGTCCACTCGGTCCCCAGCGCCCACTTCTCCACCAAAAGGCGCTCGGCGGTTTTGTTGAATTCCGAAATGGCTCAAAGGGCACCCCCGTTACCTTTGGCGCGCGGGCGCCGAGATCGGTGCTCACACAGCTTCACAGTAGCCAGGCGGCGCGCGACACGGCAAGAAAGATCAATACCAATCGCCCCCTTCAGGCAGCCATGCGGCAAGCATGGACATGAGGACATCGGGCGACAAATCCCGCCAACCCGCCGAGGCGGCTTCTCTCGTTACCCACTCTGACGTGCGGGAAGACCCCATTCCGCAAAGTGGCGCGAAGTCTCACTCGGCGGCGCGCCGCCCCGAGTGGCAGTCTGCCGTCAACGAGCGGAAAGCAGCCGCGACTTGATAACGCTGCGCCCCACACCGACCGATTGATAACTTGCCGTCAAGCCGGACCTGCCACTTGCCGCACGACCAGGACCCGTATCCCACGCGGTCCCGAAAGGCGCCGCACACATGGCCGCACCGAACACCGCGCCCAACTCCGCGCCCAGCCCCTCCGGCACGTCGCCCGATTCCGCCGGGCCGCCCACCGGGCGGCAATGGCTCGCCCTCTGCGTGCTCGTCCTCGCCCAGCTGGCCGTCTGGCTGGACAACACCGTTCTCAACGTCGCGCTCAAGACACTGGCCGACCCCCGCGACGGACTCGGCGCCAGCCCCAACCAGCTCCAGTGGAGCATCAGTTCCTACACCCTCGTCTTCGCGGTGCTGCTGTTCACCGGTGGCGTGCTCGCCGACCGCTACGGGCACCGCAACCTGCTGCTCACCGGCATGCTGGTGTTCGGCGCGGCCTCCGGCTGGGCCGCGTACGCCGGCTCCGCCACCGAACTGATCGTGGCCCGGGGCGCCATGGGCGTCGGCAGCGCGCTGATCATGCCGGCCACCCTCGCCCTCATCGCCCGCGTCTTCGACCAGCGGCACCGCGCCACCGCCATCGCCATCTGGTCCGGATCCAGCGGGCTGGCCATCGCCGCCGGCCCCATGCTCGGCGGGGCGCTGCTGGACCACTTCTGGTGGGGATCGGTCTTCCTCATCAACGTGCCGATCGTCGTGCTCTGCCTGGTCGGCTCGTTCGTCTACCTGCCGGGCGCGGCCACCAAGGTGCGGCAGAAGTTCGACCCGCTGGGCGTCGCACTCTCCACGGCCGGGCTGTTCGCCATCGTCTGGGGCATCATCGAGGGCGGCCATCGCAACGACTGGAGCGACCCCGCCATCCTGGGCTCACTCGCCGGCGGGCTGGTCCTGGTCGGCCTGTTCGTCGTCGTCGAGCTCCGTGTCGACAACCCCAGCTTCGATGTGCGGCTCTTCCGCAACGCCCGCTTCACCGGCGCCAGCGTCGCCGTGATGCTGGTCTTCTTCGGCCTCAACGGCTCCATGTACTACACCAGCTTCTACCTCCAGGGTGTGCACGGCCAGTCCCCGCTGACCTGTGGGCTGACCCTGGCTCCGGTCGCCGCCGGGGTGCTGCTCGGCGCGCCGCTGTCGGCCCCGCTGGCCAAACGGTGGGGAGTGGGCCCGGTGGTGGCGACCGCCATGCTCACCGCCGCCGTCGGCTTCGGCTCGTACGTCTTCCTCGACCAGCACAGCGGGCTCGGGCTCTTCTGGGTGTTCCTGGTCCTCCAGGGCCTGGGCATGGGCGCCGCCGTCGCCCCCACCACCGAGGCGATCATGGCCGTGCTCCCCGCCGACCGCACCGGCGCCGGCTCCGCCGTCAACAACTCCATGCGCCAGATCGGCGGCGTCCTCGGCGTCGCCGTCCTCGGCTCGGTGCTCACCGGCGTCTACCGCGACCGGATCACGCCGAAGCTCGACGCCGTCCCCGCCCGCTACGCCGACACGGCCCGTGAGTCCGCCGAGTCCACCCGGCTCCTCGCCGACCGCCTCGGCCTGCCGAATCTGTCCGGCTTCGCCGACGCGAGCTTCGTGCACGCGATGCACGTGGCGGCGGTGGTGGGCGGCGTGGTCGCCGCGCTGGGCGGCGTGGTGATCTGGAGCGCGTTCCGCCGCGGGCGCGGCCAGGGCTGACGTACGGAGTCGCCCGGGCCCCGGCACGCGGGTGCGCTCGTGTCGCACGGGTCGTGGGTCACGGTCGCTCGGCACCGCCGAGAGGCACCGTCGGACGTCTCGCCGTCGCGGCGGGATGAACACGCCGCTTCCCCGGGAATCCGAGGTGGCGCACCGTCAGTTCCCTTGTACACCTGCCACCTTGCCCTTCGGGGCCCGACGGTCATGGATCTTGCCTCGCGCTCCGGGCAGGTCATAGCCTCCGGACACAACGTCTTGTATTCGGAAGGCAGTTCCCATGCGCACAGCTGTCATCACCGCGGCGGGTCGGGTCGAGGTCGGCGAGATACCCGTGCCCGAGGTGGGCGATTCGGAGGTGCTCGTGCGGATCGCCGCCTGCGGGCTGTGCACCATGGAGGGCAATCTCTACGCGGGTCGCATGCCCGTCTACCCCACGGCCGCCGGGCACGAGGTGTCCGGATGGGTGGAGCGGGTCGGGGCGCGGGCCGCCGAGCTGGAGGACACCCCGGCCGTCGGTTCGCTGGTCACCGTGGACCTGCTGACCCGCTGCCGCGCCTGCCGCGCCTGCCGCCGGGGCGACTCCGCGATCTGCGCCGCGCCGCAGGGCGGGGTGCGCTCCGACGGGGCGATCACCATGGGCGCCGGACTGTCGGAGTACGTCCGGGTGCCGGCCGGGCACGTCTGGTCCGTCGGTGACGCCGACCCGGCGCTGGCCGCCATGGGCGAGCCGCTGGCCTGCGTGGTCCACTCGCTGCGGCGCGGCGCCTTCCGCCCCGGCGACCGGGTCACCGTCATCGGCGCCGGCTTCATGGGCCACCTCCACCTGGCCCTGGCCCGCCACTTCCAGGCCCGCGGCGTGGTGGTCGTCGAGCGCGACGAGCAGCGCCGCGCCGCCATCGAGCCCGCCGGGCCGGACGCGGTCGTGGGGCCCGAGCGGCTCGCCGAGCTGGAGAAGGCGGACGTGGTGTTCGTGACCATCGCCAGCGCCCCGGCCATCGCCACCGCGCTGGAGGCGGTCGCCGACGGCGGCCGGATCGTGCTCTTCGGCGGCTCCCCGGACGGCCCGCCCGCCGAGCTGCCCGGCTACGAGGTGCACCGCCGCCAGCTCACCGTGACCGGCTCCTACAGCCAGGAGCCCGAGGACTGGCGCACCGCGGCGGAGCTGCTGCGCGGCGGCGCGCTGACCGAGCGCCTGGAGCGGCTCGTCACCGCCCGCTACCCGCTGGACGAGGTGGAGAAGGCACTCAGGCAGACGGCCGAGACCCCCGTCTACCGGGTCGTCGTCACCCCCTGACCCGCTCCCCGGCGCGCCCCCGCCCGGGTGCGCGGCGCCGTCCCGCCCCGAAAGGACCACCGTGTCACAGCTCCACCGCGCCGGCCCGCGCGTCGGCGTCCAGCTCCATCCGCAGCACACCGACATCGGGGAGCTGCGCGCCGCCTGGCGCGCGGCCGACGCGCTCGGCGTGGACTCGATCTGGACCTGGGACCACTTCCTGCCGCACACCGGCGACCCGGCGGGCCGCCACTTCGAGTGCTGGTCGCTGCTGTCGGCGATGGCGGTGGACACCGAGCACGCCGCCCTCGGGTCGCTCGTCAGCTGCACCGCCTTCCGCAATCCGCATGTGCTGGCCGACATGGCCCGCACCGTGGACCAGCTCAGCGGCGGCCGTCTGGTGCTGGGGCTCGGCGCCGGCTGGTTCGAGGCCGAGCACACGGCGTACGGGCTGCCGTTCCCGGGTCCGGCCGCGCGGATGGACGCCTTCGCGGAGTCCGTTCGGACGATCAAGGAGCGGCTGGGGAGGCTCAACCCCGGCCCGGCCGGCGAGCTGCCGCTGCTGATCGGCGGCGGCGGGCGGAAGCGGACGCTGGAGCTGGTCGCCCGCGAGGCCGACCAGTGGAACTGGTACGGCTGGGCCTCCGCCGACCCGGTCGCCGAGTTCCGGGAGCTCAGCGGGGTGCTCGACGGCTGGTGCGAGCGGGTCGGCCGGGACCCGGGCGAGGTGGCCCGCACGGTGATGATCAACCCGGACCAGCTGCGGCTGGTCGAGGGCTTCGCCGCGGCCGGCGCGGTGGAGGTCGTGGTCTCGCTGCCGGCGCCCTACGACCTGACGGTGGTCGAGAAGCTGATGAAGCTCCGGGGCGCGCCGGGCGCATGACCACCGCCCCGGTCCGGCCCGCCCGGCTGGGCGGGCCCTTCACCGCCCTCATGGCCTGCCTGCTGCTGTCCAGCCTCGGCAACGGCCTGTGCTTCCCGTTCACCTCGATCTACATCAGCGAACTGCTGGGGCTGGGCTCGGGCGGCGCCGGCGGGTACTTCATCGCCATGGCCGCCGCCAGCTTCGCCGCCGCGCTGGTCGGCGGCCCGCTGGCCGACCGCGCCGGGCCGCACCGGGTCGCGGCGGCCGGCGGCGGCGCGCTGGGCGTCGGCTACGCCCTGCTGGCGCCGGCCGACGCCATCTGGCTGGTGCTGGTCTCCGGCGGCTGCGTCGGCGTCGGCTTCGGGCTCTTCTACGCCTCCGTCGTCGGCGTGGTCGACGCCGCGGTCCCGGAGAGCAGGCGCCGCACCGCCTTCACCATCCGACACATCGTCAACAACGCGGGTATCGGCGTGGGCTCGGTCGTCGCCGGCCTGGCGCTCCAGGGCGCGGACACCCCGGCAGGCGTGCTGCGCTGGCTGTACCTGGCCAACGCGGCCGCCGCGCTGCCGCTGGTCGCGGTGGTGTGGGCGCTACGGCCGCGGCGGACGGGCCGGGACACGGGTGCGGGCGCGGGTGCGGACGAGGGGGCCGCGGAGCGGCCGGCGGCCGCCGGGCCCACGTACCGCACGCTGTTGCGCGCCCGCCCGATGGCGCTGCTCGTCCTCGCCCAGGCGCTCTTCGCGATCGTCGGCTTCACCCAGATCGAGGCCACCGTGCCGCTGCTGCTGCACGACCGGATGGCGGTGACCCTGGGCTGGGTGAGCGTGGTGATCGCCGCCAACTCCTTCGCCCTGGTGGCGCTGCAACCGCTGGGCCGGCGCTGGTTCGAGCGGCTGCCGGAGACGGTGAGCCTGGCGGCGGGGCCGGTGCTGTGGGCGCTGGCCTTCGGCTGCGGCTGGCTCGCGGTGCTGCTCGGCGACACCGGCGGCCCCGCGGCGCGCTACGGGCTGCTGCTGGCCTTCGCGGTGCTCTTCGCCGCCGGCGAGCTCACCTACTCCTCGGCGTTCTATCCGCTGCTGCTGCGCTGGGCGGGTGAGTCGGCGACCGGCCGGGCCGGCGCGCTGGCCTCGCTCGCCTGGAACCTGGGCACCGCCACCGGCCCGCCGCTGGGTCTGTTCGTCATCGCCCACGCCTCGGCGGGCGGCAGCTGGGCGGTGCTCGCCGCCGGCGCGGGCGCGGCCTTCGCGGTGGCCGCGGCCCTGCACCGCCGGGCGGCGAGCGGCGCCGACTGAGTCCGGCCGGTCGGCTCCGGCCGGCCGGTCAGGACTTGGGCAGATAGTCGCTGTCGTACGCCTCCTCGGGCTGCACCTTCTTGTCCAACAGCCCCTGCTCGTACATGAAGTCGGCCATCCTGCCCCACACCTGCGGGTCGATGTAGCCGATCTCGCCCTGCTGGTTGCGCATCAGCGGCTCGGTGGCCTTGAGGACCGCGAGCGCGTTCTCCTGGCGCTTGGAGTCGCCCAGCCCCGGGATGTACCCCTTGCTGAGCTTCACGGCCTCCTCGGGGTGTTCGATCGTGTACCGCATGCCGCGCAGCGAGGCGTCGACGAACTTGCGGATCTCGTCGCCCCGCTTGTCGAGGGTCTTCTGAGTGGAGCCGAGCGACGGGCCGACCAGGGATTCACCCCCCTCGCCCGTGTCCAGGGTGATGGCGCGCACCGGAATGCCGGATTCCTTGAAGGCCACCCCGTCGTTGTTGACATAGCCCATGACGCCGTCGACCCGCTTGCCCTTCAGGGCCGCCTGCTGGGTGAAGCCGATGTACTGCACGTCGGCGTCCTTCTTGGCCAGCCCCGCCTCCTTGAGCAGGGCGAGCAATCCGAAATAGGTCTCGCCGAATTCGCCGGGGGTTCCCAGTTTCTTGCCCTTGAGGTCCTCCGGCTTACGGATGTCGGAGTCCTCGGGGACCAGCAGGGCGACCGGGTATTTGTGGTAGACGGTGGCGATGTCGACCACCGACAGACCCTTGGAACGGGCCTGGAGCATTTCGTCCCCACCCGCGTAGATCACATCCTCGCGGCCCTGCTTGAGCGCCCCGAAGAGGTCTTCCGCGGCCCCGTGGTGGCGCAGGTTCACCTTGATGCCGGCGTCCTTGTAGTAGCCCTTCTCCTGAGCCACGTAGAACGGCGCGAACTGGATGTTCGGGCTGTAGGTGAGCCCGATGGTGACGGTGTCGCCGCTCTTGCCCCCCTCGCCGTCCGGCTCCTCGGCGCACGAGGTCAGTGCGGCGATGGCCGTCACCGACAGCAGGGCCGCCCCGATGGCGCGGCGTCTGCTGACCGGGCGCTTGGCTGTTCCCTGTGTGGAAAGCAACGAATTCTCCTCAAGGACTCACGGATGAAGTGGATGTTCCCTACGGCACGGAGCGTGCGCGCTCAGCGCTCCACGAGCCGCTCGACCAGGCGCACCGCCCCGTAGACGACGGCGGCGAGCAGGCAGAGCATGACGAGCGTGCTGAACAGGCCCAGGGTGTCGGCCTCCTGGCGCTGCACCGACAGCAGCTGACCGAGCCCCTCACCGCCCATGACGAACTCGCCGACCACCGCGCCGGTGATCGACAGGGTCAGCCCGTTGCGGACGCCGGTGAGGATGGCCGGCAGGGCCAGCGGCAGCTCGATGTGCCAGAGCATCCGCCACCACCCCACGCCGTCCACCCGGGCCGCGCCCAGCACGTCCGGGTCGATCGCGCGCAGCCCGAGCACCGTGTTGACCAGGATCGGGAAGAAGACCAGCAGCGCGCAGAGCACGGCGATCGGCAGCAGCCCGTACCCGATCCACAGCCCGAGCAGCGGGGCCAGCGCCACCGCGGGCATGGCCTGGGTGGCGGCCACGTACGGCTGGAGCGCGGCGGCCGCGATCCGGTTGCGGGCGATGAGATAGCCGAGCGGCAGCGCGACGCCGATGCCCATGCCGCCGCCGGCGGCCGCCTCCCAGGCCGTCTCCCGGGTGTACTCGGGCAGGTCACCATGGAGCAGCTCGTCGGTGAAGTGCCGCGCCAGGCTCCAGGGGGTCGGCAGGAAATACGTCGAAACGGCACCGGTGCGGGTGGCGGTGTCCCAGGCGATGAGCAGCGCTAAACCGAGCAGCAGCGGAGGCAGCACCGCGCGCCGGAACACCCCCGCGCCACCCTGTTGATTTCCCCGGGACTTTCGTGCTCGCCCCGTATGCGGCGCATTCGTGCCGTACCCGATCGGCGTCGCCTGCCTGTGTCGCGCCTGCGGTACCGGCCCGTTGTCGACGCGCGTCAACACGGCCGCACCTCTTCTGCGCCTCTCCGTCATCCCCAAAACCCCTTGCATTACCGGCTGTTACCGGATCATCGGCACGCCTGAACGCAACCTATCGCCAGCACGCTCCGGTTCACAATGTGGACGGAGAAAGCCGAATTGGGTGGTGGGGCTGGTGTGTTCCGCGCTTACCGGAATCACCGTTCCGCTTAGCCGGTGCGCGGCCTTCCGTCGCTCCGCGACGAATTCCTACGGCGTCACCGGGGTCCGCGGAAGGGACATCCAGGAACGCGGCGAGCAGCCGTCCGGCAACCCCCGCCGCCAGCCGGGGTCGGTGGGCCGCCTGTCCTGTTTCGCGCCCCGCTCCACCGCGGCCGAGCGACGGGCCAGGGCGAGCAACACCGAGGTGGCAGCGGCCAGTTCGTCGGGGCTGGGGTTGCCGCGGATGACCTTGACGAGAGCGGGCCCGAGCGGCCCCTCTATGGCGAGTTCGGCGGTGGTGGTCGTCATGCCGGGCACTCCAAGGTCGCGGATGGGCGAGGTGTCGCGTGTGGCGCGCGTTCGCGCGGACGGGCGGTGCCACCGGCACCCCGGCGCACGGCCCCGGCATCGCGATCATCACCCTACGAGCCGCCCTTCGCGCGGCGACAGCGGATCGCTGGAGGCTGTCCGCAAGAGGACAACGGGCGGTCCGGGAACGGCACCTCCGGGCCGAACCGCCGCCCCGAGAGGCCGTCGGGGCGCCGTCAGCGGTCGGGCAGGATGCCCAGTTCGGAGGCGAGGACCCCGGCCTGGAAGCGGGAGCCGGCGCCGAGGAGGTCGAGGATGCCGGTGACGTACCGACGGTAGGTCCGCACGGAGACCGCGAGTTCGCGGGCGGCGGCCTCGTCCGTCACCCCGTCGCGCAGCCGCTCCAGCACGCGCCGCACCATCTCCGCGCGGGCCGGGTCGGCGCCGTCCAGCGGACCCGCCGCGGGGGTGGCACCGCCCCAGACGCTGCGGAGCATCGCGTGTAACGCGCCCACGACGGAGGGGTCCTCGACGACGGAGGCCGCCCGCCCGCCGTCACGGCCGCCGTCCGTCGACGCGGGGCAGACCAGCGCGGTACGGCCGTCGGCCACGACCAGGGTCGGCAGCGGGACCGTGGCGATCCGCACCCGGCCCGCCCCGTATCGCCGCGCCCAGCCGGCCGGCGGGCGAGCGCAGAGCAACCGCAGCTCCCGCGGCTCCTCGACCCGCGCGGCCAGTTCCGCCAGCCCCGCGTGGACCGCGGCCAGCCGCGCGCCGGCCGCCGGCAGCACCACGTAGACCCCGCGGCGCGCGCCCTCGACCACCTGCTCGGCCGCCGCCAGCACCGCGGCGTCGGCCACCGCGACGCCCGCGACCAGCGCATGGCGGGCCTGGCGGTCCCGGTGCTCCCCCACCGTCGACTCGATCAGGTCCCGGACCGCCTCCAGCGTCCGCTCCAGGGAATCCGGCCCGTGTGGGCGGGCGCCCCCGCCACCGCCGGAACCACCACCCGAACCGCCCCGGGGGCCCGGCCGGGCCTCCGGCCCGACGCCCCCGCGCTCGGCGGACGCGCGTCCCGCGCCCGCGCGCCCGTCGGCCCTGTCGCATCCCCCGCGACCGACTCCACCCTCCGGGCCGGCCCCGTCGTATCCCCCGCGACCGACTCCACCCTCCGGGCCGAGCGCGCCGCGTCCGCCGCCGCCTGGCCCGACGGCGGCGGACACTCCCCCTGGCGCCCCCCGTAGCGGTCCCCCCGCGGATCCCCGCGATCCCTGCGAGGGGCCGCCCCGACCCCGGGCCGGTGGCTCCGGCAACATGCGCCTCATCCCCGTGTCATCCCGTCCCCCGTCCGTGCGTCGACGCCCGGCCGCCGGGTCAGCGGCGGCCCGGCAGCAGCCCCAGTTCCACCGCGCGCGCCCCGGCCTGGAAGCGCGAGCTCGCGCCGAGCTCGCGCATGAGCTCGGCGACGTAGCGCCGGTAGGTGCGCAGCGACACCCGCATCGCGCGGGCCGCGACCTCGTCGGTGTGCCCGGTGCACAGGCACTCCAGGATCCGGCGCGCGGTCTGCGGGCTGAGCCGGCCGCCCAGGCGCGGGTAGTCGGCGAGCGGTTCCGCGTTCTCCCAGGCGCCGGCGAAGAGCAGGTCGAGGGCGCGCACGGTGGCGGAGTCCTCCACCAGCGACGCCTGGCGGGGTGCCCGCTCGGGCGGCGGCGCCATATAGGCGACGCGGCCGTCGACCAGCAGCGCCTCCTGGAGTTCGACGTCGGCCACCCGCACCTCGCGGCGCGGACCGCCGCGCACCGCCGAGCCGACCCGGCTGTCGTCCACCGTGCGCGGCACGCACAGCAGCCGTACGGCGAGGTGCTCCCCACCCCCGTCGGCCGCCAGCCGGTCGAGCGCGGTGAGCAGCGCGGCCTCCTGTTCGCTGCCGCCGGACAGGATGGCGCTGACGCTGCGGACCGCTCCGCGGACCAGTCGTTCGACGGCGTCGGCGGGCCCCGCGCCCACCAGGGACGCCCGTTCCAGTTCGTGGCGGTGCCGGACGACGGTGGACCGGATCAGATCGCGCGCGGCGAGCAGCGCGCGCTCCACCTCGTCCCGCTCCGGAACGTCCCGCACCGGTCCCGGGCCCGGCATGCGCTCCGGCCCGTGCCTCATCGGAAGACCAGCCATGACTTCCCCTGACCCGGCGCGGTGGACGATTCCCCGAGGAATTTCTCTTCTGCCTGAATGCGTGAGTCGGCCGCAGAAATCGAAACCGTGACGACAGTAATTCGCGCACAGCGACGACGTCAACGCGTGGAGTAAGGCAAAGAGTGGGCAAAGCCCCCAGCCTCGCGCCGGGTTACGCGGAATGGAGCGCGCCGGCGCGCACGTGCTGTCAGCAAGCTGCCGGTATCCCCGGGGAGGGACCGGAACCGGGCACGGAGCGCGGCGGCGAGACGACCGAAAGCGACTGCGGATGGGCGTCGCTGTCCGCTTGCTGCCAGCGTGTCTACGATGGATCGCTCAGGGTGGAGGAGCACTCACGCTTGAGTGGAGGAGTGAAGGAGTGAGAGGGGGGAGGCGCATGCTGCCGCTGAGGCGCGGCGCGACCGCGCGTGTCCCCGGCGTTCCGACGCTACTCCTCCCACCCCTGCTCGCGCTGGCGTTGCTCGTGCTCGGCTTGGGTCTCGTCTCGCCGACGGCCCTCGCGACCACCTCCCCCTCGGCCGGCCGGCCGGCCCTCGCGGCGACCGCGGCGCCGACCGGCCCGGCGACCGCCGCGGCCACCAGCCCGGCGGACCCCTCGGGGACCGCCCTGGCCGCGGCCGTCCGAGCGGGCACCGCCGACCGCGCCCTGGCGCCGCGGGCGCCCGCGCAGTGCGAGAACGGCGAACATCCGGCCTCCGACGGCGCGTCGGCCACGCTCTCCGGCCCGCGCCATCTCGACCCGCTGTCGCACCCCGGCACCGGCCACGGCGCCGGGCCCGCGCACCGCACCCCGCGCGCCGTGCCGCCGCGCGCACCGCCGCTGCCCCCGACGGGCTGCGCGGAACTCCTCCCGGTCCTCAGGCTCTAGGCCGCCCCCGACCGGCCACCCCGCGCCTCGCGCCCTCGCGCCACGCGTCCCGGTGCCACGGCCCTCGTGCCATGCGCCCCCGTGCCATGCGCCCTCGTGCCGTGCGCGCCCTCGCGTCGCGGGCCCTGGCACCGTCGCGCCGGCCGGTCCTCGGCATGCCCGGATCCCGTATGACCTCATCAGGAGCACCTCCATGCCCGCACGCGGCACCACCACCCGGCGACTCGCGGCGATCGGCGCCGTCGTCGCGCTCATCGTCGCGCTCGTCGCCACCACCCTCGCCTTCACCCAGGGCGACGACGACTCCGCACCGGCCGCCGACGCCCCCGCGGGACAGCGCACCACCGACCCCGAGCGGCAGCGGCTCTACGACCAGCTGACCAAGGCCACCGCGCGGCGCGAGGGCGGCGACAAGCTGGCCCTCGGCCGCCACGACGCGCCCGTGGTGCTCGTCGAGTACGCCGACTACCAGTGCTCGTACTGCGGCCGCTTCACCCGCGAGACCCAACCGAAGCTGATCCAGAAGTACGTCGACCGCGGGGTGCTGCGCATCGAGTTCCGCAACTTCACCGTCTTCGGCGCGGACTCCGAGCGGGCCGCCCGCGCCTCCTGGGCCGCCGCCCAGCAGGGCCGCTTCCGCCCGTTCCACGACACCCTCTTCGCCAAGCTCCGCAAGGGCGACGCGCTCGCCAAGGACAAGCTGATCGACCTGGCCGAGGAGAGCGGCGTGCGGGACCTGGACCGCTTCGCCGAGGACATGGAGGGCTCGGACGCCAAGGCGGCCCTCAAGCGGGACGCGGAGGAGGGCTACCGCATCGGCGTGCAGTCCACCCCGTCCTTCCTGATCAACGGGCGGCCGGTGGCCGGGGCACAGCCCACCGAGGTGTTCGAGCAGGTCATCGACGAGGCGCTGGCGGCGACCAAGGCGGGCGGCGGCGCGGAGCGGCCCGCGGGCCCCAAGGCGGACGGCAAGTGACGGACATCGGCTATCTGGCCGCCTTCCTCGGCGGTGCCCTCGCCCTGTTCAGCCCCTGCAGCGCGCTGCTGCTGCCCGCGTTCTTCGCCTACTCCCTCTCGTCACCGGGACGGCTGCTGGCGCGTACCGGCGTCTTCTACCTCGGGCTCGCCACCACGCTGGTGCCGATCGGCGCGGCCTCCAGCGCCGCCAGCCGCCTCTTCAACGGCCATCGCGAGCTGCTGATCTCCATCGGCGGCTGGACGGTGATCGCGCTCGGCCTCGCGCAGATCCTGGGGCTGGGCTTCGCCTCCCGCCGCGCCCAGGCGGCCGCGGGCCGGATCACCCCGCGCTCGGCCGCCTCCGCCGCGTCCACCTTTCTGCTCGGCTGCGTCTACGGACTGGCCGGCTTCTGCGCCGGGCCGATCCTGGGCGCCGTGCTCACGGTGACCGCGATCAGCGGCAACGCGGTCTACGGGGCCTCCATGCTGGCGGTCTACGCACTGGGGATGGCCCTGCCGCTGTTCCTGCTGGCCCTGCTGTGGGATCGCTTCGAGCTCGGTCGGCGACGCTGGCTGCGCGGCCGCGAGCTGTCGTTGGGCCGGCTCCGGCTGCACACCACCTCTCTCCTCTCCGGCGTCTTCTTCATCGGCATCGGCGCTCTCTTCCTCCGCTACAACGGCACCTCCGCGCTCCCCGGCGTCCTCGACGCCGACCAGGAGTTCGCCCTGGAGCGCGCGGCGCGGCGGATCGGGGACGCGGTACCGGACTACGCCCTGCTGGCGGTGGTGGCGCTGGTGGTGGCCGCGGCCCTCGCCCGGGTCGCCCTGCGACAGCCCCGCCCGGAGGAGGAGACGGAACGGGGCGGACAGCCCGGCCCCGGCGGGGCCCGCTGACGATCGACGCCCCCTCGCGGTACTCCCCGCCGAGCGCCCAGCGCCTAGGGCAGCCGCACCGGTGCGAGCACCCGGTCGCAGCGGGACCTGCTCCGCTTCACCAGCTCTCCGTTGGGGTGGTCGTTGTCCGTCACCCAGGCGGCCGCGGCCCCCGCGTCGCGCCCGCCCGCCAGCTGTCGGGCCACCAGACGCTCGTGCCGGACCTCGTCCGGGGCCTCCAGGTACCACAGCGCGGCCAGGTGGCGGCGGGCGTCGCGCCAGCCCGGGGTGTCGCAGCCGAGGTAGTTCCCCTCGGTGATCACCAGCGGGGCCCCGGGCGCCAGCCGGTGCCGGGCGGCGACGGGCTCATGCAGGGTGCGGTCGTAGTCCGGCACATAGATCTCGCGCTCGGGCTCGGCGACGACGCGGTGCAGCAGCGCGGCGTAGCCCCACACGTCGAAGCTGGGGGCGGAGCCCTTACGGGAGGCGAGCGCCAGCCGCTCCAGCTGGGCGTTGGAGAGGTGGAAGCCGTCGAGCGGAAGGTAGCCGGCGGTGTCGGGGCCGTGGCGCCGGTTCACCTCCGCGACCAGCGCCCGGGCCAGGGTCGACTTCCCGGCGCCGGGCGGCCCGGCGATGCCCAGCACCCGACGCCCGGGGGCGGCCCCGGCACCGCCCGCGGCACGGTGCCCGGCGTCCGCGGGGGAGCCGCCGCGCAGTTCCCAGGCGTCCTCCGCCAGCTCTGCGATGTCCATGCGGGCCACCCTAGGGCGGGCCCGACGGGGGGTGGTCCGGAGCACCCTCTGCCATCGGGTAAAGTTTCCTTCGTCAGCAAGCGCCGCTAGCTCAGTTGGTTAGAGCAGCTGACTCTTAATCAGCGGGTCCGGGGTTCGAGTCCCTGGCGGCGCACGTGACACGAGGGGCCTTCTCGCCATCGGCGGGGAGGCCCTTTGCCATGCCCGCGCCATGCCCGCGGCAGGGCATCGGGTCGTGTCGTTCCGTCGCACCGCTGGCCAAAAGGGGAGGTGGCGGTGCACAGTCGCGGAATGGCGCGCGACATCCAGGAGCGGATCAAGAGGCTGATCATCGACCGCCGGCTGCCCTCGGGCGCCCCGCTGCCGACCGAACCCGAGCTGATGGAGCTGCTGGGCGTCAGCCGCAATTCGGTGCGCGAGGCGCTGAAGGCGCTCCAGGCCATGGGCATCGTGGAGATCCGCCATGGCTTCGGCACCTATGTCGGCCCGATGTCGATGGCGCCGATGATCGAGGGCCTCACCTTCCGCACCGTGGCCGGCCACTACCGCGGCGAGGAGAGCCTGCTCCAGCTGCTGGAGCTGCGCGAGGCGGTGGAGACCGGGCTGGTCACCCGGCTGGCCGGGCGAATACCGGAGGCCGACCTCGCCGAGCTGGACACCCTGGTGGAGCGGATGGAGAAGGAGTCGGCCACGGGCGACGTCCGCGCCGACACCGACCGGGCCTTCCATGCCGCGCTCTACCGCGGACTGGACAACGCGCTGCTCAGCGAGGTGCTGGAGGCGTTCTGGGACGCCTTCCACCGGGTGCGCACCGATCTCGTCGACGTACCACAGGACCCTCGGATCACCTGCATCCAGCACCGGGCGATCCTGGAGGCGGTACGCTCTGGCGACGCGGTGCGCGCCGAGGACGCCGTGCGCGACCACTTCGGCAACATCCGCGCGCGACTGCGCTCCGCACACCGCCGCTGAAACGGTTTCCGCGCCGGACGCCGCACACCGGCCCCGCGCGACGCCCCACACCCCCCGCTGCCCCGTCTGGGTCATTACGCACCTTTGCCCGGTAAACACCGCGTTTCACCCTTGCGATCATGGAGTTCCGTTCGAGACCCTGAGCTGGGTGCACAGGCTCCAAAACAGCTTTCACACAGCGGAGTTGGACACCGCCGGAGGCGATCGGCCAGAGGGGGTCCGGTCGACGCTCAAGAAACCGGAAGGCAGTCGTCCATTTTTTGTCACCTGCAATCCGAGGGACGGCCGCCCCGCGCGGTGGCGTCCCCAGCGGTCCATGGGGGACTGGGCGAGGGCCGAACAGTGAGACACGCAGTCAGCCTTGCGTGCGGGGGGATGGACTTATGACGTCGACGCCGACTGGCGCCCGGCAACACCACACCTTTGACCCGTCCGCGACGACACGCCTCCGCGTGCCGCGGCCGCATCAGGCCGGGCCCGACCGGCACCGTCAGCCGCCGCCGCGCAAGCCGCTGCCGCGCTACGACTACGAGCACTACAGCCGACTCGCCGGGCCCCTGACCCAGCCGGACCCCAGCCGGCCCTACCGGGTGCGCTACCGCAGCCTGGTGGCCGACGAGCCGCACCGCATCGGCGCCGCGCTGCTCCTGGGCGCCGCCCCGCTGGTCTCCCTGGGGCTGCTGCTGTGGCTGATGCAGCCGGACCACTGGAGCGAGCGCGGCGGCTCCTCACAGGTCATGGTGGTGCTGGACACGGTCATGCTGGTGTCCATAGGGCTGATCGAGTTATTCCGCACCCTGAACGTGACGTCCAACGCCCACGCCACCCTGGTGGCCCGCGACCCGATCCCGGTGGTGCCCGAGTCCGGTACCCGCGTCGCCTTCCTCACCTCCTTCGTGCCCGGCAAGGAGCCGCTGGAGATGGTGACCCGCACCCTGGAGGCGGCGGTCAGAGTGCGCCACCGCGGGGTGATGCACGTCTGGCTGCTGGACGAGGGCGACGACCCGGAGGTCAAGCGGGTCTGCGCCCGCCTCGGCGTGCACCACTTCAGCCGCAAGGGCGTGGCGAAGTGGAACCAACCGTCGGGCCCGCACCGGGCCAGGACCAAGCACGGCAACTACAACGCCTGGCTGGACGCCCACGGCGACGACTACGACTACTTCGCCTCCGTCGACACCGACCACGTCCCGCTCCCCAACTACCTGGAGCGGATGCTCGGCTTCTTCCGCGACCCGGACGTCGCCTTCGTCATCGGACCGCAGGTCTACGGGAACTACGACGCGGCCGTCACCAAGGCCGCCGAGAGCCAGCAGTTCCTCTTCCACGCGCTCATCCAGCGGGCCGGAAACGCCTATGGCGCGCCGATGTTCGTGGGCACGAGCAACGCCGTGCGCATCAAGGCGCTGAAGGGGATCGGCGGCCTCTACGACTCCATCACCGAGGACATGGCCACCGGCTTCGAGCTGCATCGGCACCGCAACCCGGCCACCGGGAAGAAGTGGCGCTCGGTGTACACCCCGGACGTGCTCGCCGTCGGCGAGGGGCCGAACGCGTGGACCGACTTCTTCACCCAGCAGTTGCGCTGGTCCCGGGGCACCTACGAGACGATCCTCAAGCAGTTCTGGAAGGCGCCCTTCACCCTGCCGCCGGGCACGTTCTTCAACTACACGATGATGATCATCTTCTACCCGATGTCGGCGCTCAACTGGATCCTCGCCGCCCTGAGCTGCGCGCTCTTCCTGGGCTTCGGCGCCGCCGGACTCCAGGTCGACCCGGTCACCTGGATGATGCTCTACGGCAACGCCTCCGCCCTGCAGATCGGCCTGTACATCTGGAACCGGCGGCACAACGTCTCCCCGCACGAGCCCGAGGGCTCCGGCGGGGTCGCCGGAATGGTGATGTCCGCACTCTCCGCACCCATCTACGCACGCTCGCTCATGGATGCCGTACTGCGCCGCAAGAGCAGGTTCGTGGTGACCCCGAAGGGGGACTCGGCCAGCCCCGACACGCTGTTCGGAACCTTCCGTATCCACCTCTTCTTCCTGTTGGTCTTCGGCGGGTCGCTCGCCTCGTCCTTCTACTTCGGCCACAGTCATCCCGCGATGACCGTTTGGGCCTCGCTCGCGCTCGTCATCACGGCAGCCCCGATCATCGCCTGGCGGTGGACCGTGCGCCAGGAGAAACGGAAGTCGAAGACCGCCCTTGGGGGACGTGACAAGTGAAGTACCGACCCACACGCCGCACCCGCCGCTATGCGGTCGGTGCGGCGGCCGTGATCGTGCTGGCCGGATTCAACGGACCGGCCCTCTATCGCTTCAGTGCCGACAAATACCACCATTACAAAATCAACCGACCGGAGTACAAGGCGAAGAACGGCCACTGGAAGGTGGTGGACGTTCCCGAGGACAACCGGATCAACACGATCCACGCCGCCCTGCTCCACACCGGCAAGGTGCTGCTGGTGGCCGGCTCCGGCAACAACGCCGCCAACTTCGCCGCCAAGTCCTTCCGCTCGGTGCTGTGGAACCCCGAGGACAACACCTTCAAGAACATCCCCACCCCCAAGGACATGTTCTGCGCCGGACACACCCAGCTCCCGGACGGCAGACTCCTGGTCGCCGGCGGCACCCAGCGGTACGAGAAGCTGGAGGGCGACGTCGAGAAGGCCGGCGGGCTGATGTTCGTCCACAACGAGAACCCGGACAAGCCGCGGACCTTCCGCGCCGGCACCCGTTTCACCGGAAAGGCGAACGGAAAGACCTTCGAGTCCAAGGACCCGGTGCTGGTGCCGCGCGCCAAGAAGACCAAGAACAAGAAGACCGGCAAGGTCACGGTGACCGCCAGCACCGCCCGGGTCTATGTGGAGGCGCTCCACAAGGGAAAGAAACACCAGACCGGCACCGAGGACAACTACCGCATCGCGGGTCTCAAGGGGAAGGACGCCCAGAACTTCTACGGCATCGCGCAGAAGCTCTCCTTCGACAAGAAGGATTTCCAGGGCATCAAGGATTCCTTTGAATTCGACCCGGTCAGCGAGCGCTACATCACGGTCGACCCGATGAACGAGGCGCGCTGGTATCCGACCCTCACCACACTCCAGGACGGAAAGGTGCTCTCGGTCTCCGGTCTGGACGAGATCGGCCAGGTCGTGCCCGGGAAGAACGAACTGTACGACCCCAAGACCAAGAAGTGGACCTACCTGCCCAAGCAGCGGTTCTTCCCCACCTACCCGGCGCTCTTCCTCACCGAGAAGGGGAAGATCTTCTACACCGGTTCCAACGCCGGCTACGGACCGGCCGACAAGGGCCGCACCCCCGGGTTGTGGGACGTGAAGAGCAACCAGTTCGACGTGGTCCCCGGCATCAGCGACCCGGACGCCCTGGAGACCTCCATGTCCGTGCTGCTGCCGCCCGCGCAGGACCAGCGGTACATGGTGCTCGGCGGCGGCGGGGTCGGTGAGGACCCCAAGTCCACCGAGAAGACCCGGATCGTGGACCTGCACGACAAGAACCCGCGCTTCAAGGACGGCCCGCCGCTGTACGCCAAGGCCCGCTACCCGAGCAGCGTGATCCTGCCCGACGACACGGTCCTCACCACCAACGGCTCCGGCGACTACCGCGGGCGCAACGCCAGCAACGTCCTCAAGGCCGAGGTCTACGACCCCAGGACGAACACCTCGCGCGGGGTCGCGGACCCGCTGGTCGGGCGCAACTACCACTCCGGGGCGCTGCTGCTGCCCGACGGCCGGGTGATGACCTTCGGCTCCGACTCGCTCTTCGGCGACAAGGCCAACACCAAGCCCGGGAAGTTCCAGCAGCAGATCGACATCTACTCGCCGCCGTACCTCTACCGCGACTCACGCCCCGCGCTGAGCGACACCGAGCGGAAGGTGGTGAAGCTGGGCGGGAAGGCCACGTACCGCACCGCGGACGCCGCGAAGATCCGGAAGGCGCGGCTGATCCGACCCGGTTCCTTCACCCATGTCACCAACATCGAGCAGCGGTCGATCGAGGTGGAGTTCACCACGACCAAGGACGACCTCACGATCACCGTCCCCAAGGACCCGTCCCTGGTGCCGCCCGGTTGGTACATGCTCCATGTGCTCGACGGCGCGGGGACGCCGTCGAAGGCCGTGTGGCTGAAGGTCCCCGAGGACGAGAAGGTGCCCACGTTCTGACCGGCGGGCGGGGACGGGGGCCGGGGCTCCCCTCCCGCACCGCCCTCGCCACGCCGGGTGGCCGCCGCTCAGCGGGAATTGCGGGCCAGATCGAGCGCGTAGCGGGGCCACCACTGGCCCGCCCGTGGGCCGCCCTTGCAGGTGCCGTCGGACTCGCCCGGGCGCTTGATCCACAGATAGGCGTCGACCAGGTCCTCGCCGGTGTGCGTGGTCGGCCGCTCCCCCAGGGCCCGGCCGGCGGGGTTGCACCACGCCTCGGGGTCCTCGCGGTGCGGCGCGGGCCCGTTTCCGTTGCGGCTGGTGTCTATGACGAAGGGCTTGTCACCGACCATCGCGGAGAGCCGCTTGCCGTACTCCGTGTTCTTCGCGGTGGTCTGGTAGTTGGAGGTGTTGAGGGCGAAGCCGTCGGCCATGTCGATGCCCGCCCGCTTCAGCGGCTCCACCATCCGGCCCGGGTCGGTGATCCACGCCGGGTTGCCCGCGTCCAGGTACACCTTGGTGTTGGGCAGCGACTTGAGCTCGGAGACGGCGCCGGTGAGCAGGTGGTACCGCTCCTCGTGGAACTGCCGTGGGGTGCACCCGTCGACCACGTGCGGCAGCGCGTCCGGCTCCAGGATGACGGTGGCGGCCCGGTCGCCGATCCCCTTGACCGCCTTGTCCAACCAGGCGCGGTACGCGTCGCCGTCGGCCGCGCCACCCTTGGAGTACTTCCCGCAGTCGCGGTGCGGGATGTTGTAGAAGACCAGCAGCGCGTCCCGATCGGCCCGCGCCGCGGCCTCGGTGAAGCCGCGGGTCTGCCCCTCCGGGTCCTCGGTGCCGATCCACTCCGCCACCGGCTGGTCGGCGATCTTCGAGATCTGTGCCGCCTTCTCGTCCGCCCCCTGGTCGCGGTAGGCCGCGACCTGGCGGGCCGCGCTGCCGTCCGGGTTCACCCAGTACGGCACCGCCGACTTGGGCCGCTGCTTGGGCGGCGCGGCGGCGCGGGGTCCGTCGTCGGCGTCCGACGACCCGAAACACCCCGACAGCGTCACTAGCGCCCCCACCACGGATAACGCGCAGACCACCCTGCGCCGACGGCCGGTATCACTGCCGTACATCCACTCCCCCTTGGCACGCACGGGACAAGGCCGGTCGAATCCATCCTTACACACCCCGCCCACCCTTGGGGGAGGCATCGACCGGCCCGAGCGGGCTCAGCCAGGGCGCACGCCCGGCGCGCGCGACACCGCTTCCAGCCCCCGACGTCCGGCGGCCGTCCGCGACTTCGGGGCCGCCGTCACATCGGTCAGATAGGCGGACACGACGACGTTGGCGGTGTAGGTGTGGCGGGCACGGTCGAAGGTGCCGCCGCAGGTGATGAGGCGGAGTTCGGCGCGGTGCGCGGCGCGGGGGCCGTAGACGCGCCGGGGGTCGAAGCGGGCGTAGGAGATGACCTCGACCTCCTCGACGGTGAACTCGGCGACGGAGCCGTCGGAACGGCCGACGCGGACCTTCTGACCGGGCTTCATCCCGCTGAGGTGGTAGAAGACCGCGGGCCGGGAGTCGGTGTCGACGTGGCCGACCAGCACCGCGGCACCGGAGGAGCCGGGCGAGGGACCGCCGCGGTACCAGCCGACGGCGCCGGGCCGGTCGTAGGGCGGCGGGGCCACCCCGCCCGCGGCGTCGAGGCCGCGGGCGACGACGGGGGCCCGCACCTTGGCCGAGTCGATGACGACCTGCCGCGGCTGGGCGGCCGTCAGCGGGGCGTGCGCCGCGGGCAGCCCCAGCACCGGCGGCCGGCCGACGGCCGCCACATCGCCGGTGGCGGTGGGTGTGCCGTCGGACGCGCCGCGGCCCCACAGCCACAGGCCGATCAGCAGCACCGCCCAGGCCACCCCCGTGAGCAGCCGGGCGGTACCGCTTCGCGGGGAGCCGGCCGCGGGCTCCGCGGGCGCGTCGGCTTCCTCGGACATCGGTCCGGTCAGCCGTCGGAGGAGCGGGACGTGGAGCGGGCCGCGCGGCGCCGGTACACGGCCAGGCCGCCCACCGCGACGGCCGCGCCGCCCGCGAGCACCAGTCCGTACGCCTCCACCCCGCCGAACCCGCGGGACTGGTCGCTGCGTGCGGTGGCGCCACCGCCGGCGTGGACCGGGGCGTAGGGCTCGTGCGGTATCCCCGGCCGGCCCCCGTAGCCGTCGTCACCGCCACCGCGACCGGAGTCGCCGCGACCGAAGTCGTCTCCGCCGGAGTCCCCGCGCCCGAAGCCGCCGCCGAAGTCCTCGTCCGGACGGCCGTGGTCGCCCTGGCCTCCGCCGTGGCGGTCGCCGCCCTCGTCGTGACGGCCGTGGTCCTCGCCGCGGCCCCCGTCCCCCCGGCCTTCGTCCTCGTCGTGGCGGCCGTAGCCGCCACGGTCCTCGTCCTGTCCGCGGTGCCGGTCGTCGCGGTCGTCCTCGTGCCGGTCGTCCGCGCGGACGACGGCCGCGGTGCCCGGCGCCGCGAAGGCGGCGGGGGCGGGGGCGACGGAGACGCAGGCGATGGCCGCCACGGTGGCGGCACAGAGAGTTATTCGCTGGGAACGCATAGTGAACCTCCCGTTACCCCAGAAGGCTCACAAGAACGGCCGGGACCCGCATCCGCTGCGGGCCCCGGCTGGGCCGTTCGGGTGAGGAGGCGAAGGGCTACTGCACGAGGTCCACCAGGTCGGCGATGGAGTCCACCACGCGGGACGGCCGGAAGGGGTACCGGTCGATCTCCTCCGGACGGGTGAGGCCGGTGAGCACCAGGAAGGTCCGCATCCCCGCCTCCAGGCCGGCCAGCACATCGGTGTCCATCCGGTCCCCGATCATCGCGCTGGTCTCGGAGTGCGCCCCGATGGCGTTCAGCCCGGCCCGCATCATCAGCGGGTTGGGCTTGCCGACGAAGTACGGCTCGCGGCCCGTGGCCTTGGTGATCAGCGCGGCGACCGAGCCGGTGGCGGGCAGTACGCCCTTCGGGCTCGGGCCGGTCTCGTCGGGGTTGGTCGCGATGAACCGCGCCCCCTCGTTGATCAACCGGATGGCCTTGGTGAGCGCCTCGAAGCTGTAGGTGCGGGTCTCGCCCAGCACCACGTAGTCCGGCTCGGCGTCGGTGAGGACGTAGCCGATGTCGTGCAGCGCGGTGGTGAGCCCCGCCTCGCCGATGACGTACGCGGTGCCGCCCGGCCGCTGGTCGTCCAGGAACTGGGCGGTGGCCAGCGCCGAGGTCCAGATGTTCTCGACGGGCACGTCCAGCCCCATCCGGGCGAGCCGGGCGTGCAGGTCCCGCGGCGTGTAGATGGAGTTGTTGGTGAGCACGAGGAAGGGGCTTCCGGACTCCCGCAGCCGGGACAGGAACGCGTCCGCGCCGGGGATCGGCACCCCCTCATGGATCAGCACGCCGTCCATGTCGGTGAGCCAGGACTCGATCGGCTTCCGCTCTCCCATGTGACCTGCTCTCTTGCGGTTGCGATGAGACGGTTGTGCGAGACCAGCCTAGTCAGGCTCGGCCCGTCAGGCGCTGGTCACGTCGACTCCGTCGATCACCCAGTACCAGTTGTTGGACCCGGTGTAACGGAAGCGAAAGCTCACGCTGGAGGCGCCGGCCGGCACGTCCAGGGTCAGCGACTGCGGCTGGGAGACCACATCGGAGGTGTAGCTCCGGACCGGGACCGGCGTGGCGCCGTTCCAGGAGGCGAGGACCTGTGCGGTCTGGTTCCCCTCCCGCCGGTAGTGGGTGGTGAAGTCCAGCCGTACGGTGGTGGCCCCGCCGACCGGATACGCCGGGCTGACCAGCGTGGAGTCGTACGTCCCGGAGAAGCTCCGGTCCGCCCACTCGTCGGAGTCGGCGACCGCGAACACGCCGCGGGAGCGGACGTTCAGCTCCCGCCACTGGTCGCGCTGGGTGCGGCTCCAGAACTCGTCGGTGGCGAAGGCCCAACCCCGCCACTCGCTCACCCCGCCGCCGCCCATCGCGGAGTTGACGACCGACCAGCCGCTGGGCGGGGTGTGCGTGTGTCCCAGGACGCCGGCCGGGATGCCGGTCTCGTCCACGCGCGGCGAGAGCGCGCCGTACAGCGTCTCGAAGGCGTCGCCGGCCCGCCGCTGGATCGGCTTGCCGTCCAGCCCCCAGGCCGGCTCGACCGGGACGCCGAGCTGGTGGAAGACGGTGGCGGCGACATCGACCAGCCGGGTGTCGGCGGGCCGGGCGCCGGCCGGGATGCCCGGGCCCTGGGCGAGCACGAAGGTGCGGCGCTCCGCGATGCCGCTGCCGCCGTGGCCGCCGGCGTCCAGATGACCGTGGTCGGTGGCGACGATGACGGTCCAGCGCTCGGCGGCCCGGCTCGGGCGCGCCTCGATCGCGGCCAGCAGCCGTCCCAACTGCCGGTCCTGCACGGCGATGGCGTCCAGGTATCTCCGGCCGGTGCCGCTCGCGTGCGCGACCACGTCGGTGTTGCCGAGGTAGACGAAGACGACGTCGGGGTTCTGGTCGCGGAGCACGCCGACGGTGTCGACGGTCAGCCGCTCGTCGGCGCTGACATAGCCCTCGGCGTCGCCGTCGTAGACCACCTTGGCGTCGGCGCCGGGGGTGACCGTGCCCTGGGCGTCCAGGGGCTTCCAGTCCACCGCCGCGAAGGTGGACAGCCCCGGCCGCACCTGGGCCAGCCGGGCCAGGAAGCCGGGGTAGCGACCGTAGTCCTTGCCGGCGAAGGAGTTGTCCCGCACGCCGTGCTTGTCGGGCCACACGCCGGTGGCGATGGTGGACCAGCCGGGGCCGGAGGAGGTGGCCGCCATCGGCGGCGCGTACAACAGGCTCGCCCCGAAGGTGCCGCCCGCCATCAGCCCGGTGAGGGTGGGGGCGCCGGCGGCGGCGATGCGGTCGTGGCGCAGTCCGTCCATGCCGACGACCAGCACCTTGTCGGCGCTGGTGCCGTTCGGAAGGGTGGGCGCCGCGGCGGCGGCAGGGGTGGGCGGCCCGCCGACGGCCACCACGGCGGTGCCGGCGGCGGAGGTGAGCACGGAGCGTCGGGTGATGCTGCGGGACACGTCGTCCTCCCGGGGTCGAGGGTGGCGGTACCGGCCCGTCACCCTGACGCGGGTCGTCGTGATGTGCCAGAGCCGTGCGGTGATGCCACCGTGAAATCTCCACCACGGAGGGGGAGACGGGCGGATTCAGCCGCCGGCGGCCGACGTCCACGCGCCGACGTCACGGCCGAGGTCCTGGTCGATGTCGACGTCACGGCCGAGGTTCTGGTCGATGTCGCCCCCGTCGGGCCGGAAGATCTCCACGCCCTTCATCGACTCGGCCGGCTCCTCGGCGTCGTCGCCGGTGGCCACCCCGTCGGCGCGGGCCGCGAAGCCGCCGCCGACGGAGTCGGCCTTGCGCCGGGCGCCCCGACCGAGCCTGGAGTCGAGGGGATGAGCAGCATGGGCAGCGCGGGCGGCGTCCCGCTCAGCAGCGCCTCGCGCGGGGTGTGAGCACGGCCTCCAGCCGCTCGTCCGCGTCCCCGAACCCGGCCACCACCGTGCCCCGACCGGCCCGCCGCGCGCGCCCCTTCACCAGCGGCTCGCGCCGCGCCTGCCGTACGGTCTCCCGCGCGACGCCGTACCCCTCCGCCAGAGCGCGCCCGGTGGGCAGGGTGCCACCCTCGCCCCACTCGTCCCGCAGCGCGGCGATGCGCGCCTTCACCGCGTCGTACGTGGGGCCTGCGGCCGTTCCCGGGGATGACGGAAGCTCACCGGCGCGGCGGGTTCCGGCCGTACGGGGAGTCCACGGCGCGATCCTCGCGTCCCGCCACCGCCCGAACGCGCCCGTGGGCATCCCTGACCGCGTCGCCCGCCCACGAGGGGGCGACACCGGGACCGCGCCGTCGTCGGGCGGCTGAGCCGCTGGTCGCGCGCTCCGCTTACGCGCCTTCGCCGGAGCAGTTGCACGTGGGGCAGGCGATCTGGTCGCCGATCCAGCCCGTGCCGCCGCAGGTGGCGCACTGGGGGTCGATGCTCCCACCCCCGCACCGGAACGACGCCTCCGGCCGCTCCTGCGGCATCACCCGACCGCCACCGCTCACCACCGTCATCGGGCACCTCCCGTACTCGCCCATCAGCGCGTTCGCTCCGCGCCGGCCGCGACGAGAGCGTGCCAAGTATGCCCAGGCGGCGCGCCGTCGCCGCCAAGCTCTCCCCAGAGAAACCCGCCCCGAGTGGCGGGCGGAAAGTGGCGCGCCACCCCGCCCCGAGGCGCCGCGCGCCGCGCCCCACGGAGCGCGCGGCGTACGCGGAGCGCGTCAGCCCGTCCGTCGAACGCCGCCCGCGGCGACCCGCAGCCGCCGCGCCGACGCCAGCAGCGCGGCGCCGGCCAGCAGACACGCCGCGCTGGCTCCCGAGAGGGCGAGCAGCGCGGCCCGGTCGGCGCGGCGGGGGGCGGGGCCGGTGTCGGCCAGGGCCGGTGGGGCGGGCGGGGCGGGAGCGCCGGAACCGGCGGACGGGCGCCCCTCGTTCTCGGTCCGGCCGTGGTGCTCGCGCCGGCCGTCCGACTCGCGCCGGTCCTCGGCCTCACCGCGGGCGTCGTCGCCCGTGGAGCCCTCCGCCCGGCCGTCCCCGGCGCCGCCCTCCGTCCGCGCGGCCGCGACGACCGTGAACGCGTGGTTCTCGGACTGGCCGACCCAGTCGCCGTCCCGGTCCCGCCGCTGGACCGTGGTGACGGCGGCGACGACCGGGCCCAGCGGCGCGTCGTCGGTGAGGCGGAGCCGCAGGGCCACCTCGATGGAACGGTCGGCCGGCACCGTGAAGCCGGGGAAGCCGGGCGCTTCGAGGATGCCGATGCTCTCGTGCTGGTCGGTCGTCTCGAAGCGGACCGGCCGCCACCGCGCCTGCCGGACGCGCCGTTCCCCCGCGGTCAGCTCCTTGTCGTGGAACTCCAGCCGGATGTGTCGAGGCCGGAGCTTGCGGTCCCGGCCCGCCATCACCACCACCGGGTGGATCGACTGGCAGGTCCGCTCGGTGGTGTTCCGCAGTTGCAACCGCCACACCCGCCAATCGCCGCCGCGCGCGTAGTCGCTGGGGTCCGCCTGCAGCGCCGCGTCCAACGGGAAGTCGGTGCTCTTCGCGTCGCCACAGCCGGGCACGGCAGCGGCGGTCGGCACGGCCTCGGCGACGGGCGCGGCGATCGGCACGGCCTCGACGACGGCCGCGGCGATCGGCACGGCCTCGGTGACGGGCGCGGGATGCCGGGCTGAGGCGCCGTGTCGAGCGGCCGCGACGGCGTCGGCGGACGCCCCGGGCGCGAGCGGGGTCAGGGCCACCAGCGCGGCCATGACCAGGCGGACGGCGGGCGCGCTGGGCAGACGCATGGCTCACCTTCGCTGCGGGGTGCTGTGCGGGACTCCCAGCGCCTTTCCCCACCCGACCGCCGCCGCGCGGCCCGGCCCCGGCACGACATCCGAGTGGCCGTCACAATCCCCCTCGATCAGCGCAGCCCCCGGCCGTTCCGCGCCCCGGCCCGCCCCGCCGGGACTTCCCGCCCCCGACCGCGAAGCCGCCGGGCCGGCCCCACCCGACCGCGGAATCGCCCCAGCCGACACCGACCGCGGACCAACGGGCTGTCCCCCACCCGGCCACGGACCGCCGGGCCGCGCCCACCAACCGCGGAATCGCCCCGACCCACACCGACCGCGGACCGCCAGGCTGTCCCCCACCCGACCACGGAACCGCCTCGGCCCACACCGACCGCGAACCGCTGGGCCGTCCCCGCCGACCGCGGAATCACCCCGGCCCACGCCGACCACGGAACCGCCCCGCCCCCACCGACCCGCCAAACCGGCCCGCCCCGCCACACCGACCACGGAACCGCCCTGCCCCCACCGACCCGCCAAACCGGCCCGCCTCTCAGCACCAGCCGCGGAACCGCCGCGCGCCCCGCTACGCCCGGCCGAAGAAGCGGCCGAGCACCAGTTGCGCCGCGCCCTCGGCCACCAGGCGGCGGCCCCGCCCGGCCACGTCGACCGCCACCGCATGACCGGCGCCGGACCGGCCCGCCTCCGCGGCCAGGACCGCGGCCACCCCGCGGGCGTAGGGCTCGGGGTCGGCGAGCACGGTCCGGCCGCCGAGGAACACCCGGTCGACATCGAGGAGGCGAACGAGGTTGGCGGCGCCGACGCCGAGCAGCCGGGCCGCGCGGGCCGGGTCGCCGGCGGCGACGGCTGCCAGGCACAGGGCCTCGACGCAGCCGCGGCCGCCGCAGCCGCAGGGCGGGCCGTCCAGCTGGATCACCTGGTGGCCGAACTCCCCGGCGTCGGTGCGCGCGCCGCGGTAGACCTCGCCGCCGAGCACCAGCCCCGCGCCCAGCCCGGTCCCCAGGTGCAGATAGGCGAACGAGTCGGCCGACCCCTCCGGCCCGTCGGGACGCCGCGCCAAGCCCAGCGCGGCGGCGTTGGTGTCCTTGTCGAGGACGACCGGCAGGCCGAGCCGCGCGGCGAGCGCGTCGCGCAGCGGGAAGCCGTCCCAGTGCGGAAAGCCGGTGACGCGGCGCAGCACTCCGGCGCCGTGGTCGAGCGGCCCGGGGGACGCGACGCCGACCCCGAGCACCCGACCACCGCCCACCCGCTCGCCCGCCGGCTCCTCCCCCGCCACCGGGTCCGCTCCCTGGTCCCGCGCCGCCGCCCCGTCCGGCGTCGGCACCGCCCGGTCCGGCGCCAGCACCGCGGCGACCTGCGCCACCGCCGCGTCCAGCACCGCCTCAGCGCCCGCGCCGAAGTCGAGCGGCGCCACCCGTATGTCGAGCGGCTCCCCGGTCAGATCGGTGCGCACCGCGGTCAGCTCGTCGCGGTCCAGATGCAGCCCCACCGCGCTGCGCGCCCCGCGCACCAGCCGCAGCACGGTGCGCGGCTTGCCGCCGGTGGAGGGGCGGGTGCCGGCCTCGGCGGCCAGGCCGTCCGCGCGCAGCCGCGCGGTGATCTTGCTGACGGCCTGTGGGGTGAGCCCCGTGCGCTCGGCCAGCTCCGGTCGGCTCACCCCGTCCTCGCCGGCGTCCCGCAGCAACGAGAGGAGCAGCGCGGCGTTGTGGCCGCGCAGCACGGAGAGGTTGGCGCCGTGGGGGCCGTCGGGATCGCGTTCATGGAGGTGCCGCACGGACGCCATTCTCCCCGTCGCTTGCACTTTGGCAACACTGTTGTCAAAGTGACGGTCATGGATGGCACCCCTGGCAGCACCGGCACCCCCCTGCGCGTCGGCCTCATCGGCTACGGCCTCGCGGGCTCCGTCTTCCACGCCCCCCTGATCGCGGCCACCGCGGGCCTGGTCCTGGACACCGTCGTCACCGGCAACCCCGAGCGGCAGACGCAGGCCCGTGCCGAGCACCCCGAGGCGCGCTGCGTCGCCACGCCGGAGGAGCTGTTCACCCCGGACCGGGCCGCAGAGCTCGACCTGATCGTCGTCGCCTCGCCCAACCGCACCCATGTGCCGCTCGCCCGCGCCGCCCTGGAGGCCGGACTGCCGGTGGTGGTCGACAAGCCGCTCGCCGCCACCGCCGCGGAGGTGGAGGCGCTGGCCGCGCTCGCCGCCGAGCGCGGGCTGCTGCTGAGCGCCTTCCAGAACCGCCGCTGGGACAACGACTTCCGCACCGTGCGGCAGCTCATCGCCGACGGCGCGCTCGGCCGCGTCCACCGCTTCGAGTCCCGCTTCGAGCGCTGGCGGCCGCAGCTCAAGGGCGGCTGGCGGGAGTCCGGCGACCCGGCCGAGCTGGGCGGGCTCCTCTACGACCTGGGCAGCCACCTGGTCGACCAGGCGCTCACCCTCTTCGGCCCGGCCGTCTCCGTCTACGCCGAGGTCGATGTGCGCCGCCCCGGCGCCGCCGCCGACGACGACACCTTCATCGCGCTCACCCACGCCGGCGGGGTGCGCAGCCATCTGTGGATGAGCGCCACCGCCGCCCAGCTCGGCCCGCGCTTCCGGGTGCTGGGCGGCCAGGCCGGCTATGTGAAGTACGGCCTCGACCCGCAGGAGGCCGCGCTCCGCGAGGGCAAGCGCCCGGGCGACGGCACCGCGTGGGGCGTGGAGGCCCCGTCCACCTGGGGCCGGCTGGGCTCGGGCGAGTCCCCGCAGACCGGCGGCGGCGAGCCGGTGCCGACCCTGCCCGGCGACTACCCGGCCTACTACGCGGCCGTGGCCGACGCCGTCCGCCACGGCGGCCCGCCCCCGGTCACCGCCGACGAGGCCGCCGCCACCCTGCGCGTGCTGGAGGCCGCCCGCCGCTCCGCCGCGGAGGGCCGCACCGTCCGTCTCGACTGAGCGCCGGTCCCTCCGGCGCCCGGGCGGACCACAGGGAAGCACCCGGGGGTTTCATCCCGCCGCCCCGGCGAGCCCCGAGACGGCGGAGCCCGGCGGTGCCGACCCGCATCAGCCGACCGCGGGGACGGAACACCGGGGGTTCCATCCCACCGCCACGGCGAGACACCGGACGACGAAGCCCGGTGGTACCGAAACCAGCCCTCCGATTTCTCTCCGGGCAGGGGCGTCCTCGGGTGCCCACCACACCCCCGCCCCCAGGCGCCTACGGCGCCCTACCGCCCGCGGTGCAGCAGCGCCCGCTCCACCGCCGTCCATGTCGTCGTCGTGGCCAGGTAGAGCCCGGCCGCCAGCGGCACCACGGTGGCGGTGACCAGGGTGCCGAAGGACAGCAGCGGCAGCACCTTGGTCAGTCCCGCCGCGCCCGCGACCGGCGACGTCCGCATGCCGGCCATCGCCTTGCGGGAGCGGGTGTACGTCCACGTCGCCACCGCCGCGATGAGCGCGAACAGCCCCAGGTACACCAGCCCCGCGGTGCCGAACATCCCGCCGTCGCCGAGCGCTTCGGTCCAGCTGCCGTCCAGCGGCGCGCCCAGCAGCGCGTGGTCCAGCAGCCCCGCCCCGCCGCTGCCGGTGGAGAACAGGTGGTACATCACGAAGAAGAACGGCAGCTGGACCAGCATCGGCAGACACCCCGCCAGCGGCGACGCGCCCTCCTTCTCGTAGAGCTCGGCCGCCGCCCGCCGCAGCCGGTCCGGATCGTTGCCGTACCTGCGGCCCAGCTCCGCCATCTTCGGGGCCATCGCGGTCCGCACCTTCTCGCCGCGGGCCGCGGCCCGCGCCAGCGGGTGCAGCGCGGCACGCACCCCCATGGTGAACAGGACGACCGCGGCGGCCATCGCCGAGCCGCCGAAGAGCGGGGTGAGCGCGTCGGACAGGTGGGACAGCAGCGCGCCGAGGGGAGTGAAAACGGACATGGTGGAGCCCTCCACGGGTCTCGTCAGCCGGAGTGCGGAATGCGGGAATCGGCATGACGAACCGCGCGGGCTCGGCGGAGAGAAGTGGTGCGGAGCTCCTACGCGGCCGTCGGGAGGTGACGGCCGGGGGCTCGGGGACGGGTGCGGCCCGCCGCGTCGGGGTCGCGCTGGGGCAGGAACGCGGTGCGGCGCTCCCGGTCCCGTATCGCGGTGCGTATGCGACCCGGCGGGCTGGGCAGCGCGTACAGCGCGGCCAGCAGGACGCAGAGCACCAGCGTCGCCGCCGCCACGGCGGCGGCCGCGGAGAGGACGACCGCGCTCACCAGGCCGGACTGGGTCAGCATCAGCCCGGTCAGCAGGAAGAGGAGCATGCCCAGGCGCATCCGCACCCGTTCGACGCGCGTGCTCTCGCCCATCCGGCTCCCCTCCCCTCACGCACCGTCGGCTACCGGCCGCCTCGGCGACGACCGTCCTGTCCGATGCTAACCCCGACCACCGACAACGGAGTCGGCGAGGCCCTCCCGATCCCCGGGGCCGCTCTCGGTTTCCAGGGCCAGCACCTCCTCGTCCGGTCGCGGATCCCGCTCCCGCGGCCCCAGCAGACTGACCGTCACCGCGACCGCGAGGTTGGCGGCCAGCGCCAGCAGCCCCGCGTTCACGCCCCACAGCGGATCGCGCCCGGTGAAGACGAGGAAGCTCACCAGGGCGCCGCCCACCACCAGCCCGGCCAGCGCCCCGGGGAGGGTCAGCCGCCGCCACACCAGGCCGAGCAGCAGCATCGGGATGAGCTGTGCCATGCCCTCGTAGGAGACCAGCGAGAGCCGCACCAGGGTGTTGGGCGCGAGGTAGGTGAGCAGCAGCGCCGCCGCGCCCGCGGCCACCACCACCGCCTGGGAGCCGAGCTTCTGACGGTCCGGCCGGCCGGCGAAGCGGGGCAGCGCGCCCAGCACGCTGCGCCCCCACATGGTGCCGATGACCAGCATGAAGACCGCCATCGGCACGATCGAGGAGAGGGCGGCCGCGACCCCGATGACGCCGACCGCCCAGGCCGGCAGCGAGTCCACCACCAGCTTGAACAGCGCCAGGTTGGACTCCGCCCCGGCCAGCCCCGGCACCACGAACAGCGCCGCCATGCCCAGCAGCATCGGCACGAAGAGCAGCACGTTGTAGAAGGGCAGCAGCATCGCGTTGCGGCGCAGCGCGTCGGCGTCGCGCGCGCCGAGGTAGCCCGCGACGGTGGTCGGGAAGATGACGACGGTGAGGGAGTTGAGGAAGACCGTCGAGAGGAACCAGCCCTCCCCCAGGCCGCCGCCCCCGTGCCCGGGGACGGTCAGCCACTCCGGCCGCTCGGCGACCATGCGGTCCAGGAAGTCGCCGTAACCGCCGAAGTAGTGGACCGGCACATAGACCGCGAGAAACGCGAGCGTGCCGATGACCAGCACGTCCTTCAGCACCGACACCCATGCGCTGCCGCGCAGCCCGCTGACGACGACGAAGCCGGTGGTGACCGCGAACGCGATGAAATTGGCCCAGTTGAGGCTGATGGCGCCGTAGGAGATCGTGGAGACCACGACGCCCATTCCGGTGATCTGGAGTTGGATGTACGGCAGCAGGCACAGCGTGGCCAGCACCGCGACCAGCGCGCCGAGCCACGGCCGGCCGTAGCGGTGGGCCACCATGTCCGTGATGCCGACCAGGCCGTGTCGGCGCGCGTAGGACCACAGCATCGGGCCCACCACATAGCCGATGGCGTGGCCGCAGGACATGTACGCCAGCACGTACAGCACCGGCGCCCCGGTGTTGTAGCCCCAGCCGGCCGCGCCCAGATAGCTGAAGCTGGTGTAGCCCTCGCCCGCCATCAGCACCCAGATGAAGACGGTGCCCAGGCTGCGCCCGCCCACCGACCACTCGGCCAGTCCGCCGCCGGAGCCCCGGCCGCGCACCGCGAGCAGGCCGAGTGCCACGGTCAGCACCATGAAGCCCGCGAAGACGGAGGTCGCCACCGTCGCGTTCACCGGCGCTCACCCCGGGCGCGACCGCGGTCGGCTCGCCAGGTGAGCCAGACGGCCACCGGCGTCAGCAGCGTCGCCAGCAGGATGTAGCAGAACAGGAAGGGCAGCCCGAGGACGGTCGGGTGGACCCGGTTGGCCAGCGGTATCGCGCCCAGATAGAGCACGTAGGGCACCAGCAGCCACAGGTGGGACGGAGAACGAAGCACGAGGTACGAGCCTAACGCGGGCGCCGGTCCCGGCAGTCGGCGAACCTAGCGCGGCGCCGCCGCGCGCAGCGTGCCCCACACCACCAGCCGGTAGCGGGAGCTGAAGGCGGGCGTGCAGGTCGTCAGCGTCAGATAGTGGCCCGGCCGGGTGAAGCGGTGGCCGGGGTGGGTGGAGCTGTACGGCACCGGGGCGAGGACCGTGCCGTCGCCGGGCGAGGTGCGCGGCAGGGTGCGCTCGACCGCGTAGGTGTAGCGGACCTCCGCGGTGTCCACCCGCACCGTGTCCCCGGGACGCAGTCGGTCCAGGTGGCGGAACGGCTCGCCGTGGGCGTTGCGGTGGCCCGCCAGCGCGAAGTTCCCGACCCCGCCCGGCGGCGCGCTGCGCGGATAGTGGCCGGCGTAGCCCTTGTTGAGCACCCCGCGGCGACCGACGCCCTCCGCGATGGGCACGGCCAGTCCGAGCCGGGGGATGCGGAGGACGGCGTACGCCCGGCCGGGGGCCGGGGTTGCGGACCGCCCCGCGCCGCGCGGGCGCTCCGTCCCGCCCGGCCCGGAGGTCCCGCCGCCGTCCGCGCCGTCCTCCGGGCCCGCGCGCGGTCCGGTGGCCGCCCCGCCGCCGGACGAGGGACCGGGCTCCGCCGCGTCCCACCGCCGCTCCAGCGCGGCCACCTCCCGTCGGGCGCCCTCCCGCGCCTGCCGGTTGGTCCACCACAGTTGGTGGACGACGAGCAGCAACAGGACCACGCCCAGCGTGAGCGCGGTCTCCGCGACGCCCCACAGCGCCCGGGCCAGCGCGGCCCGGCGGCGCGCACGGGGGCTCTGCACGAGGACCGCTGGTGCCCGCTGCCGCACGGTGCCCTCCTCGGACCGGGGACGCGCCGTGCGGAGGATAGGACGTACGGCCGGCACCCTCCAGACCTCGTGGACCCCCGGCAGCGGACGCGGCGCGCGTTCTCGCCCGGTACGGGCGTCTCGGCCGGACCCTCTCGACCGCCGCCCCGGCGGGCCGCCGCCGCGGGATCACCGCCGAGGCGGCCGTACGGACATGCGGCCGCACGCGCCCGCTCGGTCCGCGGCGGCACTCAGCGTCGTCCGCGGCATCCGGCGCCGGGCGCTCCGCGGTGACCGAAGGCTCCGGGGGCTCCGGGGGCTCCATGGGCTTCGGGGGCTCCGGGGGCTCCGGGGTCCGCGGCACCGAGCGCTCCACGGTCACCGCGAGGCCCGGCCCGAGCACCCCCACGGCGCGGCCGAGGTCGCGGCCGGCGTCAGCCGCCCAGGGCGTGGGAGACCGCGTAGATGCACAGCCCCGCCAGGGCGCCCACCACGGTGCCGTTGATGCGGATGAACTGGAGGTCCCGGCCGATGTGGGTCTCGATCTTGCGGGAGGTGTGCTCGGCGTCCCAGCCGGCGATGGTCTCGGTGATCAGCGAGGTGATCTCGTCCCGGTAGGTGGTCACCACGTAGACCGCCGCGTCCGCCAGCCAGCCGTCGACCTTCCCCCGCAGCCGCTCCTCGGTGCTCATCCGGGCTCCCAGCGACAGGATCGAGGCGCGCGCCCGCAGCCGCAGCTCGCTGCGCTCGTCCTCGGCGGCGGCCACGATCATGGCGCGGACCGCGTTCCAGGCGGAGGCGATCAGCTCCTGCACCTCCCCGCGCCCGAGCACCTCCGACTTCAGCCGCTCCACCCGGGCCCGGGTGTCGGGGTCGGACCGCAGGTCGGCGGCGAAGTCGGCGAGGAAACGGTCGACGGCTCCGCGGGCCGGGTGGTCCGGCATGTCGCGCATCTCCCCGACGAACCGCAGCAGCTCCTTGTAGACGCGCTCGCCGACCTTGCGGTCCACGAAGCGTGGCGTCCAGCCGGGCGCGCCGCCGACGACCGCCGTCATGACGGAGTCGCCGTGCCGCGTCAGCCACTCGTGGGCGCGCACGCACACCAGGTCCACCACCCGGTGGTGGCCGCCGTCGGCGACGACCTTGTCCAGCAGCGCGCCGAGGCCGGGGGCGATCTCGTGCGCTTCGGCCCGCCGGGTGATGGCCTCGCCCACGACGGCCTGCACATCGGAGTCGCGCAGCACGGTGAGCGCACCGCGCAGCGCGGTCGCCAGCTCGGCCGTCACCCGGTCGGCGTGGGCGGGTTCGGACAGCCAGGTGCCGAGCCGCGCGCCGATGCCGACCGCGCTCAGCCGTAGCCGCACCACCTCGGCGGAGAGGAAGTTGTCGCCGACGAACTCGCCCAGGTTCACCCCCAACTGGTCCTTCTTGGTGGGGATGATGGCGGTGTGCGGGATGGGCAGCCCCAGCGGCCGCCGGAACAGCGCGGTGACCGCGAACCAGTCCGCCAGCGCGCCCACCATGCCCGCCTCGGCGGCCGCGGCCACATAGGCCGTCCAGGCGCCGGCCCCGGCGCTCCCGGCCCAGGTGGCGAGCGCGTACACGGCGGCGACGGCGAGCAGCAGCCCGGTCGCGAGGGTCTTCATGCGGCGCAGTCCGCGCCGCTTCTCCGCGTCCGCCGGGCTGTCCACGGTGAAGCCGGTCATCGCCACGGTGGCCTCACCCGCATTCGTCCGCTCCATCCGTTCACGCCGCCTCTTCGTGCATTGTGCTCATCCGGACCACTCCCGAAGCGTGCCGCGGGTTCCCCGCGCCGCGCGAGGCGGGCCCGCGCCGGCTCCCCGGAGTCCCCCGACCGGCCTCACCCGCCGAAGCGCCCGACGGCCGACGGTCGCCCCGACCGCCACCGCCGTCAGGCGGCGATCACGCGCGCGGCGGAACGCGCCGCGGGCCTCTCGCGTCTGACCGGGCGAGTGGCCGGCGCGGATCCGCCGGGGCGCCGGCAGGTCGCGCCACCCACCGTGGGATCATGTGGCCCGCCCGCGCGCAACGCCGCCGCGCGGCCGCCGCGTACCGCCGTACGTCCGTGCACCCGTGCGTCACGCACGTCACCGCACGTCCCGACCACCCGAGCCGCCCGGCTCCGCCTGCCCGAGGAGAAACGCCCGCTCATGAGCGTGCCCCCGATGCCGAGACGTACGGTGTTCGCCCTGATGGCGGCCCTCGCGGCGGTGGCGGTCCTGGTGGCGACCGCGATATTCGTCGGTACGGGGCGCGGCGAAGGCGACCTGGGGGCCGGCTCCCGCGGGCACCGCGGTCCGGCCACGCCGGCCTCGGCGGGCGGCTGGGTCGGCAGCTGGTCCGCCTCGCCGGCGGCCGCGGAACCGGACACGACCGACGGCTACGCGGGCATGTCGATACGGAACGTGGTCCACCTCAGCGTCGGCGGCAGCAGCGCGCGGATCCACCTGTCCAACCTCTACGGCTCCCGCCCGCTGGACATCACCCACGCCTCGCTCGCGGTGGCCGCCGCGCCCGGCACCCCCGGCGCGGCCGCCGGCACCATGCGCCGGCTCACCTTCGACGACGGCACCGCGGTGACCATCCCGGCGGGTCAGGCCGTGATGAGCGACCCGGTGCGGCTGAACATCCCGGACGCCGCCGACCTGCTCGTCACCACCTACTCCCCCACCCCCTCGGGCTCGGTCACCTACCACCCGCACGCCCGCCAGACCTCCTACCTGGCGCACGGGAACCGCGCGGCGGACACCATGGGCGCCGCCTACACCGAGCAGAGCCCGTACTGGCGCTATCTGACCGCCGTCGACGTGTGGAGCAAGGACGCCACCGGGGCGGTGGCCGTGCTCGGCGACTCGATCACCGACGGCATCTCCTCCACCGCCGGCACCAACCGCCGCTGGCCCGACTTCCTGGCCCGACGGCTGCGCGAGGAGCCGGGCGCGCCCCGCTACGGCGTGCTCAACCAGGGCATCAGCGGCAACCGGGTGCTCAGCAGCGGCCGGAACTTCCCGCCGGACAACCCCAGCGCGCTCGGCCGCTTCGACCGTGACGTCCTGTCCCGCACCGGTGTCAAGGTCGTCATCATCGAGTTGGGCGTCAACGACATCCTGCGCAATCCGCATGTCACCGACCCCGACGAGATCGTCTCCGGGCTGCGTACGCTCACCCGTCAGGCGCACGCCCGCGGGCTGCGCGTCATCGGCGCCACCCTGATGCCCTTCGAGGGCCACCGCGGGTTCACCCCCGAGCTCAACGCCGTGCGGGAGGGCGTCAACGCGCAGATCCGCTCCGGGAAGGTCTTCGACTCCGTGGTCGACTTCGACGCCGCCCTGCGCGACCCGGCCCATCCGCTGCGGCTGCTGCCCGCATACGACTCGGGCGACCATCTCCACCCCAGCGACGAGGGATACGCCGCCATGGCCCGGTCGCTGAACCTGCGGCAGCTCCAGGGCGTGCCCACCGCCGCGCTCTGAACCGGAGCTCAGCGCCGGAGCCCTGAACCGGAGCCCTGGACCGGAGGCAACCGCGCACGGGGTGCCCTGCGTTTAGGGAGGTAACAGGTACGCGGGCTTCCGCCCGCCGCCGCTGGGGAGGGGACCACCCATGGCCACGCGTCGCGTTCAGCACCGCCCACACCGCCGCCGGAACACCGCCACCGCGCTCGCCGCGGCCGCCGTCGTCGCCCTCGCCGGGCCGGCCCTGGTCGGCTGCGACACGGTCCAGAAGGCCCTGGACTGCGCCCAACTGGCGGTCGAGATCTCCAACGACGTGGACGACCTCCAGGACGCGGTGACCGGCGCGGCGGTCAACCCGGAGGACGCGGACAAGATCCTGGACACCCTCAACGAGGACATCGACAAGATCTCGGACAAGACCGACAACGCCGATATCGAGAAGGCCGTCGAGGATCTGCGGAAGGCCGTCGACAACGTGCAGACGGCCATCGACGAGGGCAAGGCGCCCGACCTGAAGCCGGTGACGGACGCGTTGGGCGAGCTGACCGATGTCTGCTCGCCCGGCTAGGGCATCGATAATCGGGTCCCATGACACGCTTGATCCTCGCCACCCGCAACGCCCACAAGGTCACCGAGCTGCGCTCGATCCTCACCGGGGCCGGCCTGGACGTCGAACTCGTCGGCGCCGACGCCTATCCCGAGATCCCGGACGTCAAGGAGACCGGCGTCACCTTCGCCGAGAACGCCCTGCTGAAGGCGCACGCCCTGGCCCAGGCCACCGGTCTGCCGGCGGTGGCCGACGACTCGGGGCTGTGCGTGGACGTCCTGGGCGGCGCCCCGGGCATCTTCTCCGCGCGCTGGGCCGGCCGGCACGGCGACGACAAGGCCAATCTGGACCTGCTGCTGGCCCAACTCGGCGACATCGCCGAGGAGCACCGCGGGGCGCACTTCGCCTGCGCCGCGGCGCTGGCGCTGCCGGGCGGCGAGGAGCGGGTGGTCGAGGGCAAGCTGGAGGGCACGCTGCGCCACGAGCCGGCGGGCTCCGGCGGCTTCGGCTACGACCCGATCCTTCAGCCGCTGGGGGAGAGCCGGACCTGCGCCGAGCTGACGCCGGAGGAGAAGAACGCGATCAGCCACCGCGGCAAGGCGTTCCGGGCGCTGGTCCCGGTGGTGCGCGAGCTGCTCGGCTGACCCGTAGCCCGGCCAACACCACGGGCCCGGACCGTCGTTGCCCGGTCCGGGCCCGTGGTGCGCGAACGTCGCCCGAATCGGGAGCGTGGCGCTCGATGAGGACGCGTCGGCCCGGGACGCGCCGCGCCAGGGACGCGCCTCACGGCGCGGCACGGCACGTGCGGCGCGGAACGCGCGATGTGCGGCCGGAGGGACTCGAACCCTCACGGGTGTTACCCCACTGGGACCTAAACCCAGCGTGACTGCCAATTCCACCACGGCCGCCAGCCGTCAGCCATCGTATCGGGCCGCCGGCGCGGCGGGCAGGCGGGCGTCCTGGCTAGAGCCCCAGGTCCTTGATGATCTTCGCCACGTGGCCGGTCGCCTTCACGTTGTACAGCGCCCGCTCCACCTTGCCCTCCTCGTCCACGACGACGGTGGAACGGATGACGCCGGTCACGGTCTTGCCGTACAGCTTCTTCTCGCCGAAGGCGCCGTACGCCTCCAGCACCGCCTTGTCCGGGTCGCCGAGCAGGGTGACCCCGAGCTTCTCCTTCTCGCGGAACTTCGCCAGCTTCTCCGGCTTGTCGGGCGAGATGCCGATCACGTCGTAGCCGTGGCCGGCGAGGAAGTCCAGGTTGTCGGTGAAGTCGCAGGCCTGCTTGGTGCAGCCGGGGGTGAGCGCCGCCGGGTAGAAGTACACGATCACCTTGCGGCCGGCGTGGTCGGCGAGCGAGACCTGCTTGCCGTCCGCGTCGGGGAGGGTGAAGGCGGGGGCGGTGTCGCCGGGCTTGAGTCGCTCGCTCATGGCTCTCCTCGTCGGGGGTGCACCGGGCACCGATCGTGTCCGGCGGGCGCGCTGCGCCGCACTCCGAGCCTAGCCAGCCGGGCAAACGGGGGTGCTGTGGGGCATGGACGGGACAGAGCTGACAGACTGTCCACCACGGAAAGCTCGGGATCGACGGACTTGTGACGGAGGCAGCGCGGTGGCGGATGGCAGGACCCCTGCGCAGATCGAGGCGGACATCGCCCGCAGGCGGCAGGAGCTCGCCGTGACGCTCGACGAGATCGGCGTCCGGGTGCACCCCAAGACGATCATCGGCGACGCCAAGGCGAAGGCCGCCGAAACGGTGGACCGCACCGCCGGGCGGGCGTACGTGGCCGCGCAGCGCGCGGTCACCCAGGTGCGCGCCCAGTTGGTCGCCGAGGACGGGTCCCCGCGGATGGAGCGGATCGTCCCGGTGGCGCTGCTCGCCGTCGGGGTGATCGGCCTGCTGGTGACCTCCTCGCGGCGCCACGACGCATGAGCGGCGCGCGCCGGGGCACGACCGTGCCCCGCCTGTGGCGCGGCCGTACCCCTCGGACAGGTACGGTCTTCGCGTGAGTACGAACACGTCCCATGACAAGCTGCCCATCCGGATGCTGCACGACCGGGTGCTGGTCCGTACCGACATCCCGGAGGGCGAGCGGCGCTCGTCCGGCGGCATCGTGATTCCGGCCACGGCGGCGGTGGGCCGGCGGCTGGCCTGGGCCGAGGTGGTCGCGGTCGGGCAGAGCGTACGCACCGTGGAGCCGGGCGACCGGGTGCTCTACGACCCGGAGGACCGGGCCGAGGTGGAGGTCCGCGGGGTGGCCTACGTGCTGATGCGGGAGCGCGATCTGCACGCGGTCGCGGCCGAGCGGCTGGAGGGGTCCGAGGACTCCACGGGGCTGTACCTGTAACGGCGCCCGGCACGGCGACGGCGTCCCACGCGGGGCCGACACGCTACGAAACGAGGGTGGTGACCTGGGTCACCACCCTCTTTCATGCCCTTTGCTACGGTCGGAACCATCCCGACGAGACGCGCCGTACCGGGTCAGGCAAAGACGACGCACCCCTGTCGCCCACGCACACGGAGGTGCCGTCATGGCCTGGATCCTGCTCGTCGTCGCCGGACTGCTGGAGGTCGGCTGGTCGGTCGGGATGAAGTACACCGAGGGCTTCACCCGGCTGTGGCCCAGCGTCTTCACCGGTGCCGCGATCGTCGCCAGCATGCTGCTGCTCGCCCAGGCCGCCAGGAGCCTGCCCATCGGCACCGCCTACGGCGTCTGGGTGGGCATCGGCGCCGCCGGCGCCGCGGTGCTCGGCATGACCCTGCTGGGCGAGCCCGCCACCGCCGCCCGGGTCTTCTTCGTCGCTCTGCTGCTGGTGGCCGTGGTCGGCCTCAAGGCGACCTCGGGCCACTGACCCCGCACGCCGGGCCCGTAGCGGGCCGGAGCCGGCACGGGCCGGGGAACCCGTGCCCCGACGGCCCGAGGGCCCGTACACGGCCGAGGGGCCGCCGCCTGTCACCAGGCTGCGGCCCCTCGCGCGTACGGCGCTAGAAGAGCGTCGGATCGGTCCCCGGATCCCCCGGTTCCTCCGTCCCACCGGTGCCGCCCGGCCCGCCCGGGCCCCCGGTACCGCCCGTGGGCGGCAGGGTGGGCGGGGTGAAGGTGGGCAGCTGGGTGGGCAGGGTCGGCGGGGTGAGGGTGGGCTCGATGGTCGGCGGCGTGGTGGGCGCCTCCGTCGTCGGCGGCGCCTCCGTCGTCGGCGGCGCGGTGCTCGGCTCGTCGGTCGGCTCGGTGGTGGTCGTGGCCGGCGGGATCTCCGGCACCGCCGGGCCGCCCTCCACGCTCAGGTCGAACTCCTTGGCCGGCTTCCCCTTCAGGGCGTCGGCGGTGTACGCGGCCCAGATCTGGGCCGGGTAGCCGCCGCCGTTGATGCGCGGCAGGCCCGTCGCCCCGTAGAGCGGCTTCTGGGCGCCGGTGTTGGAGTCCTGGCCCATCACCGCGACCACGGTCGCCAGGTCGGGGGTGAAGCCCGCGAACCAGGCGGCCTTGTCCTCCTCCGCGGTACCGGTCTTGCCCGCCGCCGGACGGCCGGCGGCCTTGGCGTTGTAGCCGGTGCCGCCGGGCGACTCCACGACGCTGCGCAGGATCGAGGTGGTGGCGTCGGCCGCGGAGCGCGGCACGGCCTGGCGGCTCGGGTCGCGGTCCGGCAGCTGGAGCTCCGAGCCGTCCTTGGTGATCTTCGTGACGAGGATGTGTCCGTCGCTCTTGCCGTGGTTGGCCAGGGTGGCGTACGCCTCGGTCATGTCCAGGACGCTGGCGGTGGCGGTGCCGAGCGCGATCGAGGGGTACGGGTTGAGGTCCGGGGTCTTCTCCGGCAGCCCCAGCTCGATCGCGGTCTCCTTGACCTTCTCCGGGCCGACGTCCACCGCCATCTGGGCGTAGACCGAGTTGACGGACTTGTCGGTGGCCTTGGTGACCGTGACCGGCCCGTAGTTGGCGTGGTCCTCGTTCTCCGGGGCGTACCTGCCGCCGCTCCAGCCGACGACCGGGCGCTGGCTGGTGCCGTCGTAGACGGTGTTGGGGGTGATCCGGACGCCGTCCTGGGTGGTGGAGCCGTTCTGCGAGGCCGAGGTGAAGACGAACGGCTTGAAGGTGGAGCCGACCTGGTAGTCACGCCGGGTGGCGTTGTTGACGAACTGCTTGGTGTAGTCGACGCCGCCGTAGAGCGCGACGACCTTGCCGGTCTTCGGGTCGATCGACGCGCCGCCGGCACGCACGTACCGGTCCACCTTGCGGTCCTTGCTGAGCTTGCTCAGCAGCTGGCCCTGGACCGCGTCGACGAAGGCGTTCTGCCGCTTCTTGTCGATGGTGGTGGTGATGCGGTAACCGCCGCGCGCCAGCGTCTGCTCGTCGATGACGCCGTTGCTGATCAGGTAGTCCTGGACGGCCTCGACGAGGTAGCCGCGCTGGCCGGACATGCCGGACTGGGGGCGGAGCTTGCCGGGGGTCGGGAACTTCGCCTTCTCCCGCTCGGCGGAGTCCAGCCAGCCCTCCTTGACCATGCCGTCCATCACGTACGCCCAACGGGCGGTGGCCGCCTTCTTGCTCTGCGGGTGGGCCACCACGTCGTAGGCGCTCGGCGCGTTGAGCAGCGTCGCCAGGTACGCGCCCTCCGCGGTGCTGAGCTTCTCGACGTCCTTGCCGTAGTACGCCTGCGCCGCGGCCTGGATGCCGTACGCGTTCCGGCCGAAGTAGCTGGTGTTGAGGTAGCCCTCGAGGATGTCGTCCTTGCTCACCTCGTTGTCCAGCTTGATGGCGATGAAGAACTCCCTGGCCTTACGGGTGACCGTCTGATCCTGGTCCAGGTAGTAGTTCTTGACGTACTGCTGGGTGATGGTGGAGCCGGACTGCTTGCCCTTGCCGGTGGCGGTGTTCCAGGCGGCGCGGAGCATCGCCGTGGGGTTGACCGCGGACTCGGAGTAGAAGTCCCGGTCCTCGGCGGCCAGCACGGCCTGCTGCACGCTCTTGGGGACCTGGCTGAGCTTGATGTTCTCCCGGTTGACCTTGCCCTGGCGGGCGAGCACGGAGCCGTCCGAGTAGAGATAGACGTTGCTCTGCGCGGTCGCCGCGGCGTTGGCCTTGGGGATGTCGACCAGGAGGTAGCCGGTCACCAGGGCGCCGCCGATGAGCAGCACGATCAGCAGGAAGGTGCCGAGCACCATCCGCCAGGTGGGGACGAGCCGGCGCCAGCCGGTGCGCTTGGGGCGGGTGCGCTTGGCCTTGCCCTTGCCCTTCCCGTCCTTCCCGCTCTTGGAGCTCTTCCCGTCGCTCGCGGCCGGGCCCGCGGCGGCGGCCGCGGAGGCCGCCTCGGCCGTGGCCTGGCCCGCGGAGCCCTGCTTGGCGGCGGGCACGGCGCGGGTGGCGGCGTCCGGGGAGGCGTCGCCGGCCGCGGCGTTCTTGGCGACGGCGGCGTTGAGAGCGTCGAGCGCGCTGGCGTCACCGGCGGAGGGGCCGCCGGCGGGGGGCACCGGGCCGCCCGCGGCGGGCGCGGCCGGGGCGGCGCCGGGCGTCGGCTTCGGGACCCGCGGCGGGGTGGCCGCCGCGGCCGGCTTCGCCCGCGGCGCCGGAGCCCGGCTCGGGGCGGGGGCCTGGTTCGGGGCGGGGGCCTGGTTCGGGGCGGGGGCCTGGTTCGGGGCGGGGGCCTGGGCCGGCTTCGAGGCCGGAGCCTGCGCCTGGGCCTGGGTCGACCTCGGAGCCTGGTTCGGGACGGGCTTCGGAGCCTGGGTCGGGGCCGGGGGCACGGTCGGCTTCGGCGTGCCTCCGGAAGGCCGCTCGCTCATCTCGCCACGTCGCGCACCGGCCGTGCCGGGCCGCTCGCCACCGTCGCTGTCGCCGTGCCGCTCACGCTTCTCGCCGACGGCCTCGCCGCCGCCGGCGGTGGTGCTGTCCTTCCGGGAAGCCCAGGGGGTATCGGAGCGGGAACCAGAGTCGGAGGCGGAACCGGAAGCCTGCTCGCCGCCGTCCTTCGACCGTGGGGGTTCCTGCTTGTGGGGCTCGTCGCTCATGTCTCCTGAGACTCCTCGGCCGCCGCCGGAGGTTCCACGGCGACGGAATGGTGGCGTGTCGGGCGATTAGCGTGGTACGCCCCATAAGACACTGTCGCATCATCCGTTCTGCGACGGTGGTGGTGGAGCCCACCTGTGACAGCTCTGTAACCGGCCAGAAGGGTGAGCTCCATCACTCCCACCGGTGAAATTACCTGGAAGTCCTTCCGACCTTCGCCCTAGGCTCCTGAACTTCGGTGCAGCCCGGAGGGAGGGGCGGTCACATGCGGCTGTACGCGTCCGTCGCGAAGAGCGGGTTCAGACGCTACGCGACGTACCGGATCGCCACCGCGGCAGGGGTGTTCACCAACACCGTCTTCGGTTTCATCTGGGCCTACACCTATACCGCACTGTGGGACCAGCGTCCGCACCTCGGCGGTTACGACGTGTCCCAGGCGATCACCTTCGTCTGGGTCGGACAGGCCCTGCTGGCCACCGCCGCGTTGATGGGCGGCGGCTTCCAGGAGGAACTCCAGGAGCGGATCAGGACCGGCGACATCGCCGTCGACCTCTACCGCCCGGTCGACCTCCAGTTGTGGTGGCTGGCGGGCGATCTGGGCCGGGCGCTCTTCCAACTGCTGGGGCGGGGCGTGGCACCGATGGCCTGCGGGGCACTGGTCTTCGAACTCGCCCTGCCCACCGCCCCGCTCACCTGGCTGGCCTTCCTGCTCTCGGTGACGCTCGGCGTGCTCGTCGGCTTCGCGGTGCGCTACCTCGTCGCGCTCGCCGCGTTCTGGCTGCTCGACGGCTCCGGGCTCAACATGCTCAGCAGCCTGCTCTGCCTCTTCTTCTCCGGGATGATCCTGCCGCTCAACCTCTTCCCCGGCACGCTCGGCGAGATCGCCCGGGCGCTGCCCTGGTCGGCGATGCTCCAGGTCCCCGCCGACGTGCTGCTCGGCCGGCACCGGGGCGCCGGGCTGGCCGAGGCGCTGGCCTTCCAACTCGGGTGGGCGGCGGTACTGCTGGCCGCCGGCCGCGCGCTCCAGTCCCTCGCCACCCGGAAGGTGGTCGTTCAGGGTGGCTGACGACATCCCTCCGCACGAGGGCGCCACGGGCCCGTCCACGGGGCCCGCGCGGGCCGGTGGCGGCGTACTCCCGCACCAGGGCGGAAACGGCCCCCAGACAGCCGCCGGCGGCTTATCCAGGGACGGCGTATCGAGGGGCGGCGTATCCGGGGACGGCGCATCCAGGGACGGCGCATCCGGGGACGGCGCATCCGGGGACGGCGCATCCAGGGACGGCGTATCCGGGGATCGTCGCGGCGGGCGCCTCGACCAGGCGCGACAGGGGCTGCGGGCGTACGGGCTCATCGTGGCGATGTGGGTGCGCTCCACGATGGCCTACCGCACCTCGTTCGTGATCATGACGCTGGGCAATCTGATCGCCAACGCCCTGGACTTCGTCGCGATCACCCTGATGTTCTCGCACGTGGAGGCGCTCGGCGGGTTCTCGCTGGCGGAGGTGGCCTTCTTCTACGGGACCAGCTGCACCGCCTTCGGCCTGGCCGACCTGCTGTTGGGCAACCTGGGCCGGGTGGGCCGGCGGGTGCGGGACGGCACGATGGACAGCCTGCTGGTGCGGCCCGCGCCGATCCTGGCCCAGGTCGCCGCCGACCGCTTCGCGCTGCGCCGGGTGGGCCGGCTCGTCCAGGGCCTGCTGGTGCTGGTCTGGGCGACACCCCGCATCGACGTCGACTGGACCTGGGACCGGCTGCTGCTCCTGCCGCTCATGGTGGTCGGCGGAACGGCCATCTTCGGGGCGGTCTTCGTGGCCGGGGCGGCCTTCCAGTTCTGGGCCAACGACGCCTCCGAGGTGCAGAACTCGTTCACCTACGGCGGCAACGCGCTGCTCCAGTACCCGCCCACCGTCTTCGCCACCGAGCTGCTGCGCGGCGTCACCTTCGTCGTCCCGCTGGCCTTCGTCAACTGGCTGCCCGCGCTGTACATCCTGGACCGGGACGACCCGACGGGCCTGCCGGACTGGGCCGCGTTCGGGGCGCCGCCGGTCGCCGTCGGCTGCTGCGCGCTGGCGGGGTTGGCCTGGCGGGCGGGGCTTCGGGCGTACCGCAGCACGGGCAGCTGAGCGAGGCCGGGAGTGGAGAAGGCACGAGAAAGGAGACGCCGGGACATGTCCGGGCGGGACGGGTTCATCGAACTGGACGGAGTGGAGAAGGTCTTCGTGGTGCGCCGCAGGAAGGGCCTGCTACGGCGCGAGCGACGCGAGGTGCGGGCCGTGGACGGCATCAGCTTCCGGGTGCCGCGTGGCGAGATGGTGGGCTACATCGGCCCCAACGGCGCGGGGAAGTCGACGACCATCAAGATGCTCACCGGCATCCTGGTGCCCAGCGGCGGCCGGCTGCGGGTCGCCGGGGTCGACCCCTCACGCGACCGCTCCCGGCTGGCGCACCGCATCGGCGTGGTCTTCGGGCAGCGCACCACGCTGTGGTGGGACCTGCCGCTGCGCGACTCGTACGCGCTGGTGCGGCGGATGTACCGGATCCCGGACCGCCGCTACCGGGAGAACCTGGAGCGGTGCGTGGAACTGCTGGACCTGGCGGAGCTGTTGGAGGTGCCGGTGCGGCAGCTCTCGCTGGGGCAGCGGATGCGCGGGGACATCGCGGCCGCCCTGCTGCACGACCCCGAGGTGCTCTACCTCGACGAGCCCACCATCGGTCTCGACGTCATCAGCAAGGCGAAGGTGCGGGAGTTCCTGCGGGAGGTGAACACCGAGCGCGGCACGACCGTCCTGCTCACCACCCACGATCTGACCGACATCGAGCAGTTGTGCCGGCGGGTGATGGTCATCGACCACGGCCGGCTGATGTACGACGGCGGGCTCGACGGGCTGCACGCGGTGGGCGAGAGCGAGCGCACGCTGGTGGTCGACCTGGAGCGGGAGCTGCCGCCGATCGACGTGCCGGGCGCCCGCACGGTCCGGGTCGAAGGCCCGCGCCAGTGGCTGGCCTTCCCGGCGACCGGCAGCGCCGCCCCGATCGTCGCGGCGGTCGCGGACGGCTATCCGCTGGTCGACCTGTCGGTGCGCGAGCCCGACATCGAGGCTGTGATCGCTCGGATGTACGCCGGTCCTCGCTAGGCTGCAGACATGACAAGCGCCGCCCCGTCTCCGGAGCCCTCGCACAACCCCGAGATGCGCGCGTCCGACGCGGAACGGGAGCGGGTGGCCGAGGCGCTGCGTGAGGCCGTCGCCGAGGGGCGGCTGGACATGGACGAGTTCACGGAGCGGCTGGACGCCGCCTATCGCGCCCGCACCCACGGCGAGCTGGAGCCGCTGGTCCGGGATCTGCCGGCCCCGGGCACCGTCGCCGCGGTCGCCCGCCCCGCGCCCGCCGTGCCCGCACCGGGCGACCGCGTCGGCGGCCCGCCCAGCTCCAGGCGCGGCATCGCCGTCATGGGCGGCTTCAGCCGCAGGGGCAGGTGGACGGTGGCCCGGCGCTTCACCGCCTTCGCCTTCTGGGGCGGCGGCGAGATCGACCTGCGCGAGGCCCGCTTCGAGGAGCGCGAGGTCGTCATCCGCTGCTTCGCCCTCATGGGCGGCATCGAGGTCACCGTCGACCCCGACGTCGACGTCCGGGTCAACGGCGTGGGCATCATGGGCGGCTTCGACCACAGCGGCTCCGGCCAGGGCATCCCCGACGGCCCCCGCGTCATCGTCACCGGCCTCGCCCTCATGGGCGGCGTCGGCGTGCGACGCAAGCTCCCCCAGGCCGAGCTGAAGCGACTGAAGGGCGAACGCGGGAAACTCGGCCGGGGCGACTGACAACCCCCCGAGGGGCTCCGCGGGTGGTTCCCTCCGCGCCCGGAAAGCACCGGGGCGCCCCGAGCGGTCGGGGCACCCCGGTCGGGGGCGCGGTCAGCCTCGGGTGGCCGCGGCCAGGGCTTCGCGCTGGAGCTCGGTCAGGCGGCCGCAGCCGGCCACCGCCAGGTCGAGGAGGCCGTTGAGCTCGTCGCGGGCGAAGGGCTCGCCCTCGGCGGTGCCCTGGACCTCGACGAAGCGGCCGTCGCCGGTGCAGACGACGTTCATGTCGGTCTCGGCGCGGACGTCCTCCTCGTAGCAGAGGTCGAGGAGCGGGACGCCGTCGACGATGCCGACGCTGACGGCGGCGACGGTGCCGGTCAGCGGCTGCCGGCTGGCCTTGATCAGCTTCTTCTCGCGGGCCCAGGAGACGGCGTCGGCGAGGGCGACGTAGGCGCCGGTGATGGCGGCGGTGCGGGTGCCGCCGTCGGCCTGGAGGACGTCGCAGTCCAGCACGACGGTGTTCTCGCCGAGCGCCTTGTAGTCGATGACGGCGCGCAGCGAGCGGCCGATGAGGCGGGAGATCTCGTGCGTCCTGCCACCGATCTTGCCGCGGACGGACTCGCGGTCGCCGCGGGTGTTGGTGGCGCGCGGGAGCATCGCGTACTCGGCGGTGACCCAGCCCTCACCGCTGCCCTTGCGCCAGCGCGGGACGCCCTCGGTGACGCTGGCGGTGCACAGGACGCGGGTGTCGCCGAAGGAGATGAGGACCGAGCCCTCGGCGTGCTTGCTCCATCCGCGCTGGATGGTCACGTCGCGTAGCTGGTCCGGGGTGCGGCCGTCGATGCGAGACATGGGCATGAGCCTATCGGCTACGCCGAGGGCCCCGTTCCGGTGTGCGGAACGGGGCCCTCGGGTGGCATGGCCTCAGCGGCTCACCGGTGTGGCTCGGCGGCTCACATCATGTCCTCGATCTCGGCGGCTATCGGGTCCGCGTCGGTGCCGATGACGACCTGGATGGCAGTGCCCATCTTCACCACGCCATGGGCGCCGGCGGCCTTCAGAGCGGCCTCGTTGACCAGCGACGCGTCGGCGACCTCGGTGCGGAGGCGGGTGATGCAGCCCTCGATCTCCTCGATGTTGTCGATACCGCCGAGCCCGGCGACGATCTTCTCTGCCTTGCTGGCCATGGCCACTCCTGTTGTTCCGGCCCTTCGGCGACACCGACGAGCGGTTTTCATACGTTAACCACGTTTAGCCCAACTTCGCAGGCGTAGGTGCGCCGCCTGGCGAATGATGGCGATCACCCGGCGCGGCGACCGGGAGAACCCCGGAACACACCAGCGCAGAAGTGGTCTACACCATTATGCGGCATGGCCAGCGACCTCCGCCGGGAGGGCGAGATGAGTTCCTCCAGCGCGACCCCGGCGCCGAGCGCACGGCCCGCCCGGCGCGGCTGGGGGCCGGCCACGCTGGCTGCGCTCCAGAAGATGGGGCGCAGCCTGCAACTGCCGATCGCGGTGCTGCCCGCCGCGGGCATCCTCAACCGGCTCGGCCAGCCTGACGTCTTCGGCGCCGAGGGGCTGGGCTGGAACGACGTGGCCAAGGTCTTCGTCGGCGCGGGCGGCGCGCTGCTGGACCCCTCGCTGGGGCTGCCGCTGCTGTTCTGCGTGGGCGTGGCGATCGGGATGGCGAAGAAGGCCGACGGGTCCACGGCGCTGGCGGCGGTGGCCGGCTTTCTCGTCTACCACAACGTGCTGGCCCAGTTCCCGGGCGACGACGGCGAGCCGCAGAACCCCGGGGTCTTCGGCGGCATCGTGTTGGGCCTGCTCACCGCCCGGGTCTGGCAGCGCTACCACCGCACCAGGCTGGTGGACTGGCTCGGCTTCTTCAACGGCCGCCGGCTGGTCCCGATCCTGATGTCGTTCGCCGGCGTGGTCTTCGCGGTGGTCTGCCTGTGGATCTGGCCGCCGGTCGGAGGCGGGCTGACACACTTCAGCGACTCGCTGACCCGGCTCGGCTCCTGGGGCTCGGGGCTGTTCGGCGTCGCCAACCGGGCGCTGCTGGTGGTCGGGCTCCACCAGTTCCTCAACACCTTCGTCTGGTTCCAGTACGGAAGCTGGACGGCCCCCGACGGGCAGACGTACCAGGGCGACGTCAACCGCTTCCTGCACGGCGACCCGAGCGCCGGCATCTTCACCTCCGGCTTCTTCCCGATCATGATGTTCGCGCTGCCCGCCGCCGCGCTGGCCATCGCGCACTGCGCCCGGCCGGCCCGCCGCAAGGAGGTCGGCGGAATGATGCTCTCGGTCGGGCTGACCTCGCTGGTCACCGGCATCACCGAGCCCATCGAGTACGCCTTCCTCTTCGTCGCCCCGGCGCTGTACGTCATCCACGCGCTGCTCACCGGGGTCTCGATGGCGGTCACCTGGGGACTGGGGGTGCACGACGGTTTCAGCTTCTCGGCGGGACTCATCGACTACGTCATCAACTGGGGGCTGGCCACCAAACCCTGGATGATCATTCCGATCGGCGCATGTTTCGCCGTCGCCTATTACGCGGTCTTCCGCTTTGTGATCACGAAATTCGATCTCCCCACCCCGGGCCGGGAGCCCGACGCCGAGGCGCTGGAAGAGGAGAACACCCGGCGCTGAGCGGGGCGTTCGGACCCTGGGCGACCGACCGGTGGACGGTGGCGGGGCCGCCTCGCCGCGGGCCTCTGTACCCTCGTTCGGGGGCCGGACACCACTGTGGTCCAGTCCACATGGAACGATGGATTCCTTTGGATTCCTTTATCCGAACCTCACGTGCTACAACAGGTCTAAACCACCAAGTGGTGTAGACCATAGAGCGGGCTGTCCCCCTTCCCCCGAGTGCCCGCCTCGCCAGGAGGAATCCGATGAGTACGGCCACCGCCACGGCGGCGCCCGCGCCCGCGAAGAAGAAGTGGGGCTCCGGCCTGATGCAGGGCCTGCAGAAGGTGGGTCGCAGTCTGCAGCTGCCGATCGCCGTCCTGCCCGCCGCCGGCATCCTGCTCCGCCTCGGTCAGAAGGACGTCTTCGGTCCCGACGGCCTGGGCTGGGACAAGGTCGCCTCCGTGTTCTCCACCGCCGGTGACGCGGTCTTCGCCAACCTGCCGCTGCTGTTCTGCGTCGGCGTGGCGATCGGCTTCGCCAAGAAGGCCGACGGCTCCACGGCGCTCGCCGCGCTGGTGGGCTTCCTGGTCTACAAGAACGTGCTGACCGCCTTCCCGGTCACCGAGGCGGTGGTCCAGAAGGGCGCGGACACCCCGGCGACCTACAACGACCCCAAGGTCTTCGGCGGCATCATCATGGGTCTGCTGTCCGCCGTGATCTGGCAGCGATTCCACCGCACCAAGCTGGTCGACTGGCTGGGCTTCTTCAACGGCCGCCGGCTGGTCCCGATCATCATGGCCTTCGTGGGCACCGCCATGGGCGTGCTCTTCGGCCTCGTCTGGGAGCCCGTCGGCGACGTCATCACCGACTTCGGCGAGTGGATGACCGGTCTGGGCGCCGCCGGCGCCGGCGTCTTCGGCCTGGTCAACCGCGCCCTGCTGCCGATCGGCATGCACCAGTTCGTGAACACCGTGGCCTGGCAGGAGATCGGCTCCTTCAAGGACTCCACCGGCGCGGTCTGGCACGGCGACCTGAACCGCTTCTTCCACGGCGACCCGACCGCCGGTCAGTTCATGGGCGGCTTCTTCCCGATCATGATGTTCGCCCTCCCGGCCGCCGCCCTGGCGATCGCGCACTGCGCCCGCCCCGAGCGCCGCAAGGCCGTGCTGGGCATGATGATCTCGCTGGCGCTGACCTCCTTCGTCACCGGCGTCACCGAGCCCATCGAGTTCGCCTTCATGTTCCTCGCCCCGGCGCTCTACGTGGTCCACGCGGTGCTCACCGCCGTCTCCATGACCCTGACCTGGGCCCTGGGCGTGCACCACGGATTCACCTTCTCCGCCGGCGCGATCGACTACTTCCTGAACTGGAACCTCGCCAGCAAGCCATGGATGATCATCCCGATCGGCCTGGTGTTCGCGGCCATCTACTACACGGTCTTCCGCTTCGCGATCCTCAAGTTCAACCTCGCCACCCCGGGCCGTGAGCCCGAGGAGGAGATCGAGGACATCACCAAGGCGTAGGCCGCGGAGCTCCCCGGAGCGCCCCGAGACGGCGAAGGGCCCGGACCACCACCTGACAGGGCGGTCCGGGCCCTTCGCTCGTTCCCCGCACCCCCGTCGGCGCGGGGCCCGCTCATGCCCGTCCGCCGCCGGTGCGGCTACAGCTCGTAGACCGCGCCCGCCTTCGCCAGCTCCACCGGCCCCCGGAAGACCTCCTGCGCGTCCCGCTGGTTGATCTGCGGGTCCGTCCACGGCGGGATGTGGGTCAGCACCAGCGAGCGCACCCCGGCCCGCTCCGCCTGCTCGCCCGCCTGCCGGCCGTTCAGATGCAGCTCGGGGATGTCCTCCTTGCCGTGCGTGAAGGCCGCCTCGCACAGGAAGAGGTCCGCGCCCACGGCCAGCTCGTGCAGGGCCTCGCAGGGCCCGGTGTCCCCGGAGTACACCAGCGTCCGGCCGCCGTGCTCGATACGGAAGCCGTACGCCTCCACCGGGTGGTCCACCCGCGCGACACGCACCGTGAACGGGCCGATCTGGAAGGTGCCCGGCCGCAGCGTCCGGAAGTCGAAGACCTCCCGCATGGACGACGCGTCGGGCACGTCGTGGTACGCCGCCACCAGCCGCGCCTCGGTCGCCTCGGGCCCGTAGACCGGGATCGCCGGGGCCCGCCCGCCGTCGTGCCGGTAGTAGCGGGCCACGAAGTAGCCGCACATGTCGATGAAGTGGTCGGGGTGCAGATGGGAGAGCATCACGGCGTCGAGGTCATAGAGACCGCAGTGACGCTGGAGCTCACCCAGGGCCCCGTTGCCCATGTCGAGGAGCAGCCGGAAGCCGTCGGCCTCGACGAGATAACTCGAACAGGCCGATTCCGCGGACGGGAACGACCCCGAGCATCCGACGACGGTGAGCTTCATGGAGCAGGAACCTCCTTGAGGGGTCCCCATGCCGATGGCCAGGGGCGGATCCGGGGGTCATGCGGTGCCCCGAGAGTAAGCCGCGAATGTGCTGGTCGGCCCTCCGCAGGCCGGGGTTGTGGGGGAAGTCACCGGTTAGGACGCGTCCGGCGCCGCGACCGCGCGCCGCGACGGTGCGGCGCGGCGGAGGCGGTGCGGCGGAGGCGGTGCGGCGGTGCGCCCCGCGACGCGGTGGCGCGGCGGTGCGCCGCGCCACCGCGCGAACCGCCCGGCCCGTCGCACGGGCCGGGCGGAGGCTCCCCGCGGTCAGGCCCAGAGCTGGCCGTGCAGCGTCTCGACCGCCTCTTCGGTGGTGGCCGCGGTGTAGACGCCGGTGGACAGGTACTTCCAGCCACCGTCGGCGACGATGAAGACCACGTCGGCGCTCTCTCCCGCCTTCACCGCCCGGCGGGCCACGCCGAGGGCGGCGTGCAGCGCGGCGCCGGTGGAGACCCCGGCGAAGATGCCCTCCTGGGCCAGCAGTTCGCGCGTGCGGGCCACCGCGTCCTCGCTGCCGACGGAGAAGCGGGAGGTGAGGACGGAGGCGTCGTAGAGCTCCGGGACGAAGCCCTCGTCCAGGTTGCGCAGGCCGTAGACGACGTCGTCGTAGCGGGGCTCGGCGGCGACGATCTGGATGCCCGGGACGTGCTCGCGCAGATAGCGCCCGACGCCCATCAGCGTGCCGGTGGTGCCGAGGCCCGCCACGAAGTGGGTGATGGACGGCAGGTCGGCGAGGATCTCGGGACCGGTGGTGGCGTAGTGCGCCCCCGCGTTGTCCGGGTTGCCGTACTGGTAGAGCATCACCCAGTCCGGGTGCTCGGCCGCCAGCTCCTTGGCGACCCGCACGGCCGTGTTGGAGCCGCCGGCGGCCGGGGAGGGGATGATCTCCGCGCCCCACATCGCGAGCAGCTGGCGCCGCTCCTCGCTGGTGTTCTCCGGCATGACGCACACGATGCGGTAGCCCTTGAGCTTGGCCGCCATGGCGAGCGAGATGCCGGTGTTGCCGCTGGTGGGCTCCAGGATGGTGCAGCCGGGACGCAACCGGCCGTCCTTCTCGGCCTGTTCGATCATATGGAGCGCGGGGCGGTCCTTGATCGAGCCGGTCGGGTTGCGGTCCTCCAGCTTGGCCCAGATCCGGACCTCCGGGGAAGGGGAGAGCCGCGGCAGCCGCACCAGCGGGGTGTTGCCGACCGCGGCCAGCGGACTGTCGTACCGCATTACCGCATTCCGCCGGCGACGGCGGGGAGGATGGTCACGCTGTCGCCGTCCGAGAGCTCGGTGGAGACGCCGGACAGGAAGCGGACGTCCTCGTCGTTGAGGTAGACGTTGACGAAGCGCCGCAGCTCGCCGCCGGCCGCCTCGTCGATCAGCCGGGCCTGGATGCCGGCGTGCCGGGTGTCGAGGTCGGCGAAGAGCTCGGCGAGCGTCGCCCCGTTGCCGACGACCGCCTTCTGGCCGTCGGTGTAGGTGCGGAGGATGGTCGGGATGCGGACCTCGATGGCCATGGAAGGCTCCTGTCGGAGTGCGGAGTGGGAGCGGTCGGCCCGCGGGCCGGTGGCGGGAAGGACAAGCAGTCACGCGGTACGGAGTACCGGGGACGCGCTCGCGGCACTCAGGCCGCGGCGCCCTGGTACCGACACATCGCGCTGGCGAGGCGGCACAGGTCGACGTGCAGCCGCGCCACGAGCAGCATGCCCGGCGTCTTCTCGCTCACGTCAAACGAAACCATGCGGTCATCGTATCGATTCCCGTTCACCCGACCGGAGGGACGTCCCGGAATGCGGACGGCTTTCGACCGTTCCGCGAGACGGTAGGGCGGGTGGGCCGCCCACGGCGGCACGGGCTCGTACGCCTCAGTACTCCTTGACGACCTCCACCGCCTCCTCGGTGACCTCGCCGTTCACGATCCGGAAGGAGCGGAACTGCACCGGGCCCTCCTCGTTGCCGCAGTCGGCCGTGGACACCAGCACATAGTGGGCGCTGGGCTCGTTGGCGTAGGAGATGTCGGTGCGCGAGGGGTAGGCCTCGGTGGCCGTGTGCGAGTGGTAGATGACCACCGGCTCCTCGTCCCGGTCGTCCATCTCGCGGTAGAGGTGCAGCAGGTCGGTCGAGTCGAACTCGTAGAACGTGGGCGAGCGGGCCGCGTTGAGCATCGGGATGAACCGCTCGGGCCGGTCGCTCCGGGCCGGCCCGGCGACCACGCCGCAGGCCTCGTCGGGGTGGTCGGCACGGGCATGCGCGACGATCTGGTCGCGAAGCGCCTGGGTGATGGTCAGCATGGCCAAAGAATAAGAGGCAGGCTCCGGATCTGAGATCCGGAGCCCGCCTACCGAGATGCGAACCGGGTTACTTGCCCGGCGTGGCGTCCTGCGGCTCGCCCGCGACGGCCGGCTGCGCCTGCCGCTGGCCGAGCTGCGGGTTGGCGCGGCGCAGCAGGACCCAGCCGACGGCCAGGGCCACGGCCCAGACGGCGCCGACGTACAGGGAGACCCGGCTGTCCTTGTCGTAGGCGATCATGCCGGTGACGCAGACCAGGAAGATGAAGGCGACCCAGCTGAAGATCGCGCCACCGGGGGCGGGGAAGGACGAGGCCGGGAGCCGGCCCGCCCGGACCGCGGAGCGGTAGCGGATGTGGCTGAGCAGGATCATCATCCAGGTCCAGATGCCGGAGGCGGTGGCGACCGAGACGACGTAGGTGAACGCCTTCTCCGGGACGACGTAGTTCAGGACCACGCCGATGCCCATGAGGATGACCGAGACGGTGATGCCGACGGCCGGGGTCTTGCGGGCGTTGAGCTTGCCGAAGACCTTCGGGGCCTCGAAGTTGTTGGCCAGGTCGCGCAGCATGCGGCCGGTGGAGTACATGCCGGAGTTGCAGGACGACAGGGCCGCGGTGAGGACCACGAAGTTGATGATGCCCGCGGCGAGCGGGATGCCCATCTTCTCGAAGCCGTGCACGAAGGGGCTCTGGCCGGCGGAGAACTCGGTCCACTTGACGACCGCGAGCAGGACCGCCAGGGCGCCGACGTAGAAGACGATGATGCGCCAGGGCAGGGTGTTGATCGCCTTGGGCAGGGTCTCCTTGGGGTTCTCCGACTCGCCCGCGGTGACGCCGACGAGCTCGACCGCCAGGTAGGCGAACATGACGCCCTGCAGGGTCATCAGGCTGTCGCCGATGCCGTTGGGGAACATGCCGCCGTGCGACCAGAGGTTGGACGGGGTGGCGGTGTCGCCGGCGTCCGAGAAGCCCAGCGTGAGCACGCCCAGGCCGATGACGATCATGCCGATGATCGCGGTGACCTTGACCATCGAGAACCAGAACTCGACCTCACCGAAGATCTTCACCGAGATCAGGTTGACGCCGAAGAGCACCACCAGGAAGACCAGTGCGCTCACCCATTGCGGGATGTCCGGGAACCAGAAGTGGATGTAGATCGCGGCGGCGGTGAGCTCCGCCATGCCGGTCACGATCCACATCAGCCAGTAGGTCCAGCCGGTGACATAGCCGAAGAACGGGCCGAGGAACTCACGGGCGTACTCCGAGAAGGAGCCCGAGACCGGCCGGTAGAGGAGCAGCTCGCCGAGCGCTCGCATGATGAAGAAGATGATGACGCCCGCGAGGGCGTACATGAGGATGATGCTGGGGCCCGCCTTGGCGATGTTCGCCCCGGCCCCCATGAAGAGGCCGACGCCGATGGCGCCGCCGATGGCGATCATCTGGACCTGGCGGCTGCCAAGCCCCCGCTCGTAGCCCTCCTCAGGCGTACTGCCCGCGGCCCCATTGCCGGTGGCGTCGTCTTCGTGTCGCGCGACCTGCACTGAGGTCATGTGTGTGCGCCTTTCTCCATGCCGACCCGGCCCTAAGGCTCGGATCGGGTCCCGATCCCCCCGGATGGATGGAGTGCTTCCGGCGATCCGCCGGTCCTAGCGCCCCCGCGAAACAGGGGTGGCGTCTCGCAGGCGGTCGTGAAGATTTATCACGCCTGCAACACTGATCCGGATGGGGGGTTGTGGTGCACACCACAAGAAAAAGCGGACAAACGTTCCATGAGTCAGCGAAAAGGGTAGGCCAGGTGACAGGATCGTTATTCGGACTTGAGACTCCCCTGAGAGGACACCTGTCTCACATGTCCAAAATTCGCCTGTTATCGAGCGATATAACTCATGCCCAACTCATGTCATGAGTGTTTCTACGAGTGACTCCTGCAAGCCGCCGAGCCAACGGTACGCCAAGGCGATCGGCTTGCGTGGGTCGGCCTCCGGTAGCAACAGGTCCGAGCCGTCGTCCTCGTCCGTGACCTCCAGCCGGGTGCCGATGGCCAGCCGCAGGTCGTTGAGCGCGCCCAGCCAGCGCCTGCTCTCGTCCGGGTCCAGCTCCAGCACCGCCTCGCCCCCGGCGAGCGCGACGCCGTCCGCGGAGCCCGGCCCGCCGTGGGTCAGCCCGTCCAGCGCCCGGACGACGGCGAGGGCGTCATCGCGCTTGCGGGCCCGCAGGTCGTTCTCGGTGTAGCGGCGGAACTCGGCCGAGGCGATCCGCGCCTCCTCCAGCGCCTTGCGGGCCTCCGGGTCGTCCCCCTCCGCCACGCCGGCCAGCTCCGGGCCGCCATAGGCGTCCGGGAACAGCCGGGCCAGGGCGGGGTCCGTGGGCGGCTCGCTGGGCCCCTCGGCGAAGAGGGCGGCCAGCGGGTCGTCGCCCGCCACCGGCTGCTCACCGGGGCCGATCAGCTCCAGCAACTGCACGGCGAGACTGCGCAGAATGGAGATCTGGACCTCGTCCAGGGCGATGGCCGCCCCGCCGCCGGGCAGCGGCTCGAAGTAGCCCGTCATCAGCGGTCCTGCTGGAGGGTGGCCCAGAGTCCGTACCCGTGCATCGCCTGCACGTCGCGCTCCATCTCCTCGCGGCTCCCGCTGGAGACGATCGCACGGCCCTTGTGGTGGACGTCGAGCATCAGTCGGTGCGCCTTGTCCTTGGGATAGCCGAAGTACGCCTGGAAGACGTATGTCACATAGCTCATGAGGTTCACCGGGTCGTTGTGGACCACCGTGACCCAGGGAACGTCGGGTTCGGGTACGGCGGCAGCCGCCTCGCTCGACTCGGGACGCTCGATCTCCACCGGTGCGACACTCACGGTTCCATGCTGCCACCAGGGGGTGGTCGTCGCACAAACGGGGCCCCGGAACACCCGCGCCACAGAACGGGAACGCCCGTGCGACGGAAGGCGATCCAATCTCGTCACTTTGACGAGATTGGGAGTAACATCAACGACCATGAACACTGCGGACCTGGGGCTGCCGGTGGCCGTCCCCTCGACGGCGCTCTTCACCGACCGGTACGAACTGACGATGCTGCAGGCCGCGCTGCGGGCCGGCACCGCCGACCGGCCCTCCGTCTTCGAGGTCTTCACCCGCCGCCTCCCCGAGGGCCGTCGCTACGGCGTCGTCGGCGGCACCGGCCGGGTGCTGGACGCCGTGGAGAACTTCCGCTTCGACAGCGGCGTCCTGGACTTCCTCGCCGCGCAGCGGATCGTCGACGAACCCACCCTCGCCTGGCTGGCCGACTACCGCTTCCGCGGCGACATCTGGGGCTACCCCGAAGGCGAGGTCTACTTCCCCGGCTCCCCCGTCCTGCGCGTGGAGGGCACCTTCGCCGAGGCGGTGCTGCTGGAGACGGTGGTCCTGTCCATCCTCAACCACGACTCCGCGGTGGCCGCCGCCGCGTCCCGGATGGCCGTCGCCGCCGGCGACCGGCCGCTGATCGAGATGGGCGCCCGGCGCACCCACGAGCTGGCCGCGGTGGCCGCCGCCCGCGCCGCCTACGTGGGCGGCTTCGCCTCCACCTCCGACCTCGCCGCCGGCTTCCGCTACAACATCCCGACGGTGGGCACCAGCGCCCACGCCTTCACCCTGCTGCACGACAGCGAGCGGGACGCCTTCACCGCGCAGGTCGCCTCGCTGGGCAAGGGCACCACGCTGCTGGTCGACACCTACGACGTCGCCGAGGCGGTCCGCACCGCCGTCGACCTCGCCGGACCCGACCTGGGCGCGGTGCGCATCGACTCCGGGGACCTGCTGCTGCTCGCGCACCGGGTGCGCCACCAGCTGGACGACCTCGGCGCCGAGAACACCAGGATCGTGGTCACCAGCGATCTGGACGAGTACGCGATCGCCTCGCTGGCGGCCGCGCCGGTCAACGCGTACGGGGTCGGCACCCAGCTGGTCACCGGCAGCGGCCACCCCACCTGCGCCATGGTCTACAAGCTGGTCGCGCGGGCCGGCGGCAGCGGGCCGGACGTGCCCCTGGAGCCGGTGGCGAAGAAGTCGCTGGGTGGCAAGACCTCCATCGGCGGCCGCAAGTGGGCCGCGCGGCGGCTGGACGCGGACGGCGTGGCCGAGGCGGAGGTGATCGGCTCCGGCCCGGTCCCGGACGAGCTCGTGGACCGGCAGCTGCTGGTGGAGCTGGTGCGGGGCGGGAAGATCGTCGGCCGTGAGCCCCTGGACGCGGCCCGGGACCGGCACATCGCGGCGCGGGCGGGGCTGCCGATGTCGGCGACCCAGCTCTCCCGGGGCGAGCCGGTGCTGCCCACCGAGTACCTGTGAGGCGGGCCCGGCGATGGTGAAGCCCGCGTCCCCGCTGCCCACTCCCGGATCCTCCCGGGAATGTATACCCTCAGTTACACCCGCCGCGGACACGTCCGTCACGGGCCGCGCCGCGCCCCGGTCCTGTCCGCCCGCAGTCGGAAGGCAGGCGTCATGCATCGCGCTCTGATCGTCGTCGACGTGCAGAACGACTTCTGTGAGGGCGGCAGCCTCGCGGTGGCCGGCGGCGCCGACGTCGCCGCCGCCATCACCGACCTGATCGCGGCGACCACTCCCGGTTACCGGCACATCGTGGCCACCCGCGACCACCACATCGCCCCCGGCGACCACTTCTCCGACCAGCCCGACTACGTGCACAGCTGGCCGGCGCACTGCGTGGCCGGCACCGAGGGCAGCGGCTTCCATCCCAACTTCGCGCCCGCCATCGCCTCCGGCGCCATCGAGGCCGTCTTCGACAAGGGCGCCTACACAGCCGCCTACAGCGGCTTCGAGGGCGCCGACGAGAACGGCACCCCGCTCGCCGACTGGCTGCGGGCGCGCGAGGTGACCGAGGTCGACGTGGTCGGCATCGCCACCGACCACTGCGTCCGCGCCACGGCGCTGGACGCCCGGCGCGAGGGCTTCACCACCCAGGTGCTGCTCGACCTGACCGCCGGCGTGGCGGAGGAGACGACCGAGCGGGCCCTGGAGGACCTCCGGGCGGCCGGCGTCGAGCTGTCCGGCAAGCCGGTGGTGGGCTGACGCCGCGGGTCGGCGGCCCGGGCCGCCGACCCATCCCCCAAAGACGTCTCAGCCGCCGCAGGCCGGGGTCGTGGCCGGCGGCCGGAGCAGGGCCCGGATGGGGTGCCACAGCTCGCTGTCGTCCTCGGGGGCCGCGCGCCAGACCAGCCCGTCAGGGTGGTGCAGCACCGCGGTCACCTCGTCCGGTGTCGGCGGTTCGGTGTTCCCGCGCAGGTACACGGCGCGCAGCCCCAGATTGCGCAGCCTGGTCAGGGCGCGCTGGCGGTTGGCGGCGTGGACCAGGATCCGGACTCGGGAGCCCGCCGAGACGCCCGCTACCTGCGGGCGTGGCAGCGACAGCGCGACGACCACGCTGCCGCCCGGGAGGCGGGTGAAACCTCCGTCGGCCAATGCCTTCATCTCCCCCGTGAGACGTCGTGTCAATAACAAGGTCGTAGGAGCATCTATAACGCGAACGGCCGCCGCCCGCTAGTGGGCGACGGCCGCTACCGCTTTGACCTGCAATGACGCTGTTTACCTGGTGGACGGACCCACCTGGAGGGTGACCCAGGAGCCGTGCCGCGGCTGCTTGACGATCTTGATCTGGGTGTTGGTGTCAGTAACCCGGACGCCACCGGTCGGGTTGCTGTCGTACCAGTAGACGCCCTTGTGATCGTCGAAGACGGGGACGCCCGGCTTGGACTTGATCACCGTCGGGACGCCCTTCTTGTGGACGGTGTAGCCGCCGGCGCGGTACCGGCTGAAGGGCGAGTCGTACGCCTGGAAGCGGTTCTTCATCAGCGTGCCGTCCGCCCACTTCTCCGGGGTGGCGTGCGCGTCGACCGGCAGGATCAGACCGCGACCCGGGTGCAGACCGACGTTGTTGTCCCGCTGCGAGGTGTCCCACTGCCAGATCAACAGGCCGCGCTGGTAGGGGTAGTGCTCCACCCACCGCGGCCTGTCGGCCCAACCGAAGTTGTACGGACCGACCTTGAGGGTCTTGTCGTACGACACGTACTGGCGGTTCTCGGCGATGTAGTACTGCGGGTAGTCCTTGGTGAAGGAGGCGCCGACGCGCGAGAAGCCCTTCACCGCCCAGCCGTTGTCGCCTCCCTCGGCGCCGTCGGTGAACAGCGGCGCGCCGTCCGCGGTCAGCGTCAGGGCGTCTGCGGTGAAGCCCTTGCCCGAGGTGCCGCCGTCGGTCTGGTAGCGGAAGCGCAGGCCGATCTTCTTGCCGGTGTAGGCGTCCAGCGGGTAGGAGAGGGACTTGTACGCGCCGGAGACGCCGGTCAGCGCCGGCTTGTCACCGCCGTCGCGCGGGATGGCCTTGCCGTCCACGGTGCCGTCGATCGGGGTCCAGCTGGCGCCGTCGTCGGTGGACACCTCGGTGTAGAGGTAGTCGTAGTTGGCCTCGATGTCCCACCAGCCCTTGAGGTCCAGGGACGCCTTGGACCTGCCCGTCAGGTCGACGGTGCGGGTGAGGGTGTTCTTCAGGTCGTCACCCTGGCCGCCCCACCACTGCGTCTCGCCCTCGGCGGGCTTGACGATCTCGGTGGTCACGGACTTGGCGGGCAGCTCGACCACCAGGGCCTGCTTGCGCTTGGTGTTGTACTCGGCCACGCCCAGCGTGTGCCGGGACTTCTCGCCGGCCTTGGCGGTGTCGTAGTCGAGCCAGCCCAGTTGGAGCTTGTCCCAGGCGTTCATGTCGCCGGGCAGGTCGCCGATGGAGTCCTTGCCCCGGCCCAGCCAGGAGCCGGAGGACATCAGCGACCAGTACGCCACCGAGGACTCGCCCTTGCCGGTGGTGTCGTACTCGTCCGGCAGGCCCAGGTCGTGGCCGTACTCGTGCGCGAAGACGCCGAGGCCGCCGTTCTCCGGCTGCATGGTGTAGTCGCCGACCCAGATGCCGGTGTCGCCGATCTCCGTCCCGCCGGCCTTGTTGGCGGCCGGCCCGGTCTTGCCGGCGTCGGAGCCGTAGGCGTACCAGCGGTGCGCCCAGATGGCGGTCTTCCCCTGCTTGCCGCCGCCCGCGGACTCGTCCTCGCCGGCGTGCACGATCTGGAAGTGATCGATGTAGCCGTCGGGCTCGTTGAAGTTGCCGTCGCCGTCGAAGTCGTTACGGTCCCACAGGTCGTACTGCGCCAGATCCCCCTTGATCTGGGCGTCGGTACGGCCGGCAGCCTTCTGGTCCGCCACCCACTGGTTGACGGCGTCGCGCACCAGGTCCCAGGCGTTGTGGCAGTTGGTGTCGCCGCAGTAGTTGGAGCCGTAACGGGCCTCGTTCCACTGCACCTTGACCCAGTCCGAGACCGTGCCCTCGACGGAGTAGCGGCCCGAGGACTGCTTCTCGTAGTACTTCTTCAGCGACTCCTTGCCCTTCGCCTTGGAGAAGTACAGGTCCTGGAAGTGCTGCCGGCTGTAGTCCTTCTGCCAGGCGGTGCTGTTGTCCTTGGTGCGGTCCGGCTGCTCGATGGTGTTGTGCGCCGGGCCCGGCTCGCCGCCGTACTTCTTCACCGGCGGCTCCGGCCCGTCGGGGCCGTCAGGGTCGTACATGGCGGTGTCGTCGACCTTGTCGCCGAACTCGGCCAGGATGGTGAAGATCTTGTCGGTCTTCTCCCGGGCGAGCTCGACGTACTTCCCCTTGCCGAGCTTGACGACCTGTGAGGCGCCGCGCTTCACCGGCTCCTTGTCGCCGGATATCACCTGCCGCAGCGCGGCCTCGCGGAGCGCCTCCCGCTCCTTGCTGAACGGCCCCGCCAGGTCGTGATCCACGTCCTGTCCGGGAGCCGCCGGGTCATGGCGCTCGATCCGCGACGCGGACGGGCGCTCGTCGGCCTGCGCGAGGCCGGTGGTCAGGGTCGCCGCCCCCAATGCGGCGACCACGGTGGCTATGGCGGCCGATCTTGCGGCCCTCCGTTGCCTGTTCACTTGTCTGGCCCTCCCCAGTCAAATATGTGTCGGTATTTGACCGGAGTGAAAACTGAAAAGACAGACCTTGACATGAACAGGTGGAGCCAGTATGCCCGGCACCCTCGGATGATCGGACGGCGGACACCAACAGGCGCACTCGCGGGGCCGGTTGAGGTGCGCAGCGACCCCGCGCGCTCCCCGTGCGACGGGGCGTGGGTTAGGTCACGCTTACCAAGCGTTCCGCGGGGGCATGCAGGACCGTAGAGTCATGGTGCGGTTGCGCGCCGTCGCGACTCTCTCCCTGAATATCGATGCCTTGAGGACGGTCTCGCCATGCCGCGTCCGACTCCTGCACAGCTCGCCTATGGTTCGGCCACCGTCGTTCTGTCGACCCTTGCCATGCTGCTGTTGTCCGAGACGCGATCGGGTCTGGGCATTGCCCTGATCGCTCTGGCATCGCTCGCGCTCGGACTTCTCATCGCGCTGACCGTGCCGATGCCGCGTGCCTACCACCGGCCCAGCCGCACCGTCGCCGCCGGCCGCCCGTCGGCCCCGGCCCAGCCGCGCCAGCACTCCCTGCGCGGCTGACCCCGACCGCTCCGTTCACCAGGCCGATACGACGACCGTCTTCGCCGCCTTGTCGTGCAGGCACTGTCGGTACGGCCGGTCCCGCAGCTGCCACACCGAGTTGACCACCCAGAACACGGTGCCGACCAGCAGCGGGTAGAGGATCCCCGGCAGCGCGTAGACCGCGGCCCGGGTCCAGCCATGGCGGCCGGGGATGTTCCCGTCCGCGAGCATCGCCACGCGGACGCGCAGCGCCTTCTTGCCCAGCGTCTGACCGCTGCGGGCCAGCATCGCGCCCTCGTACGCGAAGTAGAGGGTGAAGGTCAGCACCACCGAGACCAGCACCTTGGGCAGGTCGTACTCGCCGGGGTTCTCCAGCGTGTACTCCAGCGCGCCGGTGGCGCTGAGCATCAGTGTCCACACGACGCCCAGCACCACCGTGTCGATCAGCCGGGCCAGGAAGCGCTGGCCGGTGGTGGCCAGCGGCGGCATGCCCACCGGGAAGACGGGCGGGGCGTACGGGGAGGGCGGCTGGTGGATGCTCATGCCCCCGATTACACCAGCCGGCGCGCGGTCGGCGACAGGTCAGGGGGCGGGTGCCGGGGCGGGAACGGTGGAGACCACGACCGTCGTCGCCGCCTTGTCGTGCAGACACTGCCGGTACGGCCGGTCCCAGGTGCACCACAACACGTTGACCAGCCAGAAGACGAAGCCGCAGTACGGCACCAGCTCCGGCAGCGAGTACACGGCGGCCCGCAGCCAGCCCGCCTGCCCCCGCGGGATCGCCCCGTCGCTCAGCATCGCCACCCGGATCCTCATCAGCTTCTTGCCGACGGTCTGCCCGCTGTGGGAGAGCATCAGCCCCTCGTAGACGAAGTAGACGACGGAGCCGGCGACCGCCATCGTCGTGGAGTCCGTGGGGTCATAGGGGTCGTAGCCGCCCCGTACGAACGCCACGACCAGGAGGAGCGGGATCCCCACGAGCAGCGCGTCGATGATCCGCGCGCAGAGTCGGCGCGGAAGGCTGCCCAGCGGCGGCATCCCGGCCAGCGGGTCGGCACCGTACGGACCGCCGGGCGGCGGAGCGCCGTACGGGCCACCGCCGAAGGGACCACCGCCGTAAGGCCCGCCGCCGTACGGGCCCTGCTCGCCCGGCCCGGCGCCACCCGGCCAGGACGGGCCGGCCCCCCGCGGCCCGCCCGCTCCGGAGCCCGGCGGCGGTGGCGGGGACGGGGGCTCGGCGCCGCCGCCCGACGGTGGCTCGCCGCCGGCCTCGGACGGGGGCCGCTTGCGGAACGGGTCCTGGTCGGGCGACCCCTCGCCGGGCGGCTCGGGGCGCGGCGGCTCGCGGTCGGACGGCTCGTCGCCGGGCGGCTGGGTACTCATGGCCCGAGTCGAACCCGGCGCCCGCCGCACCGCATCCGGCACGCGCCGTTCGGGCTATGCCGCCCCCGCCGGACGGCCTCCGGCGGGGTTCCAGCGGGGTCTGGCGGGGTTCCCGGCGCGGCCGCCGGTCAGTCGCGGGAGGCCACGAAGGTCCGGGCGGCCTTGTCGTGCCAGCACTGCCGCCAGGGTCGGTCGAACAGGCACCACAGCACGTTCAGCACACCGATGACGAGCAGCCCCAGCACCCCGTAGACCAGCCAGCGGCGCAGCGCGGCGCCGAAGCCGGGGGTGTCGTGCTGCTCGATGTCCAGGACGCGCAGCCCGCACAGCTTCTTGCCGAGGGTGCGCCCCCACTTGGCGGTGGGCAGGGCCTCGTAGAGCAGGCCGACCACCAGCAGCACGCCCACCACGATGGCGAGGTAGCCGCCGGTGGTGCCGTCGAGGAGGTAGACGGTGACGGTCTCACCGGTCTGCTTGGCCTCCTCCACCTTCTCGTCGATGTGGTCCATGGCCTTGCCCCACAGCGGGACGGCGGCGGCCGCGGCCGCGCCGAGCAGCACGATCGTGTCGATCAGCCGGGCCATCAGCCGGCGGCCGAGCCCGGCGGGCCGGCCCTGCGCCTGCGCGGCCTGCCGGAACGGATCCTCGACCGGCGGCTTCCACGGGATCACGCCCTCCGGTGCGCCCGGGCCACCCCCGGCGGCGGGCGCGGGCGCCGCCGGCGCGCCCTGCTGTGCCAGCTGGTGCACCTGGTGCACCCATCCCTGCTGCGCCGGGGCGCCCTGCGCCTGGGGCGCGGCCCCGGCGGGCGGCTGCGCGCCCGGCGTCGACGCGGGCGGGGCCCCGGCGGGAGCGGGAGCAGCGGCGGCGGGCGGGGTGGCGACCTGGGCGGAGGCCGGGGTGGTGGCCGGGGCGGAGCTCTGCATGGCGCCGGCGGACGCGGCCGGGGCCGCCTGGGCGGCGGCGGCGGACGCGGGCGGGGCCGCCTGGGCGGCGGGCGTGGCGGCGTCCTGCCGCGCGGTGCCGCGCTGGGTGGCACGGATGGTCACGGTCCCCCGGTCGCGGGGAACGCCCGCCGACGCGCCGCCGCCCTGGGGCCCGTCGGTCGCCCCGGTGCCCGAGCGGCGGAAGGTCAGCGTGCCCTCACCACGGGCGGCTCCGCTCTCGGAGGCGGGCCCGGAGCCCTGGGCGGGCACCGCGCCCGTCGGGGGCAGCGCGGGGCTCTGGCGGGCGGCCGGCAGTGCCCGGTCGGGCGCGCCCTCGCCCTCCCCCGAGGGGGTGCGGGCCCCCGCGGCCGGGGCCAGCCGCGGGTCGACGGCCGGGGTGGCCGAGCCGCCGGGAGCGCCGGGGGCGCCGGGGGCGGCGCCCCAGGAGACCCGGCGGTCCTGGTCGCCGCCGAAGCCGGCCTGTCGGGAGACATCGGCCTGCCAGGCGGACGCGGGCTCGGGGTGGGCGCCGAGCGGTCCCTGCGGGGCGCCCCAGGCCGCCGGCTGCGGCGGCACGGCGCGCACGTCGCGCGGCGCGGCGCCGCCCTCCTGGCCCGGCGCTCCGCCGTCCGCCGCGCCACCACCCGCCTCCCGTAGGTCCATCTCGCCCCGCTGCCGAAGCTGGGGCGGCGCGCCCGCCCCGGCGGCGTCCGCGGCGACGGACGGCTGGTCGAGGAACATCGGCCCGGTCTCGTCCGGCACCATGCCGGTCATCTGCGTGGCGCCGCCGATCGGCTCGTGGGTCACCGGCGCGGGCTGGGCGGTGGTGACGCCCGGCGGCGCGGCGGGCATGGCCTCACCCTCGGCCGGGGCCGGGCGGCTGGTGCCGGGGACCCAGGCGGCACCGTTCCAGTACCGGATGTAGCCGGGGATGGAGGGATCCGGATAGAAGCCCGCGATGGAGCTGCTGTCCGCGGAACCTGAGGTAGGGGCGCTCATGATCTCCGATGTCCCGTGTCTGCTGTGCTGCGGGTGGGGCGTATGCAGTCTGCCCGCGAGGTGAGCTCCAGGTCTATCAGACGTGCATGCGGACCGGGCCCGACCGAAAGACCGCACCACTCGCACGTGCGAGTCGCGTTCGCTTCGCGTACCTGTCCCGAACGCGCGCGAAAAAGTTTCCGCAGATCGCGCGAAGTCGCGTAATGAGACGGAAGGAGGGCGCTCCCACCCGGTGAAGCGAACACGTACGAGAAAGGGGACGCCCTCGATGAACACCGTGGTGGAGCGAGAGCTCGAGATGATGATGGTGCTGTCGCCGGAGCGCAGCATCCCGGTCCCGACCCGGCTGGTCTACCGGTCTGACGACCCGTACGCCGTACACATCGCCTTCCACATCGGCTCCGAGTCGCCGGTGCACTGGACCTTCGCGCGCGAGCTGATGGTGGAGGGGGTCTTCCGCCCCTGCGGCGAGGGGGACGTGCAGATCTGGCCGACCCGGGTGGACGGCCGTGCCGTGGTCTGTCTGGCGCTCAGCTCGCCGGACGGTCTGGCGCTGTTGGAGGGCAGCGCGGTGATCGTCTCGTCCTGGCTGGAGCGCACCCTGCGGGTGGTCCCGCCGGGGAGTGAGAGCGAGCAGCTCGGCATGGACGACGCGCTGCGCGAGCTGCTCGCATGGGGCTGCTGACCCCGCCGAGCCGAGCGCTGGGCGGCGCCTCAGCCGTCGGAGACGGTGAGGAACTCGATGGCGTGGCCGTCGGGGTCGTCCACGTAGAGCCGGCGGCCGCCGTTCCGGCGGTCGATGGACTGCGGCTCCGTGTGGCCGGGACCGGCCCAGTAGGGCAGGTCCCGGTCGCGTACGCGCGCGTATACGCCGTCGAACTCCTCCTCCGAGACGAGCAATGCCAGATGCTGGGGGACGATCCGGTCGGGGGCCACGATGAAGTCCGCGTAGTCGACGGTCAGCCCGCCGTCCAGATCGACCGCGGCGAACGGGCCCATGCGACGGGGCTCCGGCGCACCGAGCAGCTCGGTGAGGAAGCGCGCGGAGACGAACTGGTCGCTGCTGTGCATGATCGTGTGATCGAGCTTGGCGGTCACGGGGTGCCTCCCGAGGGCCTGCGTGCGGGGTCTGGTGCGCTGTGCGCTGTCTGCGGTGCGCCGTGGCCGGTGTCGGTGCCGGTGCCGGTGCTTTCGTGCCGGTGCGTCGACGTCGGAGCGGTAAGAGGCGTCGGCCTTCCGTACTCCTGACGCTACGCCCCACGCGGCCGCCGCCGCATCGGGCTTTCGGCCTACTCCCCCAGGTCTCGGCCCGCTCGCCGCGGCCGGGGCGCAGCCGTCGGGCCCGCGGCACAGACTGGAGGGCAGGGGGTTTCCGACCTCACTCAGGAGACCGAGATGAGCACTGCCGTCACCGCCTACGCCGCCCCCTCCCCCAAGGCCCCGCTGGAGCGCACCACGATCGAACGCCGGGAGCCGCGCGAGCACGACGTCGTGATCGAGATCGCGTTCACCGGCATCTGTCACACCGACATCCACCAGGTCCACGAGGGGTGGGCGGAGGGCATCTTCCCGATGGTGCCGGGCCATGAGATCGCCGGTGTCGTCGCGGCGGTGGGCCCCGGCGTGACCCGTCACTCCGTCGGTGACCGCGTCGGGGTGGGCTGCTTCGTCGACTCCTGCCGGAGGTGCGAGTACTGTCGCGCCGGCGAGGAGCAGTTCTGCCGCGAAGGCGCGGTGTGGACCTACAACGCACGCGACCCGCGCACCGACGAACCCACCTACGGCGGCTACAGCACGCACATCGTCGTCGACGAGAACTACGTGCTGCGCATCCCCGACGGACTCTCCCTCGACGAGGCCGCGCCGCTGATGTGCGCCGGCATCACCACGTACGCGCCGCTCGCCCGCTGGGAGACGGGCCCCGGCAGCAAGGTCGCCGTCGTCGGACTGGGCGGCCTGGGCCACATGGCCGTCAAGATCGGGCACGCGCGGGGCGCCGAGGTCACCGTGCTCAGCCAGTCGACACGGAAGAGGGACGACGGGCTTCGGCTGGGCGCCGACCACTTCCACGCCACCGCCGACCCGGCCGTCTTCACCGACCTCGCCGACGCCTTCGACCTGATCCTCAACACCGTCTCCGCCGACCTCGACCTCGACGCCTATCTGGGACTGTTGCGGGTGGACGGGGCGATGGTCAACGTCGGGCTGCCCGAGACCCGGTCCGCGCTGCTCCTCAGCACCCTGGTCATGAAGCGGCGCAGCCTGGCCGGTTCCAACATCGGCGGCATCCGGCAGACGCAGGAGATGCTCGACTTCTGCGCCCGGCACAGGCTGGCCGCGGACGTCGAGGTCATCCCCGCGGAGCAGATCAACGACGCGTACGAACGGGTCGTCGCCAGCGATGTGCGCTACCGGTTCGTGGTCGACGTCGCCTCGTTGCGTGAGTGAGCCGCCGAGTGAGGCGCCCGCGCCTCCTGTGGTGCGTGATTCTCCGTCAGAAGACCTTGCCCGGGTTGAGGATGCCGAGCGGGTCGAAGACCTGCTTGATGGAGCGCTGCAACTCGATTCCCACCGGCCCCAGTTCGCGGGCCAGCCACTCCTTCTTCAGCACCCCCACGCCGTGTTCGCCGGTGATGGTGCCGCCCAGCTCCAGGCCCAGCGCCATGATCTCGTCGAAGGACTCCCGGGCGCGCCGCGACTCCTCCGGGTCGGAGGCGTCGAAGCACACGGTGGGGTGGGTGTTGCCGTCCCCGGCGTGCGCGACGACGCCGATGGTGAGGTCGTACCTGCGGGCGATCTCGGCCGTGCCGTCGATCATCGCCGCGAGCTTGGAGCGGGGCACGCAGACGTCGTCGATCATCGTGACGCCCTTGATCGCCTCCAGCGCGGTCAGGGTCATCCGGCGCGCCTGAAGCAGCAGCTCGGACTCGGCGGCGTCCTCCGCCGGCACCACCTCGGTGGCCCCGGCCGCCCGGCAGAGCTCCCCGACGGCCGCCAGGTCGGAGGTCGGGTCCGGGGTGTCGAAGGCGCACATCAGCAGCGCCTCGGTGGTCTCCGGCAGACCCATGCCCGCCAGCTCGTTGACGGCCCGTACGCTCGTGCGGTCCATCAGCTCCAGCAGCGACGGAACGTGCCCGCGCTCCATGATCCGGCAGATGGCGTCACAGGCGGCGGCGGTGGAGGGGAACTCCGCGGCCAGCACCAGCTGCCGCGGCGGCGCGGGCTTGAGCGCCAGGATGGCCCGGACCACCACGCCCAGGCTGCCCTCCGAGCCCACGAACAGTCGGGTCAGGTCGTACCCCGCCACGCCCTTGGCGGTGCGGCGGCCGGTGGAGAGGAGCCGGCCGTCGGCCAGGACGACGTCGAGCCCCAGCACGTACTCGGCGGTGACGCCGTACTTCACGCAGCACAGGCCGCCGGAGGCGGTGCCGATGTTGCCGCCGATCGTGCACTGCTCCCAACTGGAGGGGTCCGGCGGGTAGCAGAGGCCGTGTTCGGCGACGACGCGGGAGAGGGTCGCGTTGACGACGCCCGGCTCGACGATCGCGATCCGGTCGACGGCGTCGATCTCCAGGATGCGGTCCATCTTGACCAGGGAGAGCACGACGCAGCCGTCCGAGGCGTTGGCCGCCCCCGAGAGGCCGGTGCGGGCGCCCTGCGGCACGACGGGGACGCGGAGCGCGGTGGCGGTGCGCATGACGTGCTGCACCTGCTCCACGGTGCGCGGCAGCACGACCACGGCCGGGGCGCCCGCCTCGCAGAAGCTCGCCATGTCCCGCGCGTAGGAGTCCGTGACGTCGGGGTCGGTCAGCACGGCCTCGGCCGGAAGTCCCGAACGCAGCCGCTCGATGAGGTCGGTCATGGCTCCAGCCTCGCACCGCGCGAGGGGCGGGGGTAGATCGCCGACACGCGGGGGCCGCCGCGGGGTGGGGGTGTTGGTGCGGGGTGGGGCTGGTCGGTGGGTGGGTCGGTCCCGGTCCGCCGCGACGGTGGTGACCGTCGCGGCGGAGCAGGGGTGTCAGAGGTTGCCGCGAAGGGCCTGCTCGCGCTCGATGGCCTCGAACAGCGCCTTGAAGTTGCCCTTGCCGAAGCCCATGGAGCCGTGCCGCTCGATCATCTCGAAGAAGACCGTCGGGCGGTCCTGGACCGGCTTGGTGAAGATCTGGAGCAGGTAGCCGTCCTCGTCGCGGTCGGCGAGGATCTTCAGCTCGCGGAGGGTGTCGATGGGCACCCGGGTCTCGCCGACCCACTCGCCGAGGGTGTCGTAGTAGGAGTCGGGGGTGTCCAGGAACTGCACACCCGCGGCCCGCATGGCGCGCACCGTGGCGACGATGTCGTTGGTGGCGAGGGCGATGTGCTGGACGCCGGGGCCGCCGTAGAACTCCAGGTACTCGTCGATCTGGGACTTCTTCTTGGCGATGGCCGGCTCGTTCAGCGGGAACTTCACCTTGCGCGTGCCGTCGGCCACGACCTTCGACATCAGCGCGCTGTACTCGGTGGCGATGTCGTCGCCGACGAACTCCTTCATGTTGGTGAAGCCCATGACCTTGTTGTAGAAGGTCACCCACTCGTTCATCTTGCCGAGCTCGACGTTGCCCACGCAGTGGTCGATGGCCTGGAAGGTGCGCTTGGCCGGGGGCTCGACGATGGGGTCGGCGGGGACGAAGCCGGGCAGGTAGACGCCCTCGTAGCCGGAGCGCTCGACGAGGGTGTGGCGGGTCTGGCCGTAGGTGGCGATGACCGCGCGGACGATGGTGCCGTGCTCGTCCTTGGTCTCGTACGGCTCCTCCAGGCCGGTGGCGCCGTGCTCGACGGCGTACGCGTAGGCGGCCCGCGCGTCCGGGACCTCGATGGCCAGGTCGATGACGCCGTCACCGTGCTCGGCGACATGGGCGGCCAGGAAGCGGCCCCAGTCGGTGGTGGGCTTGATGACAGAGGTGAGCACGAAGCGGGCGGCGCCCGAGACGAGCACATAACTGGCGGTCTCGCGGCTGCCGTTCTCAGGTCCCGAATAGGCGACCAGCTTCATGCCGAAGGCGGTGGCGTAGTAGTGCGCGGCCTGCTTGGCGTTGCCGACGGCGAAGACGACCGCGTCCATCCCCTTCACCGGGAACGGATCGGCCTGCCGCGCGGTGTCGGGGGTGTGATCCAGTGTCTCAGTCATAACCGCAGACTCTCCCCGCGGCTCAGAGTGCGCAATAGTTTGTTGAATTCCTGAGCAGTTTGTATAGCCACTGTCGAGTAAGCCGCGGCATTGTGTACATAGTGACTACGGCCACAGCCGGCACAGGAGGCATCGTGGGAATCGACCGTCTGGACGCACGTCTGATCGAGCTGCTCGCCGACGAGCCCCGGATCGGCGTGCTGGAGGCCTCGCGTCGGCTCGGCGTGGCGCGGGGCACCGCCCAGGCCCGACTGGACCGGCTTCAGGCCAACGGGGTGATCCGTGGATTCGGTCCCCAGGTGGACCCGGCGGCGCTCGGCTATCCGGTCACCGCGTTCGCCACGCTGGAGATCAAACAGGGCCAGGGCACCGATGTGCGGGCCCATCTGGCCACCGTCCCCGAGGTGCTGGAGCTGCACACCACCACCGGACACGGGGACATGCTCTGCCGTCTGGTCGCCCGTTCGAACGCGGATCTCCAGCGGGTGATCGACCGGGTGGTGGGCTTCGACGGCATCGTGCGCGCCTCCACGGCGATCGTGATGGAGAACGCGGTCCCCCTGCGGATCATCCCGCTGGTGAAGCAGGCCGCGGAGGACTGAGGAGGAGGCTTCGGCAGGACCGGCTGAGCGGGCCGATCAGCAGCTCGGCACCTTCTGGCCGGAGGAGAGCGCGCGCAGCGAGGAGACCGCGTCCTTCAGCTCGGTCACCGGGATCAGCTGCAACCCCTCCGGCAGCTCGGCCTCCGCGTCGGAGCACTCCTCCTTGGGCACCAGGAAGACCGTCGCGCCGTCCCGCTTCGCCGCCTGCGTCTTCAGCGGCACCCCGCCCACCGCGCCGACCGTGCCGTCGGCCTCGATGGTGCCGGTGCCGGCGATCGTCCGACCGCCGGTGAGATCGCCGCCGCGGCCGTCGCCGTCCAGCTTCTCGATGATCCCGAGGGTGAACAGCAGCCCGGCGCTGGGCCCGCCGACGTCCGCCAGGCGGAGCGTGACGTCGATGTCCTCATCGGACCGGTGGAGGTAGCGCAGCGCCGCACGGACCGCCGTGTCCTGCGACTTCTTCATCTCCTTGGCGTTGTGGCGCTCGATCTCCTCGGTGGTGTCGCCGACCGGGTAGACCGCGTCGTGCGGCATCACCGCGCGGTCGCCGTCGAACCAGCTGTCGACCAGATCGTCCAGCCGGACGGTGGTGCCCGGTCCGGTCGCCACGATCGTGGTCATCCGCAGCTGACCACTGCTCTTGCGGGTGTCCGCGCCGGAGATGGAGATCACCGGCTTGCCCTTGTCGGAGCCGAGGACGTTCACGGTGCTGCCGGGGTAGGCGATCGCGAAGGGCAGCGGTGCGAACGCGGCGGCCACGAGCAGGGCGACGACGGTCGTGGCGCAGATCACCAGGGTCCAGGCGCGGCGGGAGAGTGCGGGCACGGCGGGCATGAAGTGACCCTAGTTCACTTCTGGGATCACCGAGCCCCCGACCCGGTCCGCGCACCCCCGCCGTTCGGGGCGGGATCGGCCGGGCGACGGCTCCGATCGCCCGCGCCGGCGGTGGGGCGCGTCAGCCCAGCGCCTCCGCCACCTCCCGGGCCGCGTCCACGACGCGCGGGCCGACCCGCTCCGGCACCGAGTCGGTGAGCATGACCACACCCACGCTGCCCTCGATGCCGCTGATGCCCAGCAGCGGGGCGGCCGCGCCGCTGGCGCCGGCCTCCAGCTCGCCGTGGGTCAGGGCGTATCCCGGATCGAAGGACTGCCCCTCCCGGACGGCGTTACGGGCCGCGAGGATCGCCCGCCCGGCGGCCCCGCGGTCCAGCGGGTGCCGGAAGCCGGCCCGGTAGGCCACGTGGTAGTCGGTCCAGGTGGGCTCGACCACGGCGACGGCCAGCGCCTCGCTGCCGTCGACGAGCGTGAGGTGGGCGGTGGCGCCGATGTCCTCGGCGAGCGCGCGCAACGCGGGCAGTGCCGCCTCCCGTACCAGGGGGTGGACCTGGCGCCCCAGCTGGAGCACCCCGAGCCCGACGCGCGCCCGCCCGCCGATGTCCCGGCGTACGAGTGCGTGTTGTTCCAGGGTGGCCAGCAGCCGGTAGACCACGGTGCGGTTGACGCCGAGCCTCGTCGAGAGCTCGGTGACGGTCAGCCCGTGGTCCGTGTCGGCGAGCAGTTTGAGGACGCGCAGTCCCCGGTCGAGTGTCTGAGAGGTCTCCGCGGTCACGACGCCCCTCCTCGGTGTGAGTGGCGACCCTCTCCCTGCGGATGCGCCCTCGGTCCCGGCGACGGCGCGCAGAAGAGCCGCCGGTCGTGTGTCCCACGCACCGGCTGCGCTCCGCGGCGGCGCTGCCACGGGGCGTGTGCGTTGCGCGGAACGGTAGCGAGCCGGTCCGCTTAGCGGAAGAGTCCGTCCAGAATCCGAGCAAGGGAGGCCACAACGGCGACCGCATTGCGTACCGTTTTATCCGATGATGTGGTGATACAGCCGGTCGACGGGAGCGGTTTCATGGCAGCTTGATGAATCCGCCTGAAACCCCTTGACGGCCTCTGCTCTCGCCGCAGCCAGGCCCATCCCGCCGCGACGGTGAACCACCACAGCGCCGGAGCCCGGCGGTGCCAAACCCACCGCAACCCCGGAGCGCCCCGCGCCCCGCGCCCCCGCGCCCCGGGGATCGGCCTCCCCCGCCCCGCCGCGACGGCGAACAACCACGACGCCGGAGCCCGGCGGTACCGAACCCACCGCACCACCGGTGCTCCGCGAGCAGGCGGCTCACGTCGAAATCGGCACAGCGCCCAGCGTCACCGCATCCGCGTCGCCCACTCCCGCACCTTCTTGATCCGTTCCCGGATCTGGCCCGCCGTGGCCTCCGCGCTGGGCGGGCCGCCGCAGACCCGGCGCAGCTCGGTGTGGATGACGCCGTGCGGCTTACCGCTCTGGTGGACATAGGCGCCGACCAGCGAGTTGAGCTCCTTGCGGAGCTCCAGGAGCTCCTTGTGGGTGACCACGGGACGCCGGTCGGCGGGGAGTTCGATCAGGTCGGCCTCGGCATCGGGCTTCCGACGGCTGTGCGCGATCTGCCGGGCCTGCCGCTTCTGGAGCAGCAGCTGCACCTGGTCGGGTTCGAGCAGGCCGGGGATGCCGAGGTAGTCCTGTTCCTCCTCGCTGCCGGGGTGGGCCTGCATGCCGAACTCGGCGCCGTCGAAGAGCACCCGGTCGAACACGGCGTCGGACTCCAGCGCCTCGAAGGGCAGCATGTCCTGCTCGCCGGTGTCCTCGTCCTGCTGCCGCTCGGCCTCCTGGAGGAGCTTCTCCTCCTCGGCGTAGATGTCCTCCTCCTCGCCGTCCTTCTTCGGCTTGTCCAGGACGTGGTCGCGCTCGACCTCCATCTCGTTGGCGAAGCCGAGCAGCATGGGGATGGTGGGCAGGAAGACCGAGGCGGTCTCGCCGCGCCGGCGGGAGCGCACGAAGCGGCCGACGGCCTGGGCGAAGAAGAGCGGGGTGGAGATCGTGGTGGCGTAGACGCCGACCGCCAGCCGGGGCACGTCGACGCCCTCGGACACCATGCGGACGGCGACCATCCAGCGGTCGTCGTTGTGGCTGAAGTCCTCGATGCGCTGCGAGGCGCCGGAGTCGTCGGAGAGCACGAGGGTGGCGCCCTGTCCGGTGATCTCGCGGATCAGCTTGGCGTACGCGCGCGCCGACTCCTGGTCGGTGGCGATGACCAGCGCGCCGGCGTCCGGGATCGCCTTGCGCACCTCGGTGAGCCGCTGGTCGGCGGCGCGCAGCACATTGGGCATCCAGTCGCCGCGCGGGTCCAGCGCTGTGCGCCATGCCTGGGACACGGCGTCCTTGGTCATCGGCTCGCCGAGCCGCGCCGCGATCTCGTCGCCCGCCTTGGTGCGCCAGCGCATGTTGCCGCTGTAGCTGAGGAAGATCACCGGCCGGACCACGCCGTCGCCGAGCGCGTTGCCGTAGCCGTAGGTGTAGTCGGCGGAGGAGCGCCGGATGCCGTCGTTGCCCTCTTCGTAGGTGACGAAGGGGATGGGGTTGGTGTCGGACCGGAAGGGGGTGCCGGTCAGCGCCAGCCGGCGGGTGGCCGGGTCGAACGCCTCCAGGCACGCCTCGCCCCAGGACTTGGAGTCGCCGGCGTGGTGGATCTCGTCCAGGATGACCAGCGTCTTGCGCTGCTCGCAGCGGTTGCGGTGCAGCATGGGGCGGACGCCGACGCCGGCGTAGGTCACGGCCACACCGTGGTACTCGCGTCCCAACGGGCCGGCGCTGTACTCCGGGTCCAGCTTGATGCCCACCCGGGCGGCCGCCTCGGCCCACTGCTTCTTCAGGTGCTCGGTGGGCGCGACCACGGTCACCTGCTGCACCACGTGGTGGTGCAGCAGCCAGGAGGCGAGGGTGAGCGCGAAGGTGGTCTTGCCGGCACCGGGGGTGGCGACCGCGAGGAAGTCACGCGGCTGGGTCTGGATGTACCTCTCCATCGCCCCCTGCTGCCAGGCACGCAGCTTGTTCGCGGTGCCCCAGGGGGCACGGCCCGGGAAGGCCGGTGAGAGGTGATGGCTGTGGCTTGAGGCGGCGGTGGTAGTCACGGTCTCCGTCGGGCTGGTCGGGGCTCGGGATCGGCAACCGCGTCAGCCTACCTGGGCCCCGGTTCACGCCTCGGGGTTATCGCGGGGCGCCACCCGCGGGTGGGATCGAGCTCACATCGTCGGCCGTCGCGGGCCCCGTGGTCGCCTTGGGGCGCAGCCGGGTGGTGACCAGGGCGCCGACCAGCGCGACCGTCGCCATGGCCACGTAGACGGCGACGAACGCGGCCGGATGGGAGCCGCCGGTCGCCGCCGCCGCGCCGGCGTGGCCGCCCTCGGCCGCCACCGAGCCGCCGCCGAAGGAGACGAAGAGCACGCCGCCGAGACCGAGCAGGACGATGTTGCCGAGGGCGTCGGAGACCTGGAGGGAGGCGGAGTTGCCGCCCTCCTCGCCCGGGCGGGACAGCTTCAGCAGCAGCACGCTGGCGCTGGAGACCGCGAGCCCCATGCCGTAACCGCCGATCACCCACGCCACGGCGACGATCCACACCGGCACCGGCTCCAGCAGGGCCAGCGGGGCCATCCCGAGCGCGAGGGCGATCAGCAGCATGCCGAGTCCCATCAGCCGCTCCCGGTGGGGTTCCAGCCGCGGCCGGCTCTGGGTGTAGGAGCCCAGCGTCCAGCTCAGCCCGCCGCTGGTGAGGGAGAGTCCGGCCAGGGTCGCCGAGAGCCCGCGCTCGCTGACCAGCATCAGCGGTATGAAGCTCTCCGCGCCCAGGAACGCGCCGGCCGCGATGCCGCGCAGCAGGATGACGGAGGGCAGCCCGCGCGCCGCGCGGAAGGTGCCGGTCGGCAGCAGCCGCAGCACGCAGGGGACGAGCAGCGCCAGCCCGGCCACGGCGGGCGCCAGCGAGACCCAGCCGAGGTCCTGGGCGGCGTACTGGAGCAGCCCGGCGCCGGCCGCGACGCCCAGGGCGAGCAGGATCCGCCGGCGGTCCATGGCCGGGGTGAGGTCGCCCGGCGGGAGGGCCCGCAGGGCGGGGAGCATGACGCACAGCGGGAGCAGCACCAGCACCGGGATGGCGAGGAAGACCCAGCGCCAGCTGAGCTGCTCGGTGACCGTGCCCGCGGCCAGCGGGCCGACGATGACCGGCAGCACCCAGGCGGCGGAGAAGGCGGCCAGCACGGCGGGCCGCAGCCGCTCCGGGTAGGCCCGGCCGACCACCACGTACAGCGCGACGATCACCAGTCCGCCGCCGACGCCCTGGACCGCGCGCCCGCCGACGAACATCCACATCTGCTGCGCCGAGCCGGAGATCAGCAGTCCCGCGCAGAAGCCCGCGATGCCGGTGAAGAGCGGCAGCAGCGGGCCGCGCCGGTCGCACCACTCGCCGGACAGGACCATCGCGAACAGGCTCGCGGTGAAGTAGCCGGAGAAGGCGAAGGCGTAGAGCTCCACCCCGTCCAGGGCGTGCGCCGCGACCGGCATGGCGGTGTTGACGGCGCTCGCCTCGAAGGCGACGAGCGAGACCACGGAGATGATGCCGAGGGTGAGGGCGCGGTAGCGGCGGCTGAGCACGGTGTCGCCGTCCACCGGCGCCGAGGGGGACGCGGTGTCGGGGCCGCGCGAGTCGAGGGTGGTCATTGCGCCAGCGTAGGAAGGGCCGTCAGGTCTGCCACCTGTCTCGGGGCGGAGATCGAATCGTCCTTCGGTCCTAGGTGTCCGGACGGTCCCGCCTGTGTCATGAACCGGCTACGACATGCCCGCGGTGATCAACGCGGCACCGAGCTCGCCATGAACATGCCTTACGATTCCCGCCGGGCCAGGTGATTGATCTTGAAATCACCCGGCCCCCGGAACCGCATGATCATCACGTTTTTCTCACCTGACGGGGGATCCGATATGAAGCCGACTCGACGCCTCATCAGCAGTCTCGTGCTCGTCGCCGCGCTCGGCGGCGCGGCCGCCTGTGGGCCGGAGGACGACACCGCGGGTGGCTCCACCGGCGGCTCCGCCTCCCAGCCGGCGAAGGACCAGAAGGACCAGAAGGCCGGCGAGGGCGAGGGCAAGGGCACCGAGGAGGAGGGCCCCGGTGACTGCGGGGAGCCGCCAACGCTGCCCGCCGGCCACAAGATGGTCGAGATCGCCGTGCCCCCGTCGAAGGGCTCGCTGTCCGCCAAGGACGCCGCGCCGGAGTGCACGCCGAACGACTTCATCTACCACGGCAAGGGCAAGGCCAACTACTACCTGTTCGCGCCGGAGACGAACGCGCAGCTGTCCACCGGCTCCGGCACCCACAAGGAGGTGCCGGTGGGCGAGCTGTGGTCGCACGCCGCCGACTGCTTGACCGACCAGAGCGCCGTGAAGGCTCCCTACAGCTGCTCCGGGAACATCTACGACATCACGCTGGACGGCGAGGGCAAGATCGACTCCATCAAGGAGGTCTGGCACCCGTAAGCCCGGCCGGCCCGGCCGGGTCCACCGGTCGGGCCGACGCCGCGCGGGAAGCAGGGCTGGCCGACGCCGCGCGGGAAAGCAGGGCGGGGCGGGCACCCGCCGGCCGCGTACCGGCGCGCGCAGACGGGCGGGGCCGGGCACCCCGCCGGCCGCGTACCAGCGCGCGCAGACGGGCGGGCCGGGGGCACCCCGCCGCCGACGTTCGACCGCCTCGCCCCGCGACGGCTCACGCGGTGAGCAGCACGCCGCCGTAGCTCGCCCCCGCGACCACCAGCCAGGCACACAGCCCCAGCCCCGCCACCCGCGCCCCGGTACGGGTGAGCGAGGGCAGGTGCACCGCGCTGCCGAGGCCGAAGAGGGCGGCGGCGAGCAGCAGTTCCTGGGCGGTCCCCGCCACGTCCAGGGCGGTGGCGGAGAGCAGCTCCGTGCTGCGCACACCCACCATGGCCAGGAAGCCGAGGACGAAGAGCGGGACCAGCGGCGGGCGCCGGGCGGACCGGGCGCCCTCCGCGGTCGGGGCGGCGGACGAGGCCACCCGGCGGTTCCGTGCGGCGACCGCCACGGCCGCCACCAGCGGGGCCAGCAGCGCCACCCGCATCAGCTTCACCAGGACCGCCTCGCTCAGCGCGGCGCCGCCGGCGGTCTGCGCGGTGGCGACGACCTGCCCCACGTCGTGCACGCTGGCCCCGGCCCAGCGGCCGAACTGGGCGTCGCTCAGCCCCAGCGGGTCCTGGAGCAGCGGCAGCACGGCGATGGCCAGGGTGCCGCAGAGCGTCACCAGCGCCACCGAGGTGGCGATGTCCCGCTCCTCGCTCTCGGACACCTCGCTGACCGCGCCGATCGCGGAGGCCCCGCAGATCGAGTAGCCGGTGGCGATCAACAGCGGCTGGTCGCCGGGCAGTCCCATCCGCCGGCCCAGCCACCAGGTGCCACCGAAGGTGGCCGCGACCACGCCGAAGACCATGGCCACCGTCGCCCAGCCGAGCCCGAGCACGTCGTCCAGGCTGAGCTTGAGCCCCAGCAGCACCACGCCGAGCCGCATCAGCCGCTTGCCGGCGTAGGAGAGGCCGGGCCGCCCCGCGCCGCGGACGAGCGCGCGCGCACCCGGCAGATGGGCCGCGGTGATGCCCAGCACCACGGCGGCGGTGAGCATCGGCACGCCCGGCAGCAGCCGGTGCGTCCCCCAGGCGGCGGCGACGCCGAGCGCGGCGCAGAGCAGGCCGGGGACCTTGCCCGGTGATCTGGGCCGCTCCGCCGCCGCGGGCGCGGCCGTGTGGAGCCGCTCCCGGAGCAGCGCCATTACCGTGCGTCCCGGTCGTCGGTCGGGAGGTGGTAGACGCGGCGCACGCTGGAGCCCAGGCGGGAGATGTCCGCGCCGTAGATGTGGAGGGACAGCGCCGTGCCCTCACAGGCGTTCCACACCCGGTGGATGTCGCCGGGCGGCGCGAAGCCGCAGACCGCGCCCTGCGGATTGACCACCCGCTCGGTGGCGATCAGCCGGGAGCTGGCGCCGTCGGAGACCAGGCGGTAGCGCTGCTCGCTCTCCTGGCCCTCGTGGACGCCGGTCACGCACCAGGAGACGTGGTCGTGGATGGAGGTGCGCTGCCCCGGCAGCCACACCAGCGCGACGATGGAGAAGCTCCCGTCGTGCTCGGCGTGCAGCACGTGCTGGCGGTAGCGCTCGGGGTCGCCCTCGCGTTGCTCGGCGGTGAGCAGGTCGGGGGCGCCCAGGTGCGGGGCGAGCCGCTCACCGACCAGGTAGGCCGTGAGGTCGGGCGGCAGCCCGCGGTCGACGGTGGCGCGCACCTCGCGGACGAGCGAGTCGAGTCGAGGTGTCGTCACGGCGGGCCGGAAGTCGGTCGGAGCGGTCATACGGGCAGCGTGCTGCCGACTGATCCATCACGTCCAACGACGGTTTCTAAGCCAGAACCCAACGACAGCTTATGGATCGACCCCCCGGTGATCCGGTGGGCGCCCGGAGGATCAGCATCCGACCCTGCGCGCCGCGACCGTCTGGAGCTCCTCCAGCACCAGCGCGGTGGCGGGGATGCGCAGATGCTCGCGGAGGACGTACGCGGAGACCTGGCGGCGCGAGGCCGGGTCCAGGACCCGTCCGGTGACCTTGCGGTGGCACAGGAAGGACAGCACGAGCCCCGGCATCATCGCCACCCCGAGCCCCTCCGCGACCAGGCTCTGCACCACCAGGTTGTCGTCCGTGGTGAAGGCGATGTCCGGGGCGAAGCCCTGCTCGGCGCACTCGTGCAGGAAGTTGGCGCGGCAGCGCAGACAGCCGGCGATCCAGCGCTCCTCGGCCAGGTCGGCGAGCTTGACCGCGCGGCGCCGGGCGAGCGGATGCCCGGTGGGCATCAGCACCGTGAGCTCGTCCTCCAGCAGCCGGATCTCCGCCACCTCCTCCGGGACCTGCTCGTGCAGGCCGGGGTAGGTGAAGGCCAGGGTGATGTCGCATTCGCCGCGCACCAACCGCCCCAGCGACTCCGGCGGCTCGTACTCCTGCAGCTCCACCTGCACCCCGGGGTGGCTGGCGGTGATCCGGGCCAGCGCCTCGGGGATGAGGGTGGCGCTCGCGCTGGGGAAGGCGCAGACCCGCACCCGGCCGGCGCGCAGCCGGGTGATGGCCTTCATCTGCTGCTGGGCGGCGGAGAGCGAGTCCAGGATGGTGCCGGCGTGCCGGGCCAGCGCCTCCCCCGCCTCGGTCAGCCGCATCCGCCGCCCGACGCGGGTGAACAGCGGGGTGCCGACCGCGCGTTCCAGCGCCTTCATCTGCTGGGTGATCGCCGGCTGCGTATAGCCGAGGGAGCGGGCGGCCGCCGAGTAGGAGCCGGCCCGCACCACTTCGTGGAAGGTCTTGATGTGCCGGGAATCGAACACCCCTGAATGATAAGCAGAAGTTGGGGTAGGGAACCCGTCCTCCACGTGCCGCTTTGAGAACAGGAGCCACAGCCGCCCCAGGAATCCGCCCACCGGACCCCATCGGCCATCGATCAGGAATAGATCGGGCGAAGAACAGGCAAGCTGAACCAATGCCGCACTACACCTACACCTCCTACGACGGCGCCGAGCTGTCCTACACCCTTCTGCCCGCGCGCGGCGACGGCACGCCGCGGCGCGCCCGACCGCCGCTGGTGTGCCTGGCCGGCGGCCCCGGCCGGGACGCCGCCTACCTGGGCGACCTCGGTGGCATGGACACCGCCCGCGACCTGGTCATCCCCGACAGCCGGGGCACCGGCGCCTCCCCACCCGCCTCCCGCCCCGCCGCCTACGCCTTCCCGCGGCTGGCCGAGGACCTCGAAGCGCTCCGCGCCGCCCTGGGCCTGGAGCGCTTCGCCCTGCTCGCCCACGACGCGGGGGCCGCCGTCGCCCAGGCGTACGCCGCCGCCCACCCGGGTCGACTCACCCACCTGGTACTGGTCTGCCCCGGCTCCCGGCTCCAGGGCGAACTCCCCGGCGACGCCCGCGAGATCTTCGAGTCCCGGGCCGACGAGCCGTGGTGGCCCGACGCCTACATCGCCGCCCAGCAGCTGACCGAGGCCCACGACACGGGCGAGATCCGCGCCCTGCTGTTCCGCGCGGCCCCCATGGCCTACGGCCGCTGGGAGGAGCCCCAGCGCGCCCACGCCGCCGCCGAGGGCGCCCAGTTGGGCCCGGTGCCCCGCGCCGGCTTCTGGCAGGGCGTCGACGAGGCCACCCGCCGCGCCCTGCTCGTCGGACTGCGCGAGGTGACCCGTCCGGTCCTGGTCGTCACCGGCGACCGCGACGCCGTCACCGGGATGCGCGCCGGCGAACTCGTCGCCGCCTCCTTCCCGCACGCCCGCGTCCGCACGCTGCACCAGGTCGGCCACTACCCCTGGGTCGACGCACCGGAGCTGTTCCGGCCCATCGTGGAGGACTTCCTCACCCGGCCGTGACGGCGCGTGAACGCGCTGTTGCGGTCCTGTGTCGGGGCGGCCCGAGCCGTTGAACCGCCTCGGCCCCGCTCCTATCGTCGAGACCGCGACGCCACACCCCGGCCGTGTGCCCGAGTGGTTGAGGGGCCAGCCTGCAAAGCTGGTGACGCCGGTTCGATTCCGGTCACGGCCTCGCGCGAACGCCGGCCGCGGCCGCCCTCGTCGAGGAGGCGGCCGCGGCCGGCGCGTACGCGTCCCCTGTCAGACCCCCCTCGTACCGTGGGCCGCATGGCTGACCACACGGACACGTCGCGGGTGCGGATCGAGCCCTGGGCGGAGGGGGACCTGGACCTGCTGCGGGCGCTGAACGCGCCCGCGGCGATGGTGCATCTGGGCGGCCCGGAGAGCGAGGAGAAGCTCGTCGAGCGGCATGCGCGCTATCTGGCGCTGCCCGCGACCGGGACGGGCCGGATGTACCGGATCACGCTGCGGCCGGAGGGGACGGCGGTGGGCAGCCTGGGCTTCTGGGAACGGAGCTGGCGCGGGGAGACGGTGTACGAGACGGGCTGGAGCGTACTGCCGGGGCACCAGGGCCGCGGCATCGCGGCGGCGGCCGCGGCGGCGGTGATATCCGCCGCCCGCGCCGAGCGGCGCCACCGGCACCTGCACGCCTTCCCCTCGGTGGGGAACGCCGCCTCCAACGCCGTCTGTGACAAGGCGGGTTTCACCCTGCTCGGCGCGTGCGAGTTCGAGTATCCCGCCGGGCACATCATGCGCTGTCACGACTGGCGGATCGACATCTCCTCATAGCTCGCCCCCAGGGCGATTCTTTTCGGGGGCGTCGTTCGTTCTGCCATTACACCGAGCTTTTCCTCTGAGCTCCCCCGGTTCCGCCGATACCCCCTGGGGGGAAGTGTTGCAGTTCGACCCGCACCACGTCCCGGGCTCCCGACTGCCGTTGTCGACCGGTCAGAGCGAGATCTGGCTCAGCGAACAGCTGGAGCCGGAGAGCACCACGTTCCGGATCGGCGAGTACCTCGAGATCCACGGCCCGGTGGATGCGGAGATATTCGAAGAGGCGCTGCGCCAGGCCGTGGCCGAGGCCGAGCCGTTCAACGTCCGCTTCGGCTCGGAGGGCGGTGTGCCCTGGCAGGTGATGCAGCCGCACCCGGCCACCGCGTGGCGGCTGCCGGTGCTCGACATGGCCGACGCCCCCGACCCCCGGGCGGCGGCCGAGCGGTGGATGCGCGCCGATCTGGCACGGACCATGGACCTGGGGCGTGAACCGCTGTTCTCGTACGCCCTGTTCCGGCTCGGGCCACAGCGGTACGCCTGGTACCAGAGCTACCACCACATCGTGACGGACGCGGCGGGCGGCGCCCTGGTCGCCCGGCGGGTGGCCGAACTGTACTCGGCGAAGGCGGCGGGACGACCGGCCGGCCCGTCGAGGTTCACGCCGTTGGCGGTGCTGCTCGAACGGGACGCGGAGTACCGGGAGTCGGCGGACTTCGCCGCCGACCGCGCCTACTGGGCGGAGCGCTTCGCGGACTACCCGGAGCCGCCCCGCCTCGCCGGGCGGCGGGCCACCGTCTTCGCGCACCCGCTGCGCGAGACGACGCTGCTGTCCGAGGCGGAGGCGGCCCGGCTGCGCGCCGCCGCCCGGGCCTGCGGCACCCACTGGTCGGCGATGATGATGGCCATCACGGCCGGCTATCTCCACCGCATGACCGGCACCTCGGACATCGTGCTCAGCCTGCCGGTCGCGGCCCGCACCGACGCCGCGCTGCGCGCGGCCCCCGGCATGCTGGCCAACATCGTTCCGCTGCGTCTGACGGTCGCTCCCCGGTTGCGGGTCCGGGAGTTCGTGCGGCGGGTGTCCCGCGAGGTCCGAACCGCCCTGCGGCACCAGCGCTACCGCCGGATCGACCTGGCCCGCGACCTCCAACTGCCCGACGGCGGACGGGGGCTGCTCGGACCGCACGTCAACGTCATGTCCTTCGGCTACGACTTCGACTTCGCCGGGCACGACGTCACCGCCCACAACCTCTCCAACGGACTGATCGAAGACCTGTCGATCATGGCCTACGACCGGTCCGACGGGCAGGGCATGCGGATCGACCTCAACGCCAACGGCCATCTGTACGGCGCGGCCGACCTCGCCGCCCACCGTGGACGGTTCCTGCGGCTGCTGCACGCCTTCGCGGACGCCGCCGACACCGACCGCGCGATCGGCTCGGTGGAGCTCCTCGACGAGACCGAGCGGCACCGGGCGGTGCGGGCGGGGAACGCCACCGCGCGCGAGGTGACGCGCACCACGCTGCCGGAGCTGCTGGCCGCGCGGGCACGCCGCACACCGCGGCGGACCGCGCTGGTCTTCGGGGCCACCCGGCTCGACTACGCCGAGCTGGACGCGGCCGCCGAGCGGCTCGCCCGCCGGCTGGTGGCGCGCGGCGCAGGGCCCGAGCGCACCGTGGCCGTCGCGCTGCCCCGCTCCGCCGACCTCGTCGTCGCCCTGCTGGCCGTCCTCAAGTCGGGCGCCGCCTATCTCCCGCTCGACCTGGACCACCCGGCCGAGCGGCTGCGACTGACCCTGGAGGACGCGGCTCCCACCCTGGTCCTCACCCGCGCGGACACCGCGGCCGCGCTGCCGCTCGCCGGGAGCGGCGTGCCACGGCTGCTGCTGGACGTCCCCGAACCGCGGACCACCCGGGCGGCGCTCCCCCGTCCCCGCGCCGGCGCCGCCTGCGGGCCGCTCCCGGCGCCCCTTCCGGAGAACCCCGCGTACGTCATCTACACCTCGGGCTCCACCGGGCGCCCCAAGGGGGTGTCCGTGTCCCACCAGGCCATCGTCAACCGGCTGTCGTGGATGCAGGAGACCTACCGGCTGGGCCCCGAGGACCGCGTGCTGCAGAAGACGCCGGCCGGCTTCGACGTCTCCGTGTGGGAGTTCTTCTGGCCGCTGCTGACCGGCGCCACCCTGGTGGTGGCCCGGCCCGGCGGCCACCAGGACCCGGCGTACCTGGCGCGCGTGATCCGCCAGCAGCACATCACCACGCTGCACTTCGTGCCGTCGATGCTCCAGGCGTTCCTGGACGAGCCGGCGGCCGCGCGGTGCGGCGCCGGGCTGCGCCGGGTGGTGTGCAGCGGCGAGGCGCTGCCGCGCGAGACGGTGGACCGGTTCCACGCGCTGCTGCCGGGGGTGGCGCTGCACAACCTGTACGGGCCCACCGAGGCCGCGGTGGACGTCACGTACCACCCGTGCGAGCCGGGGGCCGCCGGCCCGGTGCCCATCGGCCGGCCGGTGTGGAACACCCGGGTGTACGTGCTGGACTGCGCCCTCCGACCGTGCCCGCCCGGCACCCCGGGCGAGCTCTACCTGTCCGGCGCACAGCTGGCCCGCGGCTATCTGCACCGGCCGGCGCTCACCGCCGAGCGCTTCACCGCCGACCCGTACGGGCCGCTCTTCGGCGAGCCCGGCGCCCGGATGTACCGCACCGGCGATCTGGCCCGGCTGCTGCCGGACGGCGCGGTGGAGTACCTGGGCCGCACCGACGACCAGGTCAAGCTGCGGGGCGTCCGCATCGAGCTGGGCGAGGTGGAGGCGGCGCTGCGGGCGCTGCCCGGGGTGGCGCAGGCGGCGGCCGTGGTCCGCGAGGACACCCCGGGCGACCGGCGGCTGGTCGGCTATCTGGTCCCGGGGCCCGGCGCCCCACCGGAGCCGGCCGCCGCCCGGGAGGCGCTGGACCGCACCCTGCCCGCGCCCATGGTGCCCGCCGCGCTGGTGCTGCTCGACGCGCTGCCGCTGAGCGTCAACGGCAAGCTGGACCGCCGGGCGCTGCCCGCGCCCGCCTTCGAGGCGGCCGCCTCCGGCCGCGCGCCGCGCACGCCCCGGGAGGAGCTGCTGTGCGGGCTCTTCGGCGAGGTCCTCGGCGTCCCCGGTGTCACCATCGACGACGACTTCTTCCACCTCGGCGGGCACTCCCTGCTGGCCTCCCGGCTGGTCAGCCGGATCGGCGCGGAGCTGGGCGTGGAGCTGTCGATCCGGGCGCTGCTCGACGCGCCGACGGTGGCGGAGTTGGTGGGGCGGCTGCACGAGGCGGCCGGGGGTTCGGCGTCCGATCGGGGCCACGGGCTCGACCCGCTGTTGCCGCTGCGCGCGCGGGGCGGCCGCCCACCGCTGTTCTGCGTGCACCCCGGCGGCGGGCTCGGCTGGGCGTACGCCAAGCTGCTCCGCCACCTGGGCCCGGAGCAGCCGGTCTACACGCTCCAGGCGCGGGCGCTGAGCTCACCGGAGGCGGTGCCCCCGGCGAGCGTGGCGGAGATGGCCGAGGACTATGTGGCCCAGCTGCGCGCGGTGCGCCCGGACGGCCCGTACCACCTGCTGGGCTGGTCCTTCGGCGGGCTGGTCGCGCACGCCATGGCCACCCAGCTCCAGGAGGGCGGCGCGGAGGTCGGCCTGCTGGCCGTCCTCGACGCCTACCCCGACAACTGGCGGACCTTCGACGACCTGCCGGAGCTGAGCACCCGGCAGTGGCTGGGGGTGCTGCTGGACGACATCGGGGGCCGCGACATCACCGCGCTGCGGCCGGACGGCGGCGAGCTGGACGCCGAGGCGCTGGCGGCGGAGCTGAGCCGGAAGACCGGGCTGCCCGCGCGGCTGCTGGCCGGCAGGACCAGCTTCCCGCTGCTGGACATCCTGCGCAACGACATGGAGCTGATGCGGAAGTTCACCCCGGACCGGTTCCGCGGCGACCTGCTGCTGTTCACCGCCGAGGAGCGGGTCCGCGGCTACCGGCGCGACCCGGCCCATGTGCCGGAGGCGTGGCGGGAGTACACCGACGGCGCGGTGACGGTGCATCATGTCCACGCGCAGCACTACGAGATGCTGCGCGATGAGCATCTGCGCGGCTACGCCCCGCTGCTGGCCCGGGCCTTGCGCGCGGCGCAGGCGGGGTCGCTGGAGGTCACGCCGGCCGGCTGAACGGCGAAGCACGCGGCGATGGGGGTGCGCTTCGGGTCGGGGACCCGGGCGCGCCCCTTCTGCTGTCCGGGCGCGGGCGCCCCCGCGAGGGGCGCCGGCCGGCTCAGGCGTTGACGACCGCCGACTGCGGCCTGATGGGCAGTCGGTTGACCGGCCGCCCGGTCGCCGCGCGGACGGCCGCCGCGATCGCCGCGGGCGTGGTCACCACCGGGACCGCGCTGACCGCCTTGGCGCCGAAGGGCGCGACCACGTCCCGCTCCTCGATCAGCTCGACGATGCGGACGTCGGGCACGTCGACGGCGGTCGGCAGGGCGTAGTTGGTCAGGTCCGGGTGGCGGACGACGCCGCGCGAGGTGCGCAGGTTCTCGGTGAGGGCGGCGCCGATGCCCTGGGCCACCCCGGCCTCGATCCGGGCCGTCAGCTGGCGCGGGTTGAGCACCCGGCCCACGTCCTGGGCCAGCGCGACGTCCACCACCCGGACCAGGCCGAGCTCGATGTCGACGTCCACGACCGCGCGGATCGCGCAGAAGGCGAGCCCGACGAAGGCGTCGCCCTGGCCCGACTCGTCCAGCGGCTCGGTGGGGTGCGGCCGGCACTGCGCCGTCGCCCACAGCTCCTTGCCCTCCAGCGCCTCGTCGACGGTGGTGCTGAGCACCCCGTCATACGAGGTGATCTTGCCGTCGGCGATGGTGAGCAGCTCGGTCGACATGCCGAACTGGTGTGCCAGCGGCTGGAGCAGCTGGGTGCGGACCATCTTGGCGGCCCGCTCGACGGCGCCGCCCGACACCCAGGTGTGGCGGCCCCGCGCGGCCGGCCCGGCCGGCGGCTGGTCGGTGTCGACGGAGGCGACGTGCACCTCCTCGATGCCCAGCACCTCCTGGACGATCTGCCGGGCCAGGGTGGTGAAGCCCTGCCCGGTCTCCACGGCCGCGCAGATGACGGTCGCCACCGAGCCGGTCACCTTGACGGTGGCGGTGGAGACCTCGTCGGTGCCCTCGGCGCCGAGCATGTGCACCATGCCCAGTGCGTAGCCGACGCCGCGCCGTACCGCGTCCGGGTCGCCCGCGCCGTCCGGGCCTCCGGGCAGCAGCCACTCCCCCTCCCGGACGTCCGGATCGTCCTTGGGGAGCGGGGGCAGCGGCTCGTCCCGCACCGCGGTCAGCAGCTCGGCGACCGGGGCCGGGCAGGTGACGGCCTGGCCGGTGGGCAGCAGGTCGCCGGTGGCCATGGCGTTGCGCAGCCGCAGCTCGGCCGGGTCCATCCCCAGCTTGGCCGCGAGCTTGTCCATCTGGCCCTCGTACGCGGCGCACACCTGCATCGCGCCCTCGCCGCGCACATGGCCCGACGGCGGGTTGTTGGTGCGCACCGCCCAGCCCTCGACGAAGGCGTGCGGGACGACGTAGGGGCCGCAGGCGAAGGAGACCGCGGCGGCGAGGGCGTCCGAGGAGGAGTCGGCGTAGGCGCCCGCGTCCAGCAGGATCTGCGCCTCGACCTTCACCAGCTTGCCCTCGGAGTCCGCGTGGTGGCGGTAGCGCAGCAGGGTGGGGTGGCGGTGCGGGTGGCCGAGGAAGGACTCCTCGCGGGTCGCGGCGAGCTTGACCGGTCGGCCGGTGCGCAGCGCCAACAGCCCCAGCGCGAGCTGCATCCCGGGGTCCTCGCGCTCCCCCATGGCGCCGGGGACGCCGGTCACCACCACCTTGACCAGCTCGGGCGGCAGTGCGAAGCAGGCGGCGGCCAGATCGCGGTCGCCGTGCGGGTCGGTGGAGGCGGTGTAGATCTCCACGCCGCCGTCCGGGCGCGGCACCGCGAGGCCGGCCTCGGCGCCGATGGGCGCCGGGTCCTGGCGGCCGATGCGGTAGAGCCCCTCCACGATGACGTCGCCGGTGACCGCGGGGTCGCCGAAGCGCAGCGGGATGTGCCGGATCAGATTGCCGTCGGGGTGCAGCGGTTCGGCGGAGAACGCCTGCTCGGGGTCGGTGACCGGCTCCAGCACCTCGTACTCGACGGCGATCGCCGCGGCGGCCAGCCGGGCGGTGTCGGGGTGGTCGGCGGCGACGGCGGCGATCGGCTCGCCGTGGTGGCGCACCAGGTCGTGGGCGAAGACCGGCCGGTCGGCGACGCGGCGGCCGTGGGCGGCGTCGCCGGGCACGTCGGCGTGGGTCACCACGGCCTGCACGCCGGGCATCTCGGCGGCCTGGGTGGTGTCGATGGACAGGATGCGGGCGTGCGGGTGCGGCGAGCGCAGCACGGCGGCCCACAGCAGCCCCTCGGCCCACAGGTCGGCCGCGTACGGGAAGGTGCCGGAGACCTTCGCGGCGGAGTCGGCGGGGGCCAGCGAGATGCCGATGCCGTGCTGCTGCGGCGGCGGGGCGGGTTGGGGGCCGGCGGAGGCCGCGAGGGCGGCGGCGGTGGCGGTGGCGGCGCCGATGCCGTCTGCGATTCCGGTCATGCCGTGGTCCCTCCGGTGCCGTTGCTGCCGCCGCCGTACGGGCCGCCGGGCCCGGCGCCGTACGGATCGCCGGGCGGCGCGACCTGGTGCGGGCCGGCCTGGTGGGGCAGCCCGGCACCCTGGGTGCCTGCGGGCGGGCCGGCCTGGTGCGGGATGCGGGCGGCGTCCGCCGCGGCGCTCTCCGCCTCCGCCGCCTCGGCGGCCGCCTCTCGGCCCTCGATGACCTCGCGGACCGCGTCGAGCACACCCCGGTAGCCCGAGCAGCGGCACAGGTTGCCGCAGATCGCCTGCCGGGTCTCCAGCTCGGTGGGGGCGTGGTTGCCGGCCAGCAGGTCGTGCACGGTCATCGCGAGGCCGGGCACGCAGAACCCGCACTGCACGGCGCCGGAGGCGGCGAGCGCGGCCTGCACGTCGGACAGCCGGCCGTCGGCCGACAGCCCCTCCACGGTGCGCACCTCGCTGCCCGCGGCGGTCGCGGCGGGCACCAGACAGGAGGCCACCAGCCGCCCGTCGACCTGCACCGAGCAGGCCCCGCACTCGCCCTGCGAGCAGCCGTCCTTGGCCCCGGCCAGCCCCAGCCGCTCGCGCAGCACGTAGAGCAGCGACTCGCCGATCCAGGCGCCGGTGACGGGCCGGTCGGCGCCGTTGACGCGCAGCACGTACGAAGCGTACGGGTGCTCGTCGTGCGGCGGCTCGGGCACGGTCTCGGCGGTCTCCACGGCCTCGACCCGCTTCGCCGCGGGGGCGTCCGGGGCCTCGGCCGGGGGCTCCTCGAGCGCCGCGGGCTCCTCGGCGGGCGCGGGCGCCGCGTCGTCGCCCGCGGCGGCGGGCTCGGGGACGACGGGCTCCGCCGGGGCGGCGGTGTCGGCCGCGGCTGCGGCCGCCTGATCGGTGCCGGCGGGGTCGGCGGGTCCGGTCTCGTCCGGGGCGTGCGCGATGTCCGGTCGCGGTGCCGCGGGCGCCTGCTCGGCCGCGGGCGGCTCGGCGGGCGCGGGCACCACGACGGGCTCGACCGGCTCGACCGGCTCCGTCGCGGGGGCGGCGGGCGCGTCCACGGCGGCGGGCACCGGGGGCGCCTCGCGCACCGCGGCCGGTGCCTCCGCCGCGGCGGCCGGAGCCTCGACGGGCTGCGGGGCTTCGACGGGCTGCGGGGCCTCGACGGGCTGCGGGGCCTCGGCGACCGGGAACGGCTCGTGGGGCTGCTGCCGCGGGACGGTAGCGATGTGTCCGGCGGGCTCGGGTTCGGCGCCGGGGTGCGGGCGCGGGTCGGCGGGCTCCCCGGGGCTGCCCGGATAGCCGGCCAGGCCGCCGTGCCGCTCCCCGTACGGGTCCTCCGGCGCGAAGCCCTGGGGGGCCGGGGCAGGGCCGGGGTGCTCGGTGACCGAGTACTCCCCGGACTCGTCCACGCCCTCGTCGCCGGCGACCGGGATCGACCACTGGCCCGTCTGCGGGGAACCGCCCGCCGAGGCGTCAGCCGGCTGTTCCCGGAAGGGCATCGGGAACTGCATGGTGTCGCTCGGGTCCTGCCCCGACTGCCCCGCCTGCCCCGTCTGCCGCGCCTCCGCGCGCGCCGCGGCGGACCTCCGCGCGCGCCCGCGCGTCAGCTGGTCGCCGAGTGCGAACCCGGCGGACTCGGCGTGGCCGGTGTCGGGGTGGCCGCCGGCCGCGCCCTCGGCGACGCCCTGGAAGGACCACTGGCCGGTGTGCCCGGGCCCGGTGTCGCCGGCGCCGGCCGCGGGGCCGGGTCCGTGCTCATGACCGTGTCCGTGCTCGGGGCCGTGTCCGTGCTCGGGGCCGTGTCCGTGCGGCTGGCCGTGGGCGTGCGGGTGGCCGGAGGTGTCGCCTGGGGTGGCGGCGGGCCAGCGCACGGCGGCCGCGGCGTCGCCGACGGGGTAGTCACCGGTCTCGTCCACGCCCTCGTCGCCGGCGACAGGGACGGTCCACTGGCCGGTCTGCGGGGCCCCCCCGTCGGGGGGCGTGGGCCACTGCCCCGTCGCGCCGGGGGCGTGCCCCCCTCCGAAGGCGTACTCGGCGGTGTCGCCGGAGCTCGCGCCCGCGGGGGAGCCGCCGGGCGTGTCGGCCGCGCCCGGGGCGGGCCACGGCACGTCGGCGCCCATCTGGTCCACGGGCAGGGTCCAGTGCCCGGTCGCGCCGGGGTCGGCGGTGGTCGCGGCCGCAGGAGAGGGCGTATGCCCCCACTGGCCGCCGTGCGCGGGCTGTGCGCCGTGCGGGGCGGGTGCGCCGTGCGCGGGCGCCGAGGTCACCGGCGGGGGCGTGTACCCCGTGCCGGGCGCCGCGAGCGGGTCCCAGCCTCCGGGCAGGTCGGAGCCGTCCATGAGGCCGGGCGGCAGCTGCACGAAGGCGGTGCCTTCGGCGTCGTACTCGGGACCGCGCGGAATCGGCTGCCACCCGCCCGTGTGCTCGGGCTGCTGTGGCTGCTGTTCGTCACTCACGCGAGTGCCCTCCCCAGTGCTCGGCGGGCCAAGGCTGCCACCGTACGCCTCAGGTGGAGCGCTGCTGGCGGCAGGGTCATCGGCTCCGTGCCGTCCTGCGGCGGTGCCGGGTCGGGGATACAGGCCGCGGCGACGTAGTCGCCGAAGGCCCGGCACACCTCGGGGTCGAGCCCGCGGTCGCCGTCCCAGTCGATGAGCGAGGCCACCCACGCCTCGGCGTCCAGCGGCCGCAGCGGCATCGGCGCCACCGCGCCGACGGCGCAGCGCACATGGCGCCTGGCCGGGTCGAGGACGACGGCGACCGAGGCGGTGGCGCGGCCGGGGCCGGTGCGGCCGGTGGCCTTCAGGAAGATCTGCGGGGCGTGCAGCAGCGGGACGCGTACGAAGCCGATGAGTTCGCCCGGACGCAGCATCTGGACGCCGGCGAGCAGGTCCCCGATCGGGATCTCGCGGTGCGCGGTGCCGCCGCCGTCCGCGGTGCCGAAGACGACCAGCACGGCGCCGAGCGCGGCCAGCACGGGGAGCGAGTCGCCGGTCGGCGCGGCGGTGACGATGTTGCCGCCGAGGGTGCCCGCGTTGCGGATCTGCGGCGGTCCCGCGGCGCGCGCGGCGGCGGCCAGCGCCGGGATGAGCGCGGCGAAGTCGGGGCGGCCCATGCGCGCATGGGTGAGGCCGGCGCCGAGCAGGGCGTGCCCGTCCTGGTACTGCCAGCTGCGGATCTCGCTGATCCGGCCCAGGCCGACCAGTCCGGCGGGCCGCAGCAGACCGGAGTTGACGGCCGCCATGAGATCGGTGCCACCCGCCACGGGCACGGCGGCGGGCATGGCGGCGAGCGCTGCCACGGCCTCGTCGAGCGAGCCCGGCAACGTCACCGTGTTCACCGTGTGCGCCGCCTGCGGTGCGTGCGTGGTCAACCGCTGCCCCTTCCCCGGGTGTCCCGGCTGTTTCCGCCGTACGGTACGTGCTGACAGCCCGGACGACGCAACTTTGGCACATCTTCCGAGTCGGTCGTCGCGAGGGTCCAGGAAGCGGCGATCCGTCCCTGACCAGGGCGTTGGTCCGGTTTGACCTAACCACACCGGTGCGCACGGAATGCCACGTTTCAGGGACCCTTGTACGACTTACGACTTCGGATGAGGGACCACCGTCCCAGGGGCCGACCAGGTGGGTAAGCGCCTTCCGACCCGGCTCACACGATCGGGGGTGCCCTGTCACGTGGGCGCCCCGGCGGTCCGGGTCCGCGCCGCCACGACCGCGGTCCGCCGGGTGGCCGGTAGTCGACCCCGAGGGCGTCCAGCCGTGCGCAGTGCGCCCCCCATGCGCCTCAGGAAGCCGTCCACATCCCGAGCGGCGGGGGCGGACGGATCGGACCACACCACCCCGGCGAACGCGGCGAGCCGGGGGAAGGTCTGACAGTCCACCCGCCGCGGGGTCTCCATCACCTCGGTCCACGCGTTGGCCTGCGCCCCGAGCACCCGAGCCGCCTCCGCGGCGGCCAGCTCCGAGGGCACCGACTCGAAGCGGTAGACGCCCTCCAGCGCGCGCACGCACCCGATGGGCACCGGCTCGTCCGGCCCCTCCGCCTGCCGGTGGTCCAGGTACACGTGTGGCTCCGGGCACATGACGACATCATGGCCGGATCGCGCCGCTGCGATGCCTCCCGCGCACCCCCGCCACGAGGCCACGGCGGCCCCCGGCGACAGCCCACCGCCCTCCAGGATCTCGTCCCACCCGATCAGCCGTCGCCCGCGCTCGGCCAGCCATGCGCCGAAGTGCCGGACGAACCACCCCTGAAGCGCGTCCTCGTCGGCCAGCCCGAGCCGCTCCCGCTGCGCCCGGGCGGCCGCCGACGCCCGCCACTGCTCCTTGGGGCACTCGTCGCCCCCGATGTGGACGAAGGTGGAGGGAAAGAGCTCCAGCACCTCCTCCAGCACCCCTTCGTAGAAGCGCAAGGTCGCCTCGGTCGGCGCGAGCACGTTCGGGGAGATGCCCCAGTCGGTCCAGACGGTCAGCGCGGCCGTGTCGACGACGTCGGCGTTGCCGAGCTCCGGATACGCGGCGATCGCGGCCTGCGAGTGCCCGGGGACGTCGATCTCCGGCACCACGGTGATATGCCGCTCGGCCGCGTACGCCACGATCTCGCGCAGGTCGTCCCGCGTGTAGTAGCCCCCGTGCGGCCGCTCGTCCCACAGCGGCGAGGCCCCGGACCCCAGCCGGGACCGGGCCCGCCACGCGCCCACCTCGGCCAGCCGCGGATACCGCTCGATCTCGATCCGCCAGCCCTGGTCGTCGGTCAGATGGAAATGGAACACGTTCAGTTTGTGCGCCGCCAGCAGGTCGAGATAGCGCAGCACCCCGTCCTTGGGCATGAAGTGCCGCGCCGCGTCGAGCATGAACCCGCGCCAGCCGAACCGGGGCGCGTCCTCGACGACGACGTGCGGGACGGTCAGGGGGCGGTCGGGGTGGATCCGCGCCTTCCGGAACGCGTCCGACCCGAGGAGCTGCCGTAGGGTCTGCCGCCCCCAGAACACCCCCCCTCGCCTCCTCCGACGATCTCGACTCCGCCGGGGCTCGTGGTCAACCGATAGCCCTCCGGCCCGAGGCGCGCGGCGACACCCGGATCGACCCGGGTCCGGACGGCGTCCTCCCGGAAGGGGTACGGACCGCGGGCGGGGTCGTGGGCGAGGTGACGGGGGGGCCGGGATGAAGTCCATGCCGTTGGCCGCCGGTCAGCGCTTGACGGCGTCGATGAAGGCGGCCCAGGCGGGGGCCGGGAAGACGAGGACGGGGCCGTCGGGGTTCTTACTGTCGCGGACGGGGACGTAGCCGGTAGGCCGGTGGCCCACTTCCACGCAGTCGCCACCGCCCCCACCGCTATAGGTGGATTTACGCCACGTGACGCCTCTCAGGTGGAACCCTCGGGTGCGCATGCGCTGAAGCCCTCCATCGCCTCGCGGATCAAGGCAGTTGACGCAGCCGGGGGAAGCGCCATGGCCTGCACAAGATCGTATCGGTGCGAGTGCCGCGCCACGGCCGCCCTGTCTTCCACCAGTTCGCCGTGGTGTCCGCCTTCAAGGTAGGCCACATCGGGCATGCTTTCGAAGGACAGCAGCGTCAACGTTCCATCCATGGCCGAATGTGCCCCGGCCGAGTAGGGCAACACCTGGATCTCGACGTTCGGGGCCTGCGCACATTCGATGACGTACGCCAACTGCTCCCGCATGGCGGCGGCCCCGGCGACCGGCCGCCGGATCACCGCCTCGTCCAACACGGCCCACAGCAGTGGCGGTTCGGGGCCCGAGAGCAGGCTCTGTCGAGCGAGTCGCGCCTGGGTCTTCTCCTCGATCGCGTCCGGGGCCAGCCACGGCAGCCCGACGCGCAGCACCTCGCGGGCGTAGGTCTCCGTCTGCAACAGGCCGGGGACTGTATGCGCGGTGTACTTGTGCATGGCGCACGCCCTGGCCTCCAGCTCGATGAACCGCTGCGCCCAGTCAGGAAACGGCGTCCGCTTGACGTGCGTCCACAGCTCGATGAGGTCACCGTCCGCCCCGAGGACGGCGTCCAGCGCCACGCACACCTCCTCCGGAGGCGTCTCCTTGCCCAGTTCGAACTGGGCGATCCGGCTGTGCGCGGTGCAGACCTTCGCCCCCAACTCCCGCTGCGTCCAGCCCGTGCGCATGCGCAGCTTGCGGAGCTTCAGACCGAACAGGGCCTCCAGGGACTTCGACGGGTCAAGCTCCTTCGGCGCAGGCATCGTTGCTCCGTTTTCGCTCTCGCATTCCGAAAACCGCTCCCCCTTACGGAGGCTAGCCCCGCTCGGTAACCCTTGGGGCACATAGCGTCATTTCCCACCCACGAGAAGACCCCCGCGACCGTGGCACCGGTCCGGGGGCGTGGTCAACCTGGAAAGAGGCAGGTCGATTGGAGGAGCGGGCGCGGCAGCGGCGGCGGGAGCGGTGGGGATACTGATGGCGGACCAGCCGAAGCCCCCCGAGAAGCAGACGCAGACCGCCAAACGCGAAGCCCTCGCCAAGAACCTCCGGAGGCTGAACAGGTGGTCGTCCACCGGAGGGGGTCGATAAGCCTGAGCGGTGCTCCGACCATCGGCCGGAGCACCGCTGCGACATCCGTGATCAGTCCCGGAACCACAGGTCGATGACGTACTGCTCCTGAACCGGGCACTGGCGCCTCGCCTGGCGGAGCCGCGGAAGATCCCACTCCTCTTCCACGCTGCGCTCATGGCACATGTCGCAGTAGTCGGCCGTCTCCTGCCGCCCGTTCCACGAAGCACGCCCCTCGTATACGCCAGGACGCGGGAGGGTCATCTCACCAGCGGGTCCGTACGTGAACTGATTGATCTCCAGGGCTCCGGCGTCCGAGCGCAGCGTCACCGAGACGACCCCTTCCGCATCTGCGGGGCAAGGCTGAGGGGCGTCCCAGATGCGGATGACGACCTCGACGTCGATCTCCCGCTGCAGGCTGTAGAGGTACAGGTGTTGGCTACCACCTGCGACGACCTGGGAACGAGCGGTCTTCAGGGCGTCATCGTCCGTGATGCCGGTGTTGGCGTCCGCGATCTCTACGGCACCGTAGTCCGGCGTTGCCGGTGTGCGGTACTCGGTGATGAGGGCCATGAGGGTTCCTCCGGCGCTGAGGCTCAGGCGACGATGTTCACGTAGAACGGGTCACCGTCAAGGATGCGGTTGGCTCTGTACATGCCGTTAAGCCGGTCACGGCCGACGGTCTGGTTGTCGTCGCTGCTGAGCAGGCGAACAGAGAACTTATTGTTGCCCGCGTTGGAACCTTCCTTGGTGGAGGCGAAGGGGTACTCGTCGCAGTCGAGGCCACTGCGCTTGTAGTCGCCCCACACTTCCTTGCAGGTCGCGATGGACTTGTCCCGGTTTTCCTCCTGTTCGTCCTTGTCGATGAGTCGGTGAAGCGGTTCCTTGCTTCCAGGGACCGACTTGCCCAGCCAGGAGGGGAAGGTGCGCTCAGGGCGCTTCAGAGCGTCATAGATGTGCAGAGCGCTCTCGTTCACGGCCGGGTCCTTCATGCTCAACCTGAGCGCCACCCGAGCCTCGGTGAAGACGGTTCCCATGTGCTTGCCGACGACGGGGCCCGCATAGTCAAAACGCGCGAGGGAGCGGTAGGAGCTGGCGAGGGAGTAGGGCAAGGCGTTCGGCGAGCCGGCATTGAGGTCCATGAACAGCATGGCCGCGACACGCTGGAGGTTCCCCTTGTTGTACTGCGGGCCCTTGTCAGGTGAGGTGTAGGTCAGGCTCCACGACGGATTCTTGTCCCACACTCCGAGCAGCTCATCCCGCCTGATCACCCCAGGCTCGGTGACCTTGGGGTCCGGGTCGCTGTCGTTGAGGTCGATACCGAGGTCGAAGGACTGCCCGATGCGCCACTTCTTCGCGTCCTCGCCGTGGACAGCCTGCACGATGATGTCCTCGACGCTGGCGGTGTAGTCCGCCCGTCTGCTGCCGTCGTGGGCGCGGCCGAGTATCCAGACGTCGAACTTGAGGCGACCTATGTCCCGGGTGCCGTCCAGGGACCGAAGCACCAGGTCGTAGGGGCGCTTCTGGCAGCTTTGCCAGCGGCTTTTGATCCACCCTTTGACGGTTTTGGCTTCCTTCTCGTGCTTGGCGCACTCCTTGCGTAAGGCTTCGTCAGCCGACTTGGGGTTCGGAGAGGGCCTCGATGCGGTGTTCTTGCCGCGGCTGCGCTGATACTGGCTAAACGGGACCGGCTTGGGCAGATCGCTCAGTTCTTCAGCGGGAACCGTAGAGGCGTCCACCCATTCGTACCTCTTCTGCTTGGGTGCAGCAGGACCTTCGTCAGGGGCTGCTGCAGCTCCGGTTGCGGCGAGCAGGGTAAGGGCGCAGGCGGTGACCGCACCGCGCTTCCACTGTCGGGTCAGCTGGAGTCGCTGGGGCAAGGTGTGCTCCTTGACGATGGGAAGTGGGCGTGTCGGTGGGATGTGCAACATGAGCCACGGCCGCCTATGAGCGGCACATCTGACCCCAGCACGCCTCCAGAAGCTGGCCGGTCTGCGCGGAGTACGTGGCACGGAAGCCGGTGAAGCGAAGGCCGCGCTTCTCCAGGCCGGGAGTGGTGTGCGACGACTTCACCGTCCACACGCGGGGGCCGACGGACGCGATGGGGAATCCGGCTGGTGTCCGTGCGCTGGTGACGCTGACGCCCTCCGGGGCCACGGCGAAGGAGGCGGCGGCGCGGGCCCGGACCGCGGATGCGCTGACGCCGGCGGGTGCGACGGGGTCCGCCGAGGAGGGAACGGCATGCAGGGCGGTGGCGTTGCACACCCGCGCGGTGCGCACGCATCGAGACAAGCCGGGAACCGTATTCAGGCAGGCGTCAGGGTCCTTCGCCAAGCACTGTTGCAGCGCCCTCTGGTCCACGCCGTTGAACACGCGGGGTACGGAGCCACTGACCGTCGGGGCCGGTGGTGCGGTCTCCTGAGCGGCCGGAACGGCCTGCTGCTTACGCGGCTTGCCCACCGTCCACTGAGTGAAGGACTGCCCGCCGGTGAGCCGCGTCTTGAAACAGTACGGGGGCTTCTTCTGCTTGCCGCACCCGGGAAGTGAGATGACCTTGGCCGTGTTCTTCGTCTTGATCCTGTGCCAGGTCCGGTTGAGGTCCAGGAACTGCATGCGATCGCCGATGTCCGGCACGTTCACGTACTGCGGGCCCATGACTTCCAGTCCGGTATCGATCCGGTTGAGGCCGAGGACTACTTTGAGCTGATCGGTGGTGCTGCCGACCTGGTTGAAGTCGTACAGCACGTCCCACTGGTGACCCTTGTCCTTGCGGATGGTCAGGTAAGTGTGGTTGCGCCGGTCCGCCTTGTTCGGGTTCACCCCGGCGGTGATGGCCTTCGTCCGTCCGCCGTGCTTGCCCAGTTCGGTCCAGCGGGGGCCGTAGGAGGAGGTGGTCTTGCCTGTCTTCTCCGCGTACAGACCGATCTCGATGTTGGGTGCGAACGGCGACTTCTCGTTGTTCGGCGTGACCCTCAGGTAGTTGGACGCCTGTACCGTCTCGTGAGGTGTGGCCACCCGGTCAAAGGTGATGGGCACATTCCGCCAGGTAGCGAAGCCGCCGATCATCGACTCCCCCGGCTCGCTACACGTCATCGCCCAGAAGACCTTCTGTGCGCCGTAGACAATGTCGCACTGCTTCTTGGGCGCATCCGCGTGAGCCGGCGCGATCCCCGCCAGCGGAAGCAAGGTTGCAACCACTGCCGTCGACGTGAGTGCCGCAAGTCTTGTGCGTATACGCAAAGTGACCCCCTGGAAGTGATCAGTAATGAGCGCGCACAAGCTAACACCGCAACATCGCGATAAGCCGACATTCGGATTGAATGTCTTGAATTCTGCGACCCTTCGGCACGACGCCGGCCGGCAACTCCGCGGAGTTCGGCGACGGGCGCCCCCGCAAGCCCTGACGGCCATCGTGTACCGCCGGTCAGCGCCGGCCTTGATTGCGCGGATGGTTCCGCGCCACCCGCTCGTTGCCGAACTTGTACGCGCCCGTCCAGCGCGCCATCACCAGTTGCTCGTCGCCGGATTCGACCTCGCCGAGGAACTTCTGTGCGCGCGGGCCGCGGAGGGTTGCGGCGGGGCGCCCGTGGTGGGTGATGTCCACCGTGCCGTCGGCGTGGTGGGTGTAGGTGAAGCCATGGGGTCTGGGCACGGGCGGGATCGTAGGGCCGGACCTCCGGGGCCGGTAGTGGTTTTCCCGGGGCCGGGCCGCCCCGGGAGCGAGGGAGCGCCATACGACGCCACGCGATGCCGTACGGCGCCACGTGACGCCAGGCGACACCACGCGGTGCCACACGGCGCCACAAGGTGCCACCTGGGCGCCATGTCTGGCGCACAAGCGTGCTGGATCTCGGGCCACCCCAGGCCCGCACACCCCGTACGGCACACGGCGCCAGGCCGCTCCGCACCAACCGTCGGCGCCAAGCGGCGCCACCCGGCGCCACCCGGCGCCACTCCCGCTTGCAATGGCGCCACGATGGCGCCATACTGGCGTCATGGACCTCACTCCCTACGTCGAGAACCTCCGCCACGAGCTCGCGGTCGCCGCGGCAGCCGGTGGGGAGGAGGCTCGGGCGCTGGCCGAGCGGCTCACCGCCCCCCTGGAGTCGGCCACCCGGCTCACCCTGCTGAACGCGCTGTCCTCCGCCATGGGTGAGATCACCCGCGAGCTGGCGCCGGGGTCGGTCGACGTACGGCTGCGGGGGCTCGACCCCGAGTTCGTCGTGACGCCGGCGCCGGGGCAGGAGCCGGGCGGGGCGGTCGAGGAGCCGGAGGCGGCGCCCGCCGGGGCGCGGGCGGCGGCGCCCGTGGACCTCGAGGACGGCGGCACCGCGCGGATCAACTTCCGGCTGCCGGCCAACCTGAAGACGCGGATCGAGGAGGCCGCCGGGCAGGAGGGCCTTTCGGTCAACGCCTGGCTGGTGCGGGCCGCCGCCGCAGCCCTGGAGCCCGTCGAGCAGCGCCCCCGAACCTCCGGGCGTGGCCACTGGGGCCAGCAGAGCTACACGGGCTGGGTCCACTAGCCCGGTAACGGGCCGCGAACGCCCGTACCCCCACTTTCACTTCACCGCTTCCACCAGCGGAAACGCACACCTGAGCCAAGAGGACGGGACAGCCATGCCTACTTTCGCCACTCCTGCGCCCATCACCGCCACCCTCGAGTTCGAGGTCGCGTCGGTCCAGATCACCGCCGGCAAGCGTGCGGAGACCGTGGTCGAGGTGCTGCCGCAGAACACCAGCCGGGACGCCGACGTCCAGGCCGTCGAGCAGACGAAGGTCGGCTACGCGGACGGCCGGCTGACGGTCAAGGGGCCGAAGAAGCGCTCGCTGTTCGGCAAGCCCGGAATGCTGGAGGTCCGCGTCGAGCTGCCGGCCGGTTCGAAGATCGACGGCGTCACCGCCCTGGGGGACTTCACCTGTGTGGGGCTGCTGGGCGACTGCCGGCTGAAGACCTCGCTCGGTGACCTCCACGTCGAGGACGCCGCCCAGGTCCGGCTGAAGACCAGCCACGGCGACGTCCGGCTGGACCGCGCCTCGGGGGACGCGGATGTCGCCGGCTCGGGCCGGATCGAGATCGGCGAGGTCGCCGGCGCCACCACGGTGGAGAACGCCAACGGCGACATCCAGGTCGGCGAGGCCGTCGGTGATCTGCGGGCCAAGTCCGCCAACGGCCGCGTCTCCGTGAACGTCGCGCACGCCGGGGTCGACGCCCGGTCCGCCAACGGCGCCATCCGTGTCGACGAGGTGGCGAGCGGCCGGATCGCGCTGCGGACCGCGATCGGCGACCTGGAGATCGGCATCCCCGAGTCCACCGCCGCCTGGCTCGACGTGCACACCCAGCTGGGTCAGGTGCGCAACTCCCTCGGCCCCGCCCAAGGGCCCGGCACCCACCGGACCGTCGAGGTGCACGCCCGCACCAGCTACGGCGACATCGTGATCCGTCGCGCCTGACCGATCAGCCCCTCCGTCACCCGCCAGCTCACCATCGAAGAGGCAGGCATGACCACAGGAACGCTCAGCACCCGGAACACCCGCACCGCAGCCACCGCCATCTCCGCCACCGGACTGTCCAAGTCCTACGGCGCCCAGGTCGTCCTCGACGGACTGGACCTGCACATCCCCGAGGGCACGGTCTTCGCCCTGCTCGGCCCCAACGGCGCCGGCAAGACCACCACCGTGGAGATCCTCTCCACGCTCATCCCCGCCGACGGCGGCGAGGTGCGCGTCGCCGGCCACGACCTGGCCCGCGAACCGGAGGGCGTACGCTCCGCGATCGGCGTCACCGGCCAGTTCTCCGCGGTGGACAACCTGCTGACCACGCGGGAGAACCTGCTGCTGATGGCGGACCTGAACCACCTGGACCGCCGCGAGGGGCGGCGCCGCGCCGCCGAGCTGCTGCACCGCTTCGAGCTGACCGCGGCCGCCGGCAAGCCCGCCGTCACCCTCTCCGGTGGGATGCGGCGCAAGCTGGATCTGGCGATGACCCTGGTCGGCGACCCGCGGATCATCTTCCTCGACGAGCCCACCACCGGCCTCGACCCGCGCAGCCGCCGCACCATGTGGGAGATCATCCGCGGCCTGGTCGCGGACGAGGGCGTCACCATCTTCCTCACCACGCAGTACCTGGAGGAGGCCGACCAACTCGCCGACCGCATCGCCGTCCTGGACCACGGGAAGCTGGTCGCCGAGGGCACCGCGGAGGAGCTCAAGCGGCTCATCCCCGGCGGTCACATCCGGCTGCGGTTCGCCGACGCCCCCGCGCTCGACACGGCCGCCGCCCTGTTCGGCTCCGTCGCCATCTCGCGCGACAGCGAGGGGCTCACCCTACGGATCCCCAGCGACGGCAGCGTGCCCACCCTCCGCGCGGTGCTCGACGTCATCGACAACGCCGGGGTCAGGGCCGAGGAGCTGACCGTGCACACCCCGGACCTCGACGACGTCTTCCTCACCCTCACCGGACGCCCCCGGCCCACCGACCCCGCCGCCGCCCAGCCGACCGCAGCCCCCGAGGAGCACGCCCGATGAGCACCGCCTCGTACGCCGCCCGCGACTCCATGACGATGCTGCGGCGCAACCTGAAGCACGCCCTGCGCTACCCCTCGCTGACGCTCATGGTCGCCGCGATGCCCGTCATGATGCTCCTGCTGTTCAACTACGCCTTCGGCAACGCCCTGGGCGACGGCATCAGCACCATGCCGACCGGCGGCGACGAGTACATCGACTACGTCGCCCCCGGCATCCTCCTGATGGCCGCGACCTCCGGCGCCCTGTCCGCCGCCATCAGCGTCTGCACCGACAAGACCGAGGGCATCGTCAACCGCTTCCGCACCATGTCGATCTCCCGGTCCTCCTTCCTGACCGGCCATGTCGTCGGCAGCGTGATCCAGACGCTGGTGGGCCTCGCGCTCGTCGTCGGCGTGGCGCTCCTCGTCGGCTTCCGGCCCGACGCCACGCCCGTGGAGTGGCTGGCCGCCGCCGGGCTGCTCACCCTGCTCGCCCTCGCCCTCACCTGGCTCTCCGTCGCCATGGGCCTGGTGGCCAAGTCCGTCGAGACCGCCAGCAACATGCCCATGCCGCTGACGTTCCTGCCCTTCCTCGGCAGCGCCATCGTGCCCACCGACTCCATGCCCACCGGGCTGCGCTACTTCGCCGAGTACCAGCCCTTCACCCCGATGATCGAGACCCTGCGCGGGCTGCTGGTCGGCACCGAGATCGGCGACAGCGCGGTCATCTCCCTCGCCTGGTGCGCGGGCCTCACCCTGGCCGGCTACCTGTGGTCCCGTAAGGCCTTCGCCCGCGCGACCCGGCGGTAGCCCCACCCGCTCCACCCGCCCGCCCGCTCAGCCGCCTCGTCCGCGGCCCGCGGGCGGGCCTTCGTCGGGCCGCGGCTTCGCCCCGCTCCCGAGGGGCTCGCTGTAGAACTGCTCCGCCCAGCGGCGGAACGTCCCGATGGGGCCGTCCCCCTTGGCGAGCCGCGGGTGCGCCAGATGGGTCTTGTTCTCCCAGATGGGGACGTCCTCGGCGTTGTCGCGCGCGGCCAGCCAGGTGTACGGGCGGGCCGCCAGCGCCACCAGCGACCGGACGAGGCGACCGTGACCGGTGCCGGCCGGGCGCAGGGCGACCGCCATGCGGATCTCGACCCGGCAGGGTTCCGTGGGCGTGACGCAGAACCAGCCGCGCGCCCGGAACCGGAACTGGGGGCTGTCGACCTGGACCCGGACCACACCGAGCCCCTGCATGACCACCCGGGACACGGGCGAGGCCGCGGAGATCTTCCAGGCCGCGGCGGCCCGGCCGGTGCGGATCCGGTTGGCCGTCTCCAGCCGCGTGCCCTCGAACCGGGGAGGGCTGACGACCTCCAGCCGGTAGCCGTGGACCGGGAGGAAGTGCCCGTAGTCCACGAGGTTCTCCATGACGTCCTGCGGGTGGTCCCCCCGGGTGAGAAGCACGCAGTACGGCTCCGGGAAGCCCTCGGGCGGCAGCGCCTCGATCTCCCAGGACGGGGGCTCGTGTCGCGCGTGGCGCCAGACGAAGACGAGGCCGTCCAGCTCCCGGCACGGCAGGGTGGCCAGCCGGGCCTTGGGCGGCGGGGTGCCGTAGCCGGTCGCGACGCACACCCCGTCCGGGCCGAACCGGAAGTGGTGGAAAGGGCAGCGGATGTTCTCGCCCCGGACCGTGGCGCCGTGGCCGAGGTGCGCCCCCAGGTGCGGGCAGTAGGGCCGGACCGCGCGAGGCCGCCCGCTCGCGGTCCGGTAGAGGACCACGTCCTCACCCGTGAGCCGCCGGTTCAGCACCGTGCCGGGCTTCAGCTCCGCACCGGTGGCCAGGGCGAACCAGCCGTCGGGGTAGGGGAGCCGCGCCGCCTGTGGCGGTCCGGGGTCCACGAGGCGTCGGTCGGAGCGGTCGAGTCCCCACAGCCGCATGGCGCACCCCTCGTGGCGATCGGCGGGCCGGGGCGTCGGCCGCCACCCGCTGTTCCCCTGCCCCGCGACGCTCGACCCCGGGTGGAGCCCCGGTCGGGCGCGGGCTTCCGCGGTCCGGGCGCTCGCCTCCCGGCGCGATGTTCACGAAGCGCGACGGCCGTCGCCGGACGGGAACAACGCGGCGCGCCCGGTCAGCCCCCCGTCTCGCGGGGGTGTCGACCGGGCGCGCCGTGGGCGGACAGCCGAGCCGCCGGGCGCGGCCGGGGCGACTGGCTACTTCTTGCCGCCGCCCTTGCCGTCCTTGCCCTTGTCGTCGCCGGCGCCCATGCCGTCGAAGATCTCCTTGCACATCGGGCAGACCGGGTACTTCTTCGGGTCACGACCCGGCACCCAGACCTTGCCGCACAGGGCGACCACCGGAGATCCGGAGAGCGCGCTCTCCATGATCTTGTCCTTCTGTACGTAATGGGCGTAGCGCTCGTGGTCGCCGTCACCGTGCGACACCTGCGGTGTCGGCTCAACGAGGGTCCCCGTACCTGCCCCGCGCTCGGGCTCAAGAGTGCTCATACGGACCAAGGGTACTCACGCCCGTGGGGTGCGGGGAGCGGCCGGGCCGAGGCCCTCCGCACCCGTGGCGGCCGGGGCGGCCGGCGCCGGGCACGCTGTCCCCGGGCGCCACGCCAGCCCCAGCGCTGCCACCCCGGCCGCCGCCCGGGAAGGGCGTATCCGGCCATGCCCCCGGCGAGCGCCGCCCCGCCCAGACCAGCGCCCGGCGGCGCGACTCTGACGCTCGGCGGGCGATGGGCATGATCGGCTCCCGACGAGAGCCGGCATGTCCTCGCAGAATCGCTTGATGCGTATCAAGCACCAGATCAAACGACTCTGCAAGGGTCTCTGGATCCCGGCGATACGCGCTCCTCGTTCATCGGCTCCGGCCCACCGGCCGGCAGACGGCGACGGGGCAGGCCCACACCCCCTTCCTCCCCGTAGCCGCTCGCTGTGCGCCGAAGGCGCGGGACGAAAGCCGCAGCCGGCCGAGCCGAACGCCGCCGACCTGGTCAGCGACACCAGCCGACCCGAGCCGTGACCGGTCGACGCCCCCAACCCGCGTACTCCGTGGGGAACTTCGAAGATCCCGGGGGCCCGCTTCGCCCGGCTGGAAAACGCCCCGCCGGTCGGGGTCCGGTCGGTCGGGTCGAATCGGCGGGTGGGGGCGTCAGTTGAGCGACGGATCGTCCGGATACGTGGCCACCATCGCCAGTTCGCTGCGCTGGCGCCGCAGCACCGAGCGCCACAGCCGCTGCGGGTCGGGCGAGGACACGTCGCCGGGCTCCGACTCGACCACGTACCAGGCGCCTTCGGACAGCTCCTGTTCCAACTGGCCCGGGCCCCAGCCGGCGTACCCCGCGAAGATCCGCAGCGAGCCGAGGGCGGCGGCCAGCAGCTCGGGGGGCGCCTCCAGGTCGACCAGGCCGATCGCGCCGTGCACCCGGCGCCAGCCCAACGGCCCGTCGCCGGCCACCGAGGAGGGCAGGCCCGCCCGCTCCTCCCGGTCCGCCTCGCCGGGCACCACGGCCACGCCCAGCGCGGAGTCCATGGAGACGGGGCCGCCCTGGAAGACCACCCCCGGCTCCCCCGCCAGCGCCGCCCAGGACTCCAGGATGTCCCCGACCCCCACCGGCGTCGGACGGTTGAGCACAACCCCCAGCGAGCCCTCCTCGTCGTGGTCGAGGAGAAGCACCACCGCGCGGTCGAAGTTCGGGTCGGCCAGCGCGGGTGTCGCGACAAGTAGTCGCCCTGTGAGCGAGGACACCTCGGTCATGGCCACATGATCCCCCATTTCGGGCCCGGAGGGGGAGTGGAAGACGAGTCCCGTCCGAGCGCAGGTCGGGGCGTACGAACGCAGGCGCGGCGCACGCCGCCGGGGGCCACCTTGGGTCGTCGGGGCCGCACGGAGCGTGGGGCGCGCCCTCGCGGCGGCGGGCGGCGACCCGGCCGGCGGCACGGACGTCACCCGGAACACCCGCTTCCGTAACCGCCCGTCCCCATGCCCGCACGCAGCGTGTGAATACCGCGCTCCGGTTGCCGAAACGACCCCCTCGGCCTGACGGAGGCGCTTCGCGCGGCGTTTACTCTTTTGCTCTGCCCCTGCCCATCCCAGGAACGCGAGACCAGATGACCGGCATCGATGATGTACTGCTCGTCCACGGCGGCACCCCGCTGGAAGGCGAGATCCGTGTCCGCGGCGCGAAGAATCTCGTGCCCAAGGCCATGGTCGCCGCGCTGCTCGGCAGTGAGCCGAGCCGGCTGCGCAATGTGCCCGACATCCGCGATGTCCGCGTGGTGCGCGGCCTGCTCCAGCTGCACGGCGTGACCGTGCGCGCCGGCGACGAGACCGGTGAGCTGGTCCTGGACCCGACCCGCGTGGAGAGCGCCAACGTCGCGGACATCGACGCGCACGCGGGCTCCTCGCGCATCCCGATCCTCTTCTGCGGCCCGCTGCTGCACCGCCTCGGCCACGCCTTCATCCCGGGCCTGGGCGGCTGCGACATCGGCGGCCGGCCCATCGACTTCCACTTCGAGGTGCTGCGGCAGTTCGGCGCGACGATCGAGAAGCGCGCGGACGGCCAGTACCTGGAGGCCCCGCAGCGGCTGCGCGGCACCAAGATCCGCCTGCCCTACCCCTCGGTCGGCGCCACCGAGCAGGTCCTGCTGACGGCCGTGCTGGCCGAGGGCGTGACCGAGCTGTCCAACGCGGCGGTCGAGCCGGAGATCGAGGACCTCATCTGCGTGCTGCAGAAGATGGGCGCGATCATCGCGATGGACACCGACCGGACCATCCGGATCACCGGTGTCGACAAGCTCGGCGGCTACAACCACCGCGCCCTGTCGGACCGCCTGGAGGCGGCCTCCTGGGCGTCGGCCGCGCTGGCCACCGAGGGCAACATCTACGTGCGCGGCGCCCAGCAGCGCTCGATGATGACCTTCCTCAACACCTTCCGGAAGGTCGGCGGCGCCTTCGAGGTCGACGACGAGGGCATCCGCTTCTGGCACCCGGGCGGCTCGCTGAACGCCATCGCCCTGGAGACCGACGTCCACCCCGGCTTCCAGACCGACTGGCAGCAGCCGCTGGTGGTCGCCCTGACCCAGGCGTCCGGCCTGTCGATCGTGCACGAGACGGTCTACGAGTCCCGGCTGGGCTTCACCTCGGCGCTGAACCAGATGGGCGCCCACATCCAGCTCTACCGCGACTGCCTGGGCGGCTCGGCCTGCCGCTTCGGCCAGCGCAACTTCCTGCACTCGGCGGTCGTCTCCGGCCCGACCAAGCTGCAGGGCGCCGACCTGGTCATCCCCGACCTGCGCGGCGGCTTCTCCTACCTGATCGCGGCGCTGGCGGCGCAGGGCACCTCCCGGGTGCACGGCATCGACCTGATCAACCGCGGCTACGAGAACTTCATGCAGAAGCTCCAGAGCCTCGGCGCCAAGGTCGAGCTCCCCAGCGGTTCCTGACGCGGCGCCGGCTCACAGCCGGCCCCACCCTGGTCACACCGTCAGCCCCGTACGGCCTGTACGGGCCTGTACGGCCCGTACAGGCCGTACACGACGTACGGGGCCCGGCGGCCCGCCGCGGGGCCGCACAGGCCCGTAGGCGGCCGCACAGGCCCCATGGAACGCCCGAGGGCGGCCACCCTTCCCCGGGTGGCCGCCCTCTTCTCACGCCCGCGCGACGGGCGCGGTGGCCTTACTTGCCCTTGGCGGCTTCCTTGAGCTTGGAGCCCGCGGAGACCTTCACGCTGTAGCCGGCCGGGATCTGGATCGGGTCGCCGGTCTGCGGGTTACGCGCGGTGCGAGCGGCACGGTGGGTGCGCTCGAAGGTCAGGAAGCCGGGGATGGTGACCTTCTCGTCGCCCTTGGCGACGATCTCGCCGACGGTCTCGGCGAAGGCGGCCAGGACGGCGTCGGCGTCCTTGCGCGTCACCTCGGCGCGGTCGGCCAGGGCGGCCACCAGCTCACTGCGGTTCATGTTGTACTCCCGTGTTCTTCTTGCCAATGAGGCGTGAGATCGAAGCCGATGCTGCCAGGGCCCTCGGACAGTCCCCGGACCCGGGTCCACTGGTTCAGACCCTCGCGCCCGGAACGCATCCTGCCCGCACCTGTGGCGGGAAAGCCAATCCGGCGCCCTCGAAGGTCACACGAAGAGCACCGTGGCGGCCGGTTTTCTGCCCGTCACCCTATGGCGAGGGGCCAAGTGGCACACCGCGCGACGCGCCGTCCCAGCAGGGCGGCGCGTCGCGCGACAAGCGGTTCTACCGGCCTCAGACGCCGTTCACGTCGACCGTCGCGGTCACGGCTCGGGCGGCGTCCCGGACGGCCCCCGCGACGGCCCCCGCGACCTTGTCGTTGAAGACCGACGGGATGATGTAGTTCGCGTTGAGCTCCTCGTCGTGCACCACGTCGGCCAGCGCCCGGGCGGCGGCGAGCATCATCTCGGTGTTCACGGTGCGCGACTGGGCGTCCAGCAGGCCGCGGAAGACGCCCGGGAAGACCAGCACGTTGTTGATCTGGTTGGGGAAGTCGGAGCGGCCGGTGGCCACCACCGCGGCGGTCTGCCGGGCGAGGGCCGGCTCCACCTCGGGGTCGGGGTTGGCCAGTGCGAAGACGATCGCGTTCTCGGCCATCGCGGCGACGTCCTCGCCGCCCAGCACGTTGGGCGCCGAGACGCCGATGAACACGTCGGCCTCCCGCACCGCCTGCTTCAGCGTGCCGGTGACACCCTCGGGGTTGGTGTTGTCCGCGATCCAACGCAGCGATGCCATGTCAGAACTCGTGTCGGCGTCGACCAGGTCGGCCCGGCCGGCGTGCACCACGCCCTCGATGTCGGCGACCACGGCGTGCTTGACGCCGGCGGCGATCAGCAGCTTGAGGATGGCGGTGCCCGCCGCGCCGGCACCGGACATGACCACCCGCACGTCCTCGATGGCCTTGCCGACCACCCGCAGCGCGTTGGTGAGCGCGGCGAGGACCACGATGGCGGTGCCGTGCTGGTCGTCGTGGAAGACGGGGATGTCCAGGGCCTCGCGCAGTCGGGCCTCGATCTCGAAGCAGCGCGGGGCGGAGATGTCCTCCAGGTTGATGCCGGCGAAGCCGGGGGCGATCGCCTTGACGATGGCGACGATTTCATCAGAGTCCTGGGTGTCCAGGCAGATCGGCCAGGCGTCGATGCCGGCGAAGCGCTTGAAGAGGGCGGCCTTGCCCTCCATGACCGGCAGGGCGGCCATGGGGCCGATGTTGCCCAGGCCCAGCACGGCGGAGCCGTCGGTGACCACGGCGACGCTGTTGCGCTTGATGGTCAGGCGGCGGGCGTCCTCGGGGTTCTCCGCGATGGCCTGGCAGACCCGGGCGACACCGGGGGTGTAGACCATGGAGAGGTCGTCACGGTTGCGGATCGGGTGCTTGGAGGACATCTCGATCTTGCCGCCGAGGTGCATCAGGAAGGTGCGGTCGGAGACCTTGCCCAGCGAGACGCCCTCGATGCCGCGCAGCTTCTCGACGATCTCGTCGGCGTGCGCGGTGGAGGTCGCGGCGATGGTGACGTCGATCCGGAGCTTCTCGTGACCGGAGGCGGTCACGTCGAGGCCGATGACCGACCCGCCGGAGGACTCCACGGCCGTGGTCAGCTGGCTCACGGCGCTGCCACCGGCCGGCACCTCCAGTCGGACCGTCATCGAGTACGAGACGCTAGGCGCCGTTGCCATGGCCGTGTTCCTCTGCTTTCCCTTGTTTCACGTGTAACCGCGGACCAGGGAGCCCCTGGGCCCACGCCATCAGATCGTCGCACCTACCTGTCGGTACGAGGTAACCAACCCCGAGTTTCGGAAATATTGTTCTGCAATACGAGATGGGGTCAGCCGGGTGGAAGCCCCCACTCCTTCGCGGGAACAGCCGGGCGAGGCGGGGCGGCGCGCGGCACCGAAGTCCCTAGGATCTGGCGCGACCACGTGCGCGAAAACGCAGGTACACGCGGTGTGCGGAGCCCGCGCAGCGCGACTGCCGCACCGCGCGCGGAGGTCATTTTCGAGATCACGGCAAAGCAGCAGGGAGCACGGGCATGGCCCAGGGCACCGTCAAGTGGTTCAACGCCGAGAAGGGCTACGGGTTCATCGCCCAGGACGGCGGCGGACCGGACGTCTTCGTCCACTACAGCTCGATCAACGGCACCGGATACCGCAGCCTCACCGATGCACAGCAGGTCGAGTTCGAAATCGTGCAGGGCCGCAAGGGCCCGCAAGCCGAACAGGTCCGCGTCATGAGCTGACGCGGACCTGTTCGGCTGAATGCTGAGGTGGCACCGACCCGCCATGCTCGCCTCGCGGCAAGTGGTCGCTCGAAGCGACGAAGGTTGGGCCCGGGGGCTTGGATCGAGCCGGTGCCACTGCAAGGCTAACAAACGATCGCCGGATGCGATTCCCGTCTCAGTGGTCCATCCGGTTCATTCCCGACGACGCGCCGATCCCGGGCATTCGCGGGGCGTTTCCCCCGCCGTTCCGCGGACGGAGCCCCGGAGGAACCCCGGCCAGGTCCGCTCCGGAGGGCGGAATCCGACGACGGCCCTCCGGCCGCGCCGAGCCCGACGACGCCCCTGGCGGGGGCGCCGAGCCCCGACGACGACACCGGGGCCGGGCAGCCTCCCGGACACCCCCTCCGGCCGCTTCTCGCCCCTCCGGCCCCCTCCGGGCTCACCGCGCCCCCGGCCCGGCCCCGCGGCCGTCGGCGCGGCTCAGTCCCGCAGCAGGTCAGGCACCCCCGCCGCGTCCGGCTCGTCCCGCCCGCCCGAGACCACCGTCAGCTGCTGGGTGGCCCGGGTCAGCGCCACGTAGAGGACCCGCAGGCCCGCCGGGGACTCGTCCGCGATCTCGGCGGGCGCGACCACGACCGTGGCGTCGTACTCCAGGCCCTTCGCCTCCAGGCTGCCCAGCGCCACCGCGCGGTCGCCGAGCCCGGCCAGCCACTCGCGGGCCTGCTCCCGCCGGGCCATGGCGACGACCACGCCGACCGTGCCGTCCACCTCCGCCAGCAGCCGCCGCGTCTCCTCCCGCACACAGGCGGCGAGCGCCTCGGTCTCGTCGTCACCGGCCGTGCCGTAGGCGCTCGCCTCGACCCCGCGCCGGTCCGCCCGGTGTCCGTCGAGGACGGCGAAGCGGGGCTCTATGCCGGTGGAGCGGACCGCCTCCGGGGAGCGCATGCCGGGCATGGCCAGGGCGAGCACCCTGGCCGCCAGCTCGGCGATCTCCGCCGGGTTGCGGTAGTTCACGGTCAGCGTGAAGCGACGGCGCGGGCGGCTGCCCAGCGCCTCGGCGCGGGCCTCGGCCGCCTCGTCCGGGTCGGACCACGAGCTCTGCGCCGGGTCGCCGACGACGGTCCAGGTGGCGTGGCGGCCGCGCCGCCCCACCATCCGCCACTGCATGGGCGTCAGGTCCTGCGCCTCGTCGACGATGACATGGGTGTAGTCGGTGCGCGCCTCCTCCCGAAGCCGCTCCAGCCGCTCCGCGCGGGACCGGCCACCGCCCATCCGGTCGGCGTAGGTGCTCAGCTCCTCGAGACCGGTGAGCTGGTCCAGCGGATCGAGCTCCCGCTTGCGGGGGCGGGCCGGGGCGCCCAGCACCGAGTGCAGCTCGTCCAGCAGCGCCACGTCGTGCACCGACAGCGGCCCCCGCCCGTCGCCGCCCAGCCGCTTCAGGGAGCGGGCCAGCAGCCGCGCCTCGCGGGGGTTGAGGATGCGCCGCGCCCAGCGCCCCAGCCGCTTCTCGTCCGCCATCGCGGCCAGCACGCCGCGCGGGGTCAGCTCCGGCCACCAGGCGTCGAGGAAGCCGATGAAGTCCGGTTCGGTGGAGATGTCCTCGTCGAAGGCGGAGCGCGCCTCGGCGGCCAGCTCGGGGTCCGTGTAGCGCTGGGTGCCGCCGGAGCGCTGCCACAGGGCGTCCAGGATCAGCCGCCGGGCCCGCGGGCGCAGCAGGTTGACCGGAGCGGTGCCGCCCAGCGCCACCTGCCGGATGCGCTGGAGCTCGGCCGCCTCCAGCTCGACGCGGCGCCCGAAGGCCACCACCCGCAGCCGGTCCGGGGTCCCGCCGGCCGCCTCGGAGCCGCGCGATGCCGCGGCCCCGGTGCCGTCGAGGCCGTCCAGCGCCAGCTGGCCGTCCTCCACAGGACGGCCCCCGGGGCGCCGCCGCCGGCCGGGGTCGCCGCCCCGCGCGGGGGCCGGACCCGACTCCAGCGCGCCACGCGCCGCCCGGCGCAGCAGCCTGACCATCCGCGAGGAGCCCTTGATCCGGGCCACGGCGGGCTCGTCGTACGCGGTGGCCTCCGCGCCGTCCACGAGGGAGCCGACCGCGCGGATGGCGACCTGTCCCTCCTCGCCCAGCGAGGGCAGCACGCCCTCGGTGTAGGCGACCAGCAGCGGGGTGGGGCTGACGATCAGGATGCCGCCCGCGTACCGCCGCCGGTCCTGGTAGAGCAGGTAGGCGGCTCGGTGCAGCGCCACCGCGGTCTTGCCGGTGCCCGGGCCGCCCTCGACCTCGGTGATGGAGGCGGCGGGGGCCCGGATCACCATGTCCTGCTCGGCCTGGATGGAGGCGACGATGTCGCGCATGGTGTGGCTCCGGGCCTGGCCCAGCGCCGCCATCAGCGCGCCGTCGCCGACAGCCGGCAGCTCGGCGCCGTCGAGGGTCGCGGTCAGCTCCGGGCGCATCAGGTCGTCCTCGACGCCGAGCACCCGGCGTCCCTTGGAGCGGATGACGCGGCGGCGCACCACGCGGCCGGGCGCGACCGGGGTGGAGCGGTAGAAGGGGGCGGCGGCGGGGGCGCGCCAGTCGATCACCAGCGGGGAGTAGTCGGCGTCGAGCACGCCGAGCCGCCCGATGTGCAGCGTCTCGGCGATCTCGGCGTGCGGGCGGCCGGCGTCGTCGGTGCGCACGGCGTCCTCGGCCGGCTCCACGGAGGTGTACGCGCCGTCCGGCCCGCGCTCGCCGTCCTTGCCGAGCAGCAGGTCGATCCGGCCGAAGAGGAAGTCCTCGAACTCGCTGTTGAGCCGGTTGAGGTGCACCCCGGCGCGGAACACCTGGGCGTCCCGCTCGGCGAGCGCGCCGGGCGTGCCGACCTGGGCACGCTTGGCGGCGTCGTCCATCAGGAACTCCGCCTCGTGGATCTTCTCCTCAAGGCGCCGGTAGACCCGGTCGAGATGCGTCTGCTCGATCCGGATCTCCCGGTCACGGACTCCGTCGGCACCGTCGCCGGTCGGGTCCACCTCTCGCGGTGCCGTCGTCGGTGCGGCGTGCGTGGCGTTGTGCGCGGCCACCAGGCCCCCTTCTGATGTGCGTAGGGCAGCCGTCAACCGTACGCGAACCGGGGCATCCGCGCACCTGCCGGAACACGGAAATCCGCACCCGAACCGGGCGGGGGGTCAGGCGGGGGCGCCCGGCCTCAGACCTTCACCGTCGCCAGGCGCTCCCCCTTCAGGGTGCGGACCTCGAAACGGTCGATCTCGTCCCGGTTCATGGCGGCGCCACCGAGGGTGTAGAGGGGCTCCTTGTTCCACTTCGAGCCGTCGCCCGGCACCCCGTAGCCGCCCTCGGGGACCGCCCAGGTGCTCACGACCTCCTCGGTGCCGCTCTTGCCGACCGCGATCAGCTGGCACTCCCGCTGTCCCTTGACGTTGCCGAGCTTGAGGGCGACATAGGTGCCGCGCCAGCCCTGGGACTCCAGCGAGACCTCGGCGGAGACCTTGGTGACGGGGTCGACGGTGCCGGGGAGCCGGTCGCCGGCCTCGTAGACCTGGCGGGCGGCGGCGGCGAAGGTGCGCGGCTCCCCCGCGCCGGAGTCCTCGCGCACCGCGACGGCGGTGACCAGGGGCGCCGCGACGATCAGCGCGGCCGCCGCGGCGACCAGGTACAGCCGGCCGCGCCGCCGCTTGGCGCGGGTGGCGCCGACCTCCGCCAGCAGCCGGTCGAGCAGCTCAGGACCGGGGGTGGCGGTGATCGTCTCGGGGGTGGGCGCGGTCTGGGCGAACTCGGCCAGCGCCGGAGTCAGCCCCATGAGCTCCTCCAGCTCGGCGGCGCAGCGGTCGCACTCCACGAGGTGTTCCTCGAACCGGGTGGCGTCCGCGTCGTCGAGGATGCCCAGCGCGTAGGCGCCGACATCGCTGTGCTGTGCCGGCGGGGTCATGCCGTCACTCCCCGTTCCTCGAGCGAGAGCCTCATCGAGCGCAGCGCGTAGAAGACCCGGGACCTGACCGTCCCGGCCGGCACCCGCAGCACCTCGGCCGCCTCGTTCACCGTACGGCCCTTGAAGTAGGTCTCGACAAGCGCCTCCCGGTGGGCGTCGGTGAGGTCGCCCAGCGCGTCGGAGATGGTCATCAGACGCAGCGCCCGATCGATCTCGTCCGCGGCCGGTATGGCCTCCAACGGGGTCGGATCGACCTCCTGCGGGCGCGACTGACGGCTGCGGTGACCGTCGATGACGATGCGCCGGGCGACCGTCACCAGCCAGGGCCGCACCGATCCGGTCGCGTTCTTCAGCTGGTCGGCGTTGCGCCAGGCGCGCAGCAGCGTCTCCTGCACCACGTCCTCCGCCCGGTGGCGGTCGCCCGCCACCAGCCGCAGGACGAAGGCCAGGAGCGGCCCCGCGTGATCCTGGTAGAGAGCCCGCATGAGCTCGTCTTCCGGCGTCGTCCTCTCGGTCACGGCGGCATCCTCGCGCACCCAAACCCCCCGGGTCGATACTGCGGTGTGAACACCTGGCACGGCGTGTGTCGTCATCGACAGCGTCGTCGTCATCGCCACCACCGGGCCCGGTGCGGGTCGCGCATGGTTCCTTCTCCCCCGGGTTTCGTGGGCCGCGTGCCCGGGACCTACGTCCGGCCCCGTACTGGTGACTACGGACGGGAGCGCGGATCGACTCAACGACGCGCGAGGAAGATTCACGGCCGGGCGGACGGGAGTCGTCGGCGCCGGACGGCCAGGTCAGGCGGACGGGGTCGGGGCCGGACAGTCAGGCTGGGCGGACGGGTGCCGTGTCAGGGCGGCAGGGCAGGGCGGACGCGTACGGCAGCGCCGGGGTGGTCACGGCCGGGCGGCGGCGACCGCGCGGCGGCGGTGGCGGGCGACCCGCTCCCGGTTGCCGCACACCTCGCTGGAGCACCAGCGGCGGCGGCGCCCGCGCGAGGTGTCCAGATAGACCAGCGAGCAGGTCTCTCCCTCGCACTGCCGCAGCTGCCCCCGGGCCACCGGGTCGGTGAGCAACTCGACGGCGTCCCGCGCGATCTGCGCCAGCAGCGCCCCGCAGTCGGGCGTGACGGCGATGACGCGGACCAGGGTGCCATCGGAGTTCCGTACCGCCCGTACGGCGGGCGGGGCGGTCGAGGCCAGCGCGTTCAGCCGCTCCAGGTCGGCGGCGGTGGCCTGACCGGGATCGACGTCCAACTCCGCGTGGACCACCCGGTGCAGCAGGTCGCGCGCGGCCTGGAAGCGCGTGAGCCAGGCGGCGTCCACCGCCTCCAGGCACGTCCCGAGCGGCACCAGCTCCGCCCCCATCAGCCAGGCGCGCAGCCGCTCCGGCCCGTCGAGCCGCTCCACCGGCTCCTCGCTGAGCCGCCCGCCGACCGTGGCCACCAGGTCCAGACAGACCCTCCCGGAGTCGAACCGCAGGTCGTAGGAGGCCGACGCCGCCATGCTCTGGTCACTCCTTCGGTACGCGAGGCACGGTCCGGCGCCCCCGCTGGGGGTCCGGCGCCTCCGCTGGGGGATACCGCTCTCCCCAGAGTGCCTGGAGCCACTCTCCGCGAAAAGCCCGCAGAAGGCCGGCGGTTGCGCCCCCGGCCCGGGGCGCGCGCCCCCGCTCCGCCCTCAGCCCTCGCTCGCGCCCTCCGGCTCCCCGTACTTCGTCTCCACGACCGGGTCCAGCGCCAGCCGGTAGCCGCGCTTGACCACGGTCTGGATCAGCTTCGGGGTGCCGAGGGCGCTGCGGAGCCGCGCCATCGCGGTCTCCACGGCGTGCTCGTCGCGGCCGGAGCCCGGGAGGACGCGCAGCAGGTCGGCGCGGGCGACGACCCAGCCGGGGCGGCGGGCGAGGGCGCGCAGCAGGGCCATCCCGGCCGGGGGGATCGCGCGGAGCTCGCCGTCGACGAGGACCGCGTGGCCGCGGATCTCCAGTCGCCGGCCGGCGACCGGGAGTGGGCCCGCCCGGCCGGGGAGTTCACCGGTCAGCAGCTGCACCAGCGGGCCGAGCCGGAACCGCTCGGGCTGTCGGGTGGGCACGTCGAGGGCCTGGAGCGGCAGCGCGGTCACCGGCCCCACGCAGGCCGGCAGCACGTCGTGGCGGAGCGCGTCGAGGAGCGCGTCGAACATCCCGCGCTCCCGGGCCCGGTCCAGCAGGCCGGCGGCGGCGGGGGCGCTGGTGAAGGTGATGGCGTCCACCGAGCGGCCGACCGCCGAGTCCAGCAGCCGGTCCAGCGGGGCGAGGTCCGCCGGCGGCATCCAGCGGTAGACGGGCACCCCGATGACCTCGGCGCCGCCGGCCCGCAGCGACTCGACGAAGCCGGGCAGCGGTTCGCCGTGCAGCTGCACCGCGATCCGGCGGCCGGAGACGCCCTGCGCCAGCAGGTGGTCCAGCAGCTCGGCCATCGACTCGGAGGCGGGCGACCAGTGTTCGGTGAGTCCGGCGGCCCGGATCGCGCCGCGCACCTTGGGCCCGCGGGCGAGCAGCGTGACACCGCGCAGCCGCTCCAGCAGCTCCTCGCCCACCCCCCAGCCGTCCGCGGCCTCGATCCAGCCGCGGAAGCCGATGGCCGTGGTGGCCACGACGACGTCGGGCGCGTCGGCGATCAACCGCTTGGTGGAGTCGAGCAGTTCGGTGTCGTCGGGCAGCGGCACGATGCGCAGCGCGGGCGCGTGCAGCACCGCGGCCCCGCGCCGCCGCAGCAGGGCGGCCAACTCCTCGGCCCGACGGGCCGCGGTGACACCGACGGTGAATCCGGCGAGCGGCCCGACGGCGGCGTCGCCGGGACTCTCGGCGACGGCACGGGCGGGGCCGGAGGCCGGGGCGGTGGCGGTGGCGGGGCCCGGCGCGCCGGCGGCGGGGCCCGCGCCCTCCACGGGCGCCGCGCCGTCCACGGGCACCGCACCGCCGACACCGGCATCAGCACCGGTACCGGGACCGGCTCCCGCATCAGCACCGGGACTGGCACCGGCACCGTCGTCCGGCGGCGGTCCGTGACGGTGCCGGGACCGGCTCGTGGGGTGCCGGTCCCGGTCCCGATCCCGGAGGTACCGCCCCGCGCGTGTGGGGGGTTGCCCCTGGGAGTGCTGACCCGTGGGGGGGTTTCCGTGCATCGCTTCTCGCCCCGATCCGCTGTCGTTCACGTGCACCGCCGAGACGGCGGCGTACGCCTGCGGTCTCCGTATCCTCCTCGCGCCCCGTGACGGGCGCGGTTCGGACGGATTTCCCTGGTGTTACGGAGACTTACACGTCCGCGTAGACGGCGGGCCGGGACCGCGCGGTATCGGCCACGGGCTGCGCGGCCCCCTCCGCCGAGCGGGCCCGGCGCAGGTATACGGCCCAGGTCAGCGCGGCGCACAGGGCGTAGAAGGCGAGGAAGGAGACGAAGGCGGGGGTGCCGGAGTGGCCGGTCAGGAAGGACTGCCGGAAGGCGAGGTTGATGGCGAGGCCGCCCAGGCCGCCGACCGCGCCGATCAGTCCCATGGCCGCGCCCGAGAGCCGCCGCCCGTAGGTCTCCGCGGCCTCCCCGGTGAGCCCGCGGGCGAGCGCCTTGGCGCGGAAGATGGCGGGGATCATCTTGTAGGTGGAGCCGTTGCCGAGCCCGCTGAAGACGAAGAGGGCGATGAAGCCGACGAGGAAGACGGGGAGCGAGCGCTCGGCGGAGGCGTAGACGACCACCAGCGCCGCCGCGGCCATGGCGGCGAAGTTCCACAGCGTGACCCGCGCCCCGCCCAGGCTGTCGGCGAGGCGGCCGCCGACGGGCCGGATGAGCGAGCCCAGCAGCGGCCCGATGAAGGTGAGCGAGGCGGCCTGGAGCGGGGTGCGGTCGAACTGGTTCTGCAGCACCAGCCCGAAGGCGAAGCTGTAGCCGATGAACGAGCCGAAGGTGCCGACGTAGAGGAAGGACATGATCCAGGTGTGCGGGTCGCGCGCCGCCTCCCGGACGGCACCGCCGTCGTTCCGCACCGGCGCGAGGTTGTCCATGCACAGCGCGGCGAGCACGGCGGCGAGCACGATGAGCGGGATGTAGACGGCGAGCACGACGCGCGGGTGGGCGGCGCCCGCGGTGCCGATGACGAGCAGCCCGACGAGTTGGATCACGGGCACGCCGATGTTCCCGCCGCCCGCGTTGAGGCCCAGGGCCCAGCCCTTCTTCCGCAGTGGGTAGAAGGCGTTGATGTTGGTCATGGAGGAGGCGAAGTTGCCGCCGCCGACGCCGGCGAGCGCGCCGACCAGCAGGAAGGTCCCGTACGAGGTGCCCGGCTCCATCACCATGGCGGCCGCTGTCGCCGGGACCAGCAGCAGCACGGCGCTGAACACCGTCCAGTTCCGGCCGCCGAAGCGCGCCACGGCGAAGGTGTACGGCACCCGGAGCACGGCTCCGACCAGGGTGGGCAGCGCCACCAGGAAGAACTTCCCGGCCGGGTCGACCCCGTACTCCGGCCCCATGAACAGCACCATCACCGACCACAGGCTCCAGATCGAGAAGCCGATGTGCTCGGAGAGGATGGAGAACACCAGGTTGCGGGTGGCGATCCGCTCGCCCTTCGTACGCCAGAAGGTCTCGTCCTCCGGATCCCACTCCTGGATCCAGCGGCCCCGGGCACGTGCGACGGAGCCGTCGTCGCCGGGGGTGGGGGGTCGGCCGGGCGGGGACGTCGGGGTGGGGGTCGGGGTGGGCGTCGGGCTGGGCATCACGCCTCCACAGGGCTTGCGCTCGCGTTCGCTTGCTGTGCGCGGGGGTGGTGTGCTGACCGACCGTAGGGGCACCGGATTACCGCACTGTGGCGGCAGGTGACGCGGACGAAACCTTGCACTCACGGGTGGGGGCGGTCGGTGGTGAGCGGCCCCCGGCGGGTGCGGCGTGCGGCATGTGGCTGGAAAGCTGGCGCAAACCACCCGCCACCCTGCGTCATGCGTCGATGACTCCATGTCGTACGGTCGTGCGGAGTCCGTGATTTCGATTTGTTACAGGGGGCGGGGATGGACTCCGGCTCGGACGTGTCGGACGAGATAGCCGCAATGCGGTCCGGGGAGGGTGAACCGGGCGCGCTGATAGGAGAGTTCCGGCGCGCGGCGGTCCTGGTCCCGCTCGCCGACGGGGGCATGATGTCGGCCGCGCGCGACGGCATCCGCTGGATCTACGCCTTCACCGACGAGGAGGCCCTGTCCCGCTTCGCCCGCGCCCGCGGGGCGGCGCCCGACGAGGAGTGGGAGTACCTGAGCGTCCTCGGCGCCCGGCTCCTGGACATCGTGATCCCGAGCCTGGGCGTCCCGGCCGGGGTGGCCGTGAACGTCGCCGACGAGGACGGCTCGATGCTGCTGCCCCCGGCGCGCGGGATCGTGCCGGACGCGGTGGCGGTGGACTACGCGCCGAACGGGGCGGACCGGACGGCGAAGGCGACAGACAAGGCGGCGAGCGGGGCGGGCTTCGCCCAGGACCTCGGGGAGGGCGCGCGATGAGCGGCGGAGGCGGGCCGGACCTCGCGATCGACAAGGAGTCGCTGGAGCAGATCACCAAGGGGCTGCGGGCGGCGATCAGCGAACTGCAGGAGATCGGGACCAACACCGGCTCACTCATCGGCGCCGGCTTCGACCAGTTGTCGCTCACCTCGATGGAGACGGGGCACAACGAGCTCGCCAAGGACTTCGAGGACTTCGTCGAGCTGTGGGAGTGGGGCGTACGGGGGCTGGTCCAGGACGCCAACGTGCTGGCACGGAAGGTCGGCCTCGCGGCCGGCGCGCACTTCGAGGAAGAGCAGTACATCAAGGGCGGCTTCAAGGTCGCGGCGAACGCGGTCGCCGGCAACCCGCACCTGAGCGAGGAGGAGGTGCAGAAGAAGTCCGTGAGCGAGCTGTTCTCCGAGGACGTCTACGCCCCCGACTACAGCGCGGAGTCCTTCAAGCAGGCGCACGAGCAGACCAAGCAGACGTGGTCGGACACGGCGGACCAGATCCGTGACAAGAACGGCGTCTCCGACGTGATCACTCAGGCGCAGTCGGCGTCCGAGTCGGGGGGTGAGCGCTGATGGGCATCATCGACAAGGTCGGCGGCGCGATCAAGGACGCGACGCCGGACGTGATCGAGGACGCCGTCGAGGACGGCGTGGAGCTGGTCGGTGAGGGCGTCGAGTACGTCGGCGAAAAGGGCGCCGACGTCCTCGACGCGGTCGGCCTGGAGGACCAGGCCGACTGGGTCCGCGACAAGTCCAAGTCGGTCGCCAACTACCTGGGCGCGGACGTCTCGGAGCTGGAGCTGGGGCAGACCGACGACCCCAAGAAGCTGGTCTACGGCAGCGTGTCGAAGATCCGCTCCACGGTGCGCCACCTCAAGGACTTCCAGAAGGCGTTCGACAAGGTCGGCAACGGCCTCAAGGGCCTGGACTCCGACCGCTGGCGCGGCAAGACCGCGGACGCCTTCCGGGAGGAGGTGTCGGTCAAGCCGAAGGACTGGTTCAGGGCGGCCGACGCCTGCGAGAAGGCGGCCAAGGCGCTGGAGGCCTACGCCGTGACCGTGAGCTGGGCCCAGGGCGAGGCCAAGCTGGCGCTGGCGGCGTACAACAAGGCGAAGGAGGCGTCCGCCGCCGCCCGCACCGCGTACAACGTCAAGGCGAAGGCGTACAACGCCGTCGCCAAGAAGGGCGAGGACCCCGGCCCGAAGCCCGTCTTCCACGACCCGGGCCCCGCCGCGGCCGAGGCGGCCCAGGACAAGCTGGACCACGCCCGCACGCAGCGCAACACCGCCGCCGAGACCGCCCGCACGGCGATCGAGGAGGCCCACGCCCTGGCCCCGCCCAAGCCCGCCTACGACGAACAGCTCGGCGACGCGGGCACCCGCGTGAGCCTGGACGCCGAACACGTCGTCGTCGGCGCCGTCAAGGGCACGGCCGGCATCGTCAGCACCGTCCGCGGCCTGAACCCGCTCGACCCGTACAACCTCACGCACCCGGCGGAGTACTACACCAACCTCAACACCACCGCCGCCGGCCTGGTGACGGCAGCCAACGACCCCGTCGGCACGATCAAGAACGTCGCCAACGCCTTCGCCCAGGACCCCGCCGAGGGCTTCGGCCGAGCCCTGCCCGAGATCCTGGGCGGGAAGGGGCTGGGGGCGGCGAAGACGGGGGTGAACGCGGCCAAGTCGACCCGGCATGTGCCGGACAAGGGTCCGGGGCGGAAGGCGTCGAGCGACGGGCCGCACGAGCGGACGACGCCCGACGGCGAGAGGTCGACCGGCAACACCGACCCGGTGGACCTCGCGACGGGAAGGATGTTCCTGCCGCAGACGGACGTCTCGCTGCCGGGCGTGCTCCCGCTGGTGTTCAAGCGCCGCGTCGAATCGGGCTACGCGGCGGGCCGGTGGTTCGGCCCGTCCTGGTCGAGCACGGTGGACCAGCGGCTGGAGATCGACGCCGAGGGCGTGGTCTTCCTCAGCGAGGACGGCCTGGTCCTCGCCTACCCGCACCCGGCCCCCGGCGTCCCCACCCTCCCCGAGGCCGGCCCGCGCTGGCCGCTGGAGCGGGACGCGCACGGCGACTACACCCTCACCGACCCGGCGACGGGCTGGGTCCGCCACTTCACCGGCCCGGCGGGCGTCGAGAACGGCGGCGACGGCGAGGCCCGGCTGGAGCAGATATCCGATCGGGACGGCCACTGGATCACCTTCGAGTACGACATCGAGGGCGCGCCGACGGGGATCGTCCACAGCGCCGGCTACACCCTGAAGCTCGACACGGCCGACGGCCGCGTCACCGCCCTGTACCTGGCGGGCGCGGCGGACGACGGCACCCACCAGGAGCTGGTCCGCTACGGCTACGCCGACGGCAACCTCACCGAGGTCGTCAACTCCAGCGGCCTCCCGCTGCGGTTCGCCTATGACGACAGGCGCCGGGTCGTCTCCTGGACCGACACCAACGCCCGCCGCTACGACTACGCCTACGACGACCGCGATCGCTGCATCGGGGAGGGCGGCGAGGCCGGCCATATCGCGATCCGTATCGACTACGACGGCCGCGACGAGGCGACCGGCCACCGGATCACGACGGTCACCACGGCGGAGGGCGCGGTCCACCGCCACGTGGTCAACGAACGCCGCCAGGTCGTGGCGGAGATCGACCCGCTGGGAAACACGACCCGGACGACGTATGACCGCCACGACCGGGTGCTGTCCCGTACGGACGCGCTGGGCAACACCACGGAGCTGGCCTACGACGAATCCGGCCGCCTGACGGAGATCACCCGCCCCGACGGCGCACGCTCCACAGCCACGTACAACGACCTGGGCCTGCCGCTGACCACCACCGGCCCGGACGGCGCCGTCTGGCAGCAGACCTACGACGAGGCAGGCCGCCGCACGTCGGTCACGGACCCGGCAGGGCACTCCACCCACTACGCGTACGACGACCGCGGCCACCTGGCGGCGGTGACCAACGCCCTGGGCGAGACGACGCACGTCCGCTGCGACGCGGCGGGCCTGCCGTTGGAGGTCACGGACCCGCTGGGGGCGGTGACGCGCTACGAGCGCGACGGCTTCGGCCGCCCGGTGCGCATCACCGACGCGGTGGGCGCGACGACGCTCTTGCGGTGGACGGTGGAAGGCAAACTGTCCCGCCGGGAGAACCCCGACGGCTCGTCGGAGACCTGGACATACGACGGCGAGGGCAACTGCACGACGCACACCGACGCGGTCGGCGGCGTCACGACATACGAGTACACCCACTTCGACCTGCTGACGGCGAGGACCGGTCCGGACGGCGTGCGCTACGAGTTCACGCACGACGCGTCGCTGCGCCTGACGGAGGTGGCGAACCCGCAGGGCCTGACGTGGGGCTACGAGTACGACCCGGCGGGCCGTCTGGTCGCCGAGACGGACTTCGACGACCGGAGGGTGTCGTACGCGTACGACGCGGCGGGGCGGCTGGTCTCGCGGACGAACCCGCTGGGCGAGACGGTCTCCTACGAGCGCGACGCGCTGGGCCGCACGCTCCGGAAGGAGGCCGCGGGCCGGGAAACGACCTACGTGTACGACCCGGTGGGCCGCCTGCTCTCGGCGACCGGCCCGGACACGGAGGTCGTGTACCAGCGGGACCGGCTGGGCCGGGTCAAGTCGGAGATGGTGGCGGGCCGGGTGCTGACCCACGCGTACGACGCGCTGGGCCGCCGCACCCGCCGGACGACCCCGACGGGCGCGGTGAGCGAGTACTCGTATGACGCGGCGGGTAACCGCACCGGGCTCGTGGCCTCGGGCCACACCCTGGACTTCGCACACGACGCGGCGGGCCGCGAAACGGAACGCCGAATAGGCGAGGCGCTCAGCCTCACCAGCACGTGGGACGAGCTGGGTCGCCTGACGGCGCAATCCCTGACGGGTGGAGACGGCGGCAGGATCCAGCACAGGGCCTACACCTACCGCCAGGACGGCCACCTCACCGCCGTGGATGACCACCTGCGCGGCCCGCAAAGCTTCACCCTGGACGCGGCTGGCCGGGTAACGGCTGTCCAGGCGCACGCCTGGCAGGAGACCTACGCCTACGACGAGGCGGGCAACCAGACCCAGGCGACCTGGCCCACCGACCACCCCGCCCAGGAGGCCACGGGCTCCCGTGCGTACGAGGGCACCCGCATCACCCGCGCAGGCAAGATCCGCTACGAACACGACGGAGCGGGCCGCCTGGTCCTGCGCCAAAAGTCCCGCCTCTCAAAGAAGCCGGACACCTGGCACTACGAATGGGACGCGGAGGACCGCCTACGCCAGGTCACCACCCCGGACGGCACGGCCTGGCGCTACCTGTACGACCCCTTCGGCCGCCGCGTGGCGAAACAGCGCCTGGACTCAGACGGCGCAACGGTGGCCGAGCAGGTCAACTTCACCTGGGACGGCCCCACCCTGGTCGAACAGACGACCACGGCACCCGATCTCCCCCACCCGGTCACGCTCACCTGGGACCACGACGGCCTCCGCCCCATCTCCCAGACCGAACGCATCACCGACGACACCACCCAACAGGAATTCGACTCCCGCTTCTTCGCCATCGTCACGGACCTGGTCGGCACGCCGACGGAGCTGGTCGACGAGGCGGGCGGCATCGCGTGGCATACGCGGGCGACACTGTGGGGGACGACGACTTGGGCGACGGAGAGTACGGCTTATACGCCGCTGCGGTTCCCGGGGCAGTACTTCGACCCGGAGACGGCCCTGCACTATAACTACTTCCGATACTACGATCCACAAACAGCCCGCTATTTCTGCCCTGACCCCTTCGGCCTCACCCCTGCCCCCAACCCTGCGACGTACGTCTACAACCCACAGACTGGGGCAGACCCACTGGGGTTGGCACCGAAGTGCTTGAATGAACTCGGAAAATCCGGAAAAGACACCAGCGAAAACTTCATATCCGGAAGCAAGAGCGGGCAGGACCTCGCAGAGAAGCTGCGGAGGGAATCGGCGGAATCAATGTTCACCCCCGACGGAAGGCTAACAGATCAGGCCATCAGAGAGTCAGATCCGATCATCCAGGGTGACCTCCTGAAAAATCCACACGTAATTAAGCGACTCACAGCCGACGGCAGCCAGCTGGCCGATTGGGCAAAGTACACTACGGGAACCCATCAAAGCCCGTACGGCGATTTCCAAGTTCACTATTACTACAATCCCAAAACCGGCGAAGTGGCCTACGACTCCGACTACAAGGTAGTCCTAAACAGAAGGTGAAGGTAGATACCGTGCTCGTAAAAATCTGCAGAAATCGAAACATCAGCACCGCGCAACACCCCCCACCCCTGCGAAGCGACGCGACCCACATCGTACTTGAGGTTTACGCGAAATTCGAAGGACCCACATACTTCCGCATCGCCCCAGGAGGAGGGGCGGCTCCAGCACTCTTCGACTCTCGCCATTTCGACATCGTGTCGCACACGATCCCTGGCTGCTGGACCGCGAATGTCACCAACGAGGGCTCCCTGCACCTCACCCCCTCCGCCTGGGCAGCAGAAGGTTTTTGGGAATCTTACTTCGACGACGAACCATGGGCACGCGCAGAATACGCGCGCTACAGGGATCAGGTCATCCATGAGTCCGCGTAAACCACTCGATTTTCGAGTGACTCGACACTCGAAAATCGGAGCTCGCTGGCCAGGATCCACCTGGTGGGCAACTATGCAGACGTAGCCGACCTAAGGGAGACTAATCACCACGAATGCCATGATGAGGAAACAATTCAGAGAGTCCAGGCAAGTCCGGTCCTGGATGGGCATACCCACCCAGGCCGCCGTGATGCTCGCTTCGCGAGAAAGGATGCGCGAGCTTATAGAATCCGCACACAAAGGCGGATTCAGCAGAAAGGCCCCCGACCTTAACCTGGATTCGGCGGACTCATTCGCCGTAATGCCCTACCTTCCGGAATCCTCCCCCGTTCCCAGCTGGATGTGCCTGATCGCCAGCTTTCCAAATTCCGCAGACCTGCGGATCGGAGAGAAGCCGAAGTGCACATTCTCCAGACTGGACATCTCCGTCGATGACCTCAGGTCGTTGCGCTCAGCCAAACGCAGAACGCGAGACCAATTGCTTCACTGGATGGCTTGGGAGGCATACCGGGGTCGTGAGCGACCGCAGTGATTTCCGGAAGGATCACTGAAAATCCGGATCCGGCAGCCAGGCCCCCACTGCCCCCCTCCAACCACTCCTCCCCCGCCGCCCCCCTCAACGCATACCCCGGCGCCGCAACCCCGCCTCACGCTATCGAGATCGACGAAAGCGGCACCGGGGCGACCATGCTCTGGCCATGTTCCCGAACCGATATACAGAGACAGTCTGATCACTGCCAGAAGATCTCCTCCACGACGATCTGCGGATCTTCAACTCGACGGGCGAAGTTGAAGCGCAGCCAGCCCCGTCCGTGGTCGAAGTAGAGGATATGAGTCCCTCTCGGACGAGTGGATCTGGCGGGTTCGAGGTAGTAGCCGTCCGGAAGCTCATCCTTGGGGACGTACGGGTTCCTGGTCGTGATCAACTCGACCACGCCGAGCCTGATCTGCTGGCGCACACCTTCGGGCAGGGCGTCGCGATATGTGCGTGCCGCCTCGACCCAGTCGGCTTGCCAGGGCGGCCCCATGAAGTCGTCTGTCACTGACCGGGCTCCACCTGACGAGCGAGACGGCGGATGTGGCCGGCCTCTTCGAGAAGAGCCTTAGCTCGATCGAAGTCGGTCGAGTCCGCCGCCTCGTCCTCCAGGCGGTGCACCCTCTGTTCCAGCTGCGGGTCACGGGCGATCGCGTACTCACCCCACCAGCGGGCCATGAACGCGGGGACCGGTGCCAGGTCATAGGCGTCCGCGATATCGCGCCTCCAGTGCGCATCGAAGTCACGAAGTAGCTGGGGCGCGTGCTGGGCGATAGCCTCACGCAGGGCCTTCGGGGTTCTCTCGGGCATCGGCGGAATGTCCGGCTTGCCCGCGGCGGCAGTGGTCATAGGAGCTTCTCCTCTGTGCGGCCAGCCGGCCCGCTCATCCGCGGCGCCTCCCTCGCAGCGTATCGCCGCACCAGTAGTGCGCGGGCACAGATGGGCGCACTGGTCGCTCCCCGACCGGTCCGTCCCACCAGCCGACGAGTCCCGCGCGACGAAGCCACCCAGCCACTCACGGGAACATCCGGGCGAGACCCTCTACACGGCGGCGGGCCGCCGCCAGTTCCTCATGGGCGGCCAGGACGCGGCGGGCCACATGATCTCGACGAGCGACCCAGACACAGAGGTGATCTACCAGCGAGACCGACCGGGCCTCGCCACATCGGAGATGGTGGCGGGTGGGCGAGTTCGCCGATCTGCACCAGGAGCGCGCACCCGGCGGCTCCCGCGCGCGGGTGCTCGTGGTGCAGGCGCACGGCGGAACGGTTCGCGCAGCGCGGGCCCGATGAGGTCGCCCCAGTCAGCACATCGTCGGCAAGCCGTAGCCCGTGCACGCGGCCCGCGAGCGCGGTCACGTCGGCGGCGCCGATCCGGTACCCAAGGCGCCCGAAGGGCTTCGTGGAGCGACCGTGAACGCCCACCGAGTCACCAGGGCGCGGGGCCGACCACCGCACGTCAGCCGGCCGGCTCGCCGCCCTCGGGGCTGGCAGCGGGCGGCAGTGGATCAACGACGTAGGACCCCTTCGCGGGCAAGGTCACGACCAAACCGCGCTCGCGCAGTTCTCGGACGGCGCGGCGCACCGTTCCCGCGCTGACGCTGTAGACGTCTGCCAACTCCCGCTCGTTCTCAAGCCGCCCGCCCGGCGGGATCTCCCCAGCACGGATGCGGCGTTCAAGGTCGTCTGCTACCCGCTGCCATTCGTAGATCACCTCTCCATGCTCTGTGCACGCTGCGCGCGCTGCACTTTGGGGAGCACACTGTGCACAGTGTGCGCACTGTGCGTAAGCTAGGTGCTGCGCAAACGAGAACGCCCCTGAGAGATCCGGTCAAGGGATCGCTCAGGGGCTCACCGAAGAATGGAGCTTCGGCTATGCGAAACCTTATCGCTGCGCTGCTTGCGTGGCTGCGGGGCGTGTTCGGACCCGGTTCCGGCCGTCGGCGGGCGGGTGCCTGCCCGGCCGGGGCGGCCCCCGCCGCGCGGTGGCTTCCGGCTCACCGGTCCCCGTACGGGCTGCGTGAGGTGTTCGACGGCGACACGATCGCCCTGGTCCGCCCGTACCTGATCGCGCACGAGCGGCGGCAGGAACGGGTGCGTCAGAGGCGGCGGCGCCGCACGCTCGTGCTGGCGGCGAACTTCAGTATCGATCTGGGCGCCCGTGTCCTGCGCGGGGTGGAGGTGGCCCGGTGAGCGAGCAGACACCTTCAGCGCCCGATCTGGGGCGCGGCGGCAAGGATGACCCGACGCTGGCGGAGTTGGGGCGGCGCGGGGATGACCTGGCCGCGCAGATCCGTGCGCATCTGGGAGCGCGGGGGCCGGTGCGGCGCTCTGTCTACCGGTTCCGGGACTACACCATCCAGCCGGATCGGCGGCCGGACGCGGAGCCGCACTCGTTCACGATGCAGTGCGCGGAGTGCGGAGACTTCAGCGGACCGTTCTCCAGCGGTGAGGACGGTACGGCGTGGGCGGTGACGCATCTGAAGGCCAACACGAGCCACGTCGCCTACCGGGAGATCATCACGCGCCCGTACCGCTTCGAACCGGGGGCGTGGCAATGACCCCGGCACGCGCCATCACACCGTGGCTGATCAGCCCCGTACCCGAGCGGCGTTATAGCTGGACGGCCGATGGGGAACTCGCGCTCTCGCTTCAGATCAGCAGGAGCGGCCAGCACATCGCCGTCGCCTCGCTGCGGTTGACCGTCACAGAAGCCGAGCACCTGCACGCCGGCCTGTGTCACGCTCTGGCCGGGCGGCGACCGCCGTGGGACGCGCCCGACTGTCGTCAACCGAGCCAAGGACCGGTGGTCCGCTGGCCGTAAGCCCCGACAGACCGCCGCCCGCCTCTCACCCCCCAGAGGCGGGCGGCTCCATGGTGCGATCATGATCCCGGCGTCGCTCGCATCCCGTTGGGGGCGGAGCAGCCGGTGCGGTGCCCGCAGGAGCCTGACTCACGGCCGTGAAGACGCCGCAACCGCCTCGTCCGGCTCCGGCAGCCAGGACCCGGGAGGCCGCCTCAACCACCCCTCCCCCACCCCCATCTCCCCCGCCGTACCCCGCAACGCGTCCAACCCCCGGTGCCGCAACCCCCGCCGCCACACCATCGAGATCGGGGAAAGCGGCACCGGGTCGACGATGGGGCGCAGCGCCATCCCGTCCATCTCGATGAACTCCACGCTCGCCAGCACCGACCAGCCCCGCTTGCGGACCACCCGCACGAACTCCTCCTCGCCCTCGATCTCCGGAAAGGGCTCGGCCATGCGGATGCCGCGGCCCTCGAACAGACGCCGTGCGAGGTCGGTCCACTCCTCCGTGGACGGGTTTCCTGCTGCCGCGTAGAGGGTTTCGCCGGCCAGGGACGACAGGGGGATTTCCGTCCGGGCTGCCAGGGGGTGGTCCTCCGGGAGCAGGACGGCCATGGGCTCGTAACGGACCGGGCAGTGGTCCAGGCGGGAGAGGATCTCCGGCGCGAGACCGGCCACGCGGCCGAAGGAGACGTCCAGGCGGCCGGAGAGGATGTCGGGGGCGGCGCCGGTGAGGCCGGTGTGGAAGCGGGCCACGAACTCCAGGTCGGGGAAGCGGCGGCGGGTCTCCTGGAGGAGTCGGTACGACGTGCCGACCTTGGCGCCGCCCGCGTCGACGATCAGCGGGCGTTCGTCGCGGACGAAGGCGGCGGCCAGTTCGTCGTGGGAGGCCAGGACGCGGCGGGCGTGGGGGAGCAGCCGGTGGCCGTCCTCGGTGAGGGTGACCTGGCGGGTGCTGCGGACGAAGAGGTCCGCGCCCAACTCGCGCTCCAAGCGGCGGATGTCGCGGCTCAGCGCCTGCTGGGCGACGAAGAGCCGGGCCGCCGCGCGGGTGAAGTGGAGTTCCTCGGCGACGGCGGTGAACGCGCGCAGCAGGCGGGGATCTATGTCTCGGGCTCGGGTCACCGCATATATCTACAACCAGAGCGCGTGAATGCCCAACGATCAGGTGTTGGACCGGCGATCGGCCCCGCCGCCACCGTAGACGGGTGATCCTCTTCCTGGCCTCCCGACCCGTCGTCCCCCGTCCCCGTCCTTCCCGCCGTCCCCGCCCCACGGTCCGCAGCCCGCGCCAGGCCCGTGTCGCCTTCCTCGCCCCCTACCGCCGGCTCTTCACCGCCCCGGGCTCCCTCGCCTTCACCCTCGCGGGGCTCCTCGGCCGGCTGCCGGGGTCGATGCTCGGGGTCAGCATGGTGCTGATGATCGCCCTGACTCGCGACTCGTACGCCCTCGCGGGGGCCGTCTCCGCGGCCGGCATCGCGGTCACGGCGGCGGCCCAGCCCCTCCTCGGACGGCTGGTCGACCGGCACGGGCAGGCGAAGGTGGCGGTGCCGGCCGTGGCCGTCTTCGCGGCCGGGGCGACGGCGATGCTGCTGTGCGTGCACTACGAAGCCCCCGCGTGGACGCTGTTCGTGTGCGCGGCCGGGTCCTCGGGGATGCCCGGTCTCGGAGCGATGACCCGCGCGCGGTGGGCGGCGATCTACGCGGACGACGCGGCGGCCCGGCACACCGCCACCTCCTTCGAGCAGGTCGTGGACGAGCTCTGCTTCATGCTGGGGCCGGCGTTGGCGATGGTGCTGTGCACGGCGGCGTTCCCCGAGGCGGGGTTGCTCACGGCGACCGCGCTGCTCGTCCTCGGCACTCTGCTCTTCGCTACCCAGCGCGCCACCGAGCCGGCGCCCCACCCCCGTGAGCCCCGTACGGATGACAAAGACCGCTCGCCGCTCCGCCACCCCGGCCTGCGCACGGTGGCCGTAACCTTCCTGGCGACCGGCGCGGTCTTCGGCTCCATGGAGGTGGCCACGGTCGCCGCCGTCGAGTCCTACGGTGACGGCTCCGCCAGCGGCGCGATCCTCGCCCTCCAGGCCGGCGGCTCCTGCCTCGCGGGCCTCGTCTTCGGCGCCCTGCCGGTCCGGGGCTCGGCGACAGCCCGCTTCATCGCGGGCGTGGCGGCCATGGCGGTGGCCATGCTCCCGCTGCTGGCGGCGGACGGCCTCGGCAGCCTTGCCGTATGCCTCGTCCTCGCCGGCATGGCCACCGCCCCCACGATGATCAACGGCATGACCCTCGTCCAGCGCCTCACCCCCGCCGCCCGGCTCACCGAGTCCATCACGACCACCTACACCGGCCTCCTCATCGGCATCTCCGCGGGCGCCGCCGCCGGCGGCTGGAGCGTCGAGCACTTCGGCCCGACCAACGGCTACGCGACCCCCGCCATCGCCGCCGCCCTCGCCCTGGCGGCGGCCGTGGCGGGGGCCCGGCGGCTGCGGGGGTGACCGAGTCCAGGTTCGGCGGACGCGGCCAGTGTGGATCAGTACGGTGCAAGCGGACGCCTTCCAGCCCCAAGGAGCCGTTCCCAACCCCAGGGAGTAGCCGTTCGTGAGCACGCAGCCTGCCGAGCCACAGCCGGCATACACGCCCCACGGCTTGTTCACCGCGCTCGCTCGCGTCGCACCGCACCGGGTGGTCGAGATGGAGCGACAGAAGAGCGAAGCATTCTCCCTGGCCGCCGAGCACAACGACGTAGCCCCCATCCGCCAATGGCTGACGATCTGGGCGGCCGAGGTCGAGATCGAACGACGCCCCGACCTGGCCGCCCGGCGCGGCGAAGCCGTCCACACGGTCAACACGCTCGACAAGGACAGCCCCGCCTGGCGCGCCTCCATGGAGGAGATCGTCGCTGTCGTCAACGAGGCCCGTGAGGGCGTGCGCGTGGTGGTGGCCCCCATAGAGCGGATGCTCGACGACGCGTTCAGCGAGGTCGGTGGCGCGGAAGTGACGCCGCGGAAGTGACGCTTCTCAGCACCGACCGGCCTTCACCCACGAGCACTCCACGTCCGTCGACTCCTCCCCGCCCGTCATGGCCTTCGGCCGGACCGCCGTCACCCGTCCCCGGCCCGACGAAGCCAGGGTCACCACGATGGCGTCCTCGACGCTCTTCACCGACGGGGCGAGATATCCGCCCAGGACGATGCTGAACGCCAGCTCGCGGCCGCGGGCGTCCTTCACATAGCCGGAGAGAGCCGAGGCGCCGGTCAGGGAGCCGGTCTTGGCGTGGGCGTTGCCCGCCGCGGGCGTGCGGCACATGCGGGTGCGGAGGGTGCCGCCGACCATGCGGTCCGGGGCGCAGGCGACGGGCAGGGAGGCGTGCCAGTCCGGGTACCAGTCGGCGTCCCGTACGGAGACCAGGAGCCGGGCCAACTGCCGGGCGGGGAGGGCGTTCAGCCGCGACAGGCCCGAGCCGTCGGCCTGGCGCAGCGTGGCGGTGTCCACGCCCTCCTTCTCCAGGAAGCCGCGGATGGCGGTGAGGCCCGCGCTCCAGGTGCCGCGGCCCGCCGACGCCGGCGCCTCGTAGCCGAGGGTCTTCGTCAGGACCTCGGCGTGGATGTTGTTGGAGAGCTTCATGAAGGGCACCAGCAGCTTCTTCAGCGGCATGGAGCGGTGCACGGCCAGCGGCCTCGCCCCGGACGGGGTGGGCAGGCCCAGCCGGGTGGGGCCGGCGAGGTGCACGCCGTGCCGCTTGAGCGCGTCGGCGAAGACCGCGGCGGCGTGGCCGGTGGGCTCCCAGACGCTGATCCACTGCCGTACGGGCGCGGCGCCGACCGGGACGGCCCCGGTCACCGTGAGGGTGTTGCCGCCGTGTCGCCGCTGGACGGAGAGCGTGGTCGGGGCGCCACGGGCCGCCGTGGTGGCGCGGTTGTCGATCCGTACGTAGCCGGTGCCGGGCACCGGGGTCACCGTGACCCGGTCGCCCGCCGACGCGCCCGGGCGGGTCTCGACGATGAGGCTGCCGGCGTCGTAGTCGGTGTCGGGCGCGACGCTCAGCGGTGAGATCTGCGCCGCGTAGTACGCGGACTCGTCGTCGGCCGCCCAGGACCGGCCGAGGCGTTCGGCGTCGAACCGGGTGTCGTCGGCGACCAGCCGCCCGGTGACCTTCCGGACGCCCGTGTCGGCGATCTTCTTCGCCAGCGCGTCGTAGTCCTTGGCGAGCATCGTCGGATCGCCGCCGCCGCGCAGATAGAGGTCGCCGTCGAGGACCGGGCCGGTCTGCCGGCCCTCGGTGAGGACGTCGGTGCGGAAGCGGTAGCCGGGCCCCAGCAGCTCCATGGCCGCGGCCGAGGTGATCAGCTTGGTGTTGGAGGCCGGCAGCAGCCGGTCCGTGGGCCGGTGCTCGTACAGCACCTCGCCTCCCGCGGCATCGGCCACCACCACGCTCGCGGCCCCGCCCGCCAGCCGCGGGTCGGTGAGGATCTCGTCGATGGCCTCCTTGAGGCCGGCGGGGGCCTCATGCAGACCGACAGGGGCCCCCTTGAGGCCGGCGTGGGCCCCATTCAGACCAGCGGGGGCCCCGTTCAGACCGGCGGGGGCCACATTCAGACCGGCGGGCTGGGGCGGACCCGCGTCCGCCCCGGCGGTCGCCGGGGCGCTCCAGGTGAGCGTGGCGCCCAGGCCCAGCACCACCGGCCAGATCCAGGCCCGCCCGGGGCGCGCCACCCGCGCCACCCGCGCGGGTGGCACCCGCGTCGCTCGTGTCCCAGGGCCGCTCACGGGTCGTGCCACTCGTCGCGTCACGGAACTCGTCATGGCCGTGAGGATCCCGCACGGGGCCTCCCGCCAACAGGCGGCCGCGGCGCACGACGGCGCGCGAGTCACGCCGACAGACGGCCGCGGCGCCGGCGGCGCACGACGGCGCACGTACGAAGGCACATGTACGAAGGCGCACGTATGAACGCGCACGTATGAAGGGGTATGAAGGCGCACCCACGAAAGGCGCGCGACACGACGAAGGCCCCGCGCATCCTGCGGACAGGACATGCGGGGCCTTCGCCTCACATGGGATGACGGGCTCTGGGGGCATGCCCCCAGAGATACGACGGTCGGACGCAGCTCGCGCTTTCTGCGAGCAGCGCCGCCCATCCGTCCGTGGAGATGGCGGGAATCGAACCCGCGTCCAACGGTGCGGAACCAGGGCTTCTCCGAGCGCAGTCCGCTGCGATTTTCTCGGCCCCGGAGATCACGCGGACAAGTCTCCGACGGGCTCAGTCACTGTTTGATTTCCCTCTACACCCCGTGACCGGGTCTAGAGGTTTAGTTCCCTAGCTGATGCCAGGATCCGGGTCGGGAACAGCCCCGGGCTGACACTTCGCAAGTCGCTACTTAGGCAGCGAGGGCGAAGGAATCGCGCTTGGTGTTGGCGATTATTGGTTGCGACATATGGTTTACGAGATCATTGCCGCTTCCTCGGCTCGCTTCCCCTGCTTCGACAGCCGCTGTCGAAACCGATCATCCCCATGTTGATTTTTCAAGGTGCGCACCCGGGTCTTACCCCCTGGTGCACTTGCCATCGTACGGGATCAGCGTACGAGGCGGCCACATTATTCCGCCGGGTCGGCGGGATCCCGACCCGTGCCCGGTCACGGTCCGTTACGCCCGCTGCCGGCGGCGCGCGGCCGAGATCGCCCGGTCCGCCTCGCGGCGGTCCTGCTTCTCGCGCAGCGTCTGCCGCTTGTCGAACTCCTTCTTACCCTTGGCCAGCGCGATCTCGACCTTGGCCCGGCCGTCCTTGAAGTACAGCGCCAGGGGGACCAGCGTGTGGCCGGTCTCCTGGGTCTTGACCAGCAACTTGTCGATCTCGGCCCGGTGGAGAAGCATCTTCCGCTTCCGCCGGGCGCTGTGGTTGGTCCACGTCCCCTGGCTGTACTCGGGGATGTGCACGTTGTGCAGCCACGCCTCTCCGCCGTCGAGCTGCGCGAAGCCGTCGACCAGCGAGGCGCGGCCCTGGCGCAGCGACTTCACCTCGGTGCCGGTGAGCACCAGCCCGCACTCGTAGGTGTCGAGGATGTGGTAGTCGTGCCGCGCCTTCTTGTTCTGCGCGATCAGTTTGCGACCCGTCTCTTTAGCCATAGCACGGTCATTCTCGCACTAGGACCGGGTACCGAGGCCACTCAATACCGTGCGCGCCCGCCGCTCCGCCTCGTCCGCCCCGGTGGACCCGTCCCCGCCCGCGCCCCGGCCGCCGACCTTCAGGTCCGGGGTGATGCCGGTGCCGTCCACGCTGCGCCCGGAGGGCGTCGTGTAGTGGCCGACGGTCAGCTCCGCGACCGAGCCGTCGGGCAGTTCGCTGGGCATCTGGACCGAGCCCTTGCCGAAGGTCCGGCTGCCGACGACGACCGCGCGGCGGCGGTCCTGGAGCGCCCCGGCGAGCAGCTCGGCGGCGCTCATGGTGCCGCCGTCGACCAGCACCACGACGGGGGTGCGGGTGTCGCCGCCGGGCTCGGCGTTGAGCGCGTGCTGGGCGCCCCGGACGTCGTATGTGGCGACCAGGCCGCCGTCCAGGAAGGCGGAGGCGGCGTCGACGGCCTCGGTGACCAGGCCGCCGGAGTTGCCGCGCAGGTCGAGCAGGATGCCGTCGCCGCGCGGGGTGTCGCGCACCGCGCGGCGCACCTCCGCGCCGGCGCCTTTGGTGAAGGACTCCACGCGCACCCGGGTGGTGCCGGGGCGCTGGCCGGTGAGGCGGTCGACGGTCACCGACTCGGTGCTCAGCCGCGCCCGGCGCAGCGTCTGCGACCAGCGACGCTCGCCGCGCTCCAGGCCGAGCACGACCGGGGTACCGGCTCCCCGGTCCGGCCGGCCGGCGGCACGGTCGCCGTCGCCGCGCAGCCGGGCGACCACCTCGGTGACCGGGCGGCCGGTGGCCCGGGTGCCGTCGACGGTGCGGATCCGGTCGCCGGCGCGCAGGCCGGCCCGGGCCGCCGGGGAACCGGGCTGGACCCGATCGACCTCGATCCGGCCGTCGGCACCGCGCCGCGCGGCCAGCCCCACGCCCACGTAACGCCCGTCCAGGTGCTGGAGGAGCCCCTGGTACTCGCGGGCGGTGTAGACCGAGCCCCAGCGGTCGCCGCTGCGGCTGACGTACTCCCGCGCGGCGGCGGGGCCGGACTTGCCGTCCTGCTCGGCCGCCGCGGCGGCGGCCGCCACCTCGTACGCGTCCAGCGGGGCGGAGACGCCCCGGGGGCTGAGCCCGGAGCCGGGCCGGCCGGTGCCCGCGGACCGGCCGGCGTGCGCGGCGGGCCGCTCGGCCGCCGGACCCGCGGACGGCTTCCGGCCGTTCTGCGCGGGGCCGGTTAAGGTGCCGGTGGCGGCACCGGTCGCCAGGACGCCCGCGAAGACCAATGTCAGGGCGGCCCCGCGGCGAATGCGGCGGGGCCGGACGAACAACCACGGGCCCGACATGCCGGTGAGTCTAGGCCACCGACGGGCGCCACAAGGGAGGTTGACCCAGGGCGCCCTGGGCGAATCTCACACCTTGAGGTACTTGCGCAGGGCGAAGAAGGCCGCGAGCGCGGGCATCAGCAGACCCACGGCGAGCACCAGCGGAAGCTTCGCCAGCACCGCGTCCCAGCCGATGAAGTTGATGACCTCTATCCGCCCGGCCAGCCAACCGTCGACGAGGAACTGCTGGCCGCAGACGAGCAGGACACAGGCGAAGACGGCACCCATGAGGCCCGCGATGGCGGCCTCCATGATGAACGGCATCTGGATGTAGAAGCTGGAGGCGCCGACCAGCCGCATGATCCCGGTCTCCCGTCGACGGCTGAACGCCGACACCCGCACGGTGTTGACGATCAGCATCAGGGCGACGATGAGCATCAGCCCCATCACGCCGAGCGCGGCGAAGTTCATGCCGTTGAGGAGGTTGAACAGGTTGTCCACGGTCTGCCGTTGGTCGGTGACCTCCTGGACTCCCGCGCGGGAGGCGAAGGCGCTGGAGATCACCCGGTAGCGCTCGGGGTCCTCCAGCTTGATCCGGAACGACTCCTGCATCTGGTCCGGGGTGAGCGAACTGGCCAGCGGGGAGTCGCCGAACTGCTCCTTGTAGTGCTTGTACGCCTCTTCACTCGTCTCGAACTGGACGGATTCGACGATCTTCATCCGCTCCAGCTCCGAGCGGATCTCCTTCTTCTGCTCGTCGGTGACCGCGCCCTTCGCGCAGTTGGGCGTGGTCTCCTTGTCGTTCTTGTTGCAGAGGAAGATCGAGACGTTGACCTTGTCGTACCAGTAGCCCTTCATGGTGCTGACCTGCTCGCGCATGAGCAGCGACCCACCGAAGAGGGCCAGCGAGAGGGCGACGGAGACGATCACCGCGAAGGTCATCGTGAGATTGCGACGGAGACCGACGCCGATCTCCGACAGGACGAACTGGGCGCGCATGGCGTCCTTTCAGTGCTGGTAGCCGTAGACGCCGCGGGACTGGTCGCGTACGAGTCGGCCCTTCTCAAGTTCGATCACGCGCTTGCGCATCTGGTCCACGATCTGCTGGTCGTGGGTGGCCATGACGACCGTGGTCCCGGTCCGGTTGATCCGGTCCAGGAGCTTCATGATGCCGACCGAGGTGTGCGGGTCGAGGTTGCCCGTCGGTTCGTCGGCGATGAGCAACATCGGCCGGTTGACGAACGCCCGCGCGATGGCGACACGCTGCTGCTCACCACCGGACAGCTCACCCGGCATCCGGTCCTGCTTGCCGCCGAGGCCGACGAGTTCGAGCACCTCGGGCACGGTCTTGCGGATCGCGGCGCGCGGCTTGCCGATCACCTCCAGCGCGAAGGCGACGTTCTCGCCGACGGTCTTGTTGGGGAGCAGCCGGAAGTCCTGGAAGACGGTGCCCAACTGGCGGCGCATCTGGGGCACCTTCCAGTTGGACAGCCGCGCGAGGTCCTTACCCAGCACATGGACCGCCCCATGGCTGGCGCGCTCCTCGCGGAGGATCAGCCGCAGGAAGGTGGACTTGCCCGAACCCGAAGATCCCACCAGGAAGACGAACTCGCCTTTTTCGATCTCAAGCGAGACGTCTCTCAGGGCGGGGCGGTTCTGCTTGGGGTAGGACTTGGAGACGTTGTCGAATCGGATCACTTAACGCACCACGGTCGACCTGGACAGGGAGTAAACGAGCGCCGCCGCGGCGGCGCCCGCCGGTGTGCGTGACCATACGCGAACCGCGAGCGAGCGCGCAGTCGTCGCTCCGCCTTGGTGCGTTTATTCACGGCACATCGGGGGACAAACCGGGGACAATGTGGCTGGCGACCGTCCTGTAGGCCCCCGGGAATGCCACAGACACGGTACAGACCCAGTACGGAGCGGGCACGGAATCGTGCGGGGCGCGCCGAACCGGGCGGGAGCTGGCACAGTGGATGGGGGAACCAACACCAGACCGTGGGCGTTGACCCTGTCGAACCAGCGGCTCCGCCGCGCGGGAGGAGGAGAGCGCATGACGTATGACAGGCTCGTCTGCGCCAACTGCGCGAGCCCCGTCAGTGAGGGGCGCTGCCCGGTCTGCCGGGCCAGCAGGGAGCGAATGCAGCACGAGGGGCCGTTCGCCGGTCTGACCCCGGCGACCCTGATAGCGCTGATGCTGGCGCTGATCACCGTGGCGCTGCTGGCGCACGAGGTCGCGTAGCGCGAGCGCGCTTCTACGCACCGTTCACTCCGACCGGACACCGACGTCACCCGTTTCACGCCCGTGCGCACACCCGAAGGGGCCCGCGAGCGCCCATGCGCTCCGGGCCCCTCCGCTTGCCGGTCTACCGCCGGCTAGCCGTCCAGCGTGGCTCAGGCGGCCGCGCCGGCGCGGTTCATCAGCCGCGGCATGAGCCGGAAGCCGACGCCGCCCGCGATCATCGTCGCGGAGCCGACCAGCAGGAACATGGTTCCGGAGGCACCGGTCTCGGCGAGCTCCTCCTTGGCCTTGCCCTGCTGCACCGGCTTGCTGGCCACGGTGTCGGTGCTGGTGTTGTCCGCGCAGTCCGCGCCGTCGAGGTCCACGGTGCAGGTGTTGGCGTCGTCGTCGCCGTTGCCGTTGCCGTTGCCGTTGCCGCCGCCACCGCCGGGGTTGGTGCTCGGGTCACCGGTGGGCTGGCCGCTCGGCTGCCCCGTGGGCTGCCCGGTCGGCTGGCCGGTGGGCTGACCCGTCGGCTGCCCCGTGGGCTGACCCGTGGGCTGCCCGGTCGGCTGACCCGTGGGCTGACCCGTCGGCTGCCCGGTGGGCTGCCCGGTCGGCTGACCCGTCGGCTGCCCGGTGGGCTGCCCGGTCGGCTGACCCGTGGGCTGCCCGGTGGGCTGGCCCGTCGGCGCGGTCGGGATGGTCGTCGGCTCGGTCGGAACCGGAGTCGTCGGCTCATCGGTGGGCTCGGGGTCAACCGTGGGCTCGTCGGTGGGCTCCGGCTCACCGGTCGGGATCACCGTCGGGTCGTCGGTGGGGTCGACCTTCGCGGTCTTGGCCCCGATCTCGACACTCTTGTCGTCGGCGCTCCCCTTCACCTCGACGCCGGCGACGTTGACGTCCATGCCTGCGGCGGAGGCGGCGCCGGCGGCGGTCAGCGACGCACCGGCCGCGATCACCGCCCCGGCGGCGATCCGTGCGACGCGCAGCCGCGTCTTCTTCGTCATTGCCTGCTACCCCCAGTAGCTGTACACGTATACGGAGCAGCTATGCACGGGGCGCGGACGCCACGGGGTGCTGAGTTACGGACCCGGCCTGATGAGGCGGTCCGTGAGCCCCCGGTTCACATGCGCCCCAGTCATACGCATGCCGGCGCCAGCTTTCCCAGTTTCCCCAGGGCCGTCAAGGGCATTGCGTACGATATGTCCGCTATACAGGCGTTTCACCACTTAGTCGGGTACGGGACTGTAACGAAACTCAATTGAGCGACCGTCAGCAGCCCCGTCGCGACGGCTACTTCTCCTGCTGCTTGCGCCAACGGATGCCGGCCTCGAGGAAGCCGTCGATCTCGCCGTCGAGCACGGCCTGCGGGTTGCCGACCTCGTGCTCGGTGCGCAGGTCCTTCACCATCTGGTAGGGGTGCAGCACGTAGGAACGCATCTGGTTGCCCCAGGAGCTGCCGCCGTCGCCCTTGAGGGCGTCCATCTTGGCCCGCTCCTCCTGGCGCTGGCGCTCGAGGAGCTTGGCCTGCAGCACGTTCATGGCCGTGGCCTTGTTCTGGATCTGCGACCGCTCGTTCTGGCAGGAGACGACGATGCCGGTGGGGATGTGCGTCAGACGGACCGCGGAGTCCGTCGTGTTGACGCCCTGGCCGCCGGGGCCCGAGGAGCGGTAGACGTCGACGCGCAGGTCGGACTCGTCGATGTCGACGTGGTCGGTCTGCTCGACCACGGGCAGCACCTCGACGCCGGCGAAGGACGTCTGGCGGCGGCCCTGGTTGTCGAACGGCGAGATGCGCACCAGGCGGTGGGTGCCCTGCTCCACGGAGAGCGTGCCGTAGGCGTACGGGGACTGCACGGCGAAGGTGGTCGACTTGATGCCGGCCTCCTCCGCGTACGAGGTCTCGTAGACCTCGGTCTTGTAGCCGTGGCGCTCGGCCCAGCGCAGATACATCCGCTGGAGCTGCTCGGCGAAGTCGGCGGCGTCGACGCCACCGGCCTCGGCGCGGATGTTCACCAGCGCCTCACGCGCGTCGTACTCGCCCGAGAGGAGGGTGCGCACCTCCATCTCGTCCACGGCCTTGCGCACCGCCTCCAGCTCGGCGGCGGCCTCGGCGCGGGTGTCCGCGTCGTCCTCGGCGTCGGCGAGCTCGAAGAGCACCTCGAGGTCGTCGATCCGGGCGCGCAGCTCCTCGGTCCGGCGCAGGTGCCCCTGGAGGTAGGAGAGCTTGCTGGTGATCTTCTGCGCGTTCTCCGGGTCATCCCACAGGGACGGGGCCGCCGCCTGCTCCTCGAGCACGGCGATGTCGGCCCTCATCTTGTCCAGATCGAGGACCGCCTCGATCGACCCCATGGTGGAGGAGAGGGACTTCAGCTCTTCGGATACATCGACGACTGCCACGCCACCAGCGTAACGGCTGCGGCCGAGTACCTGTCCCGCCCCTGCGGCCGTCCCACCCGCCCCGCCCCTGCCCACGACCGGGGTCGCCCCCGCCATCCCCGCCGTGGCCTGCGACGTTTCTCTCCCCGCCCCCACCGGCGTCGCCGTCTCGGCTAGCCGCGCAGGGCACCGCCGGGCTTCAGCGGGGGGCTGCCGGGCTTCAGCGGGGGGGGCTGCCGCGGCGGGGCGGGGGCGCGACGGCGGGAGGGGACGGGGAGGGGCGCCTCCGGGGCACTGACGCGTGATGTGTGGGCAAGGAGGGAGCACCATCACGGTTCGGAGTCGTCGCCCGTAAATCATGCCGCCCCGGAGGCACCCCGGACCGGGACCGACCCATCACCGACCAGCCCCCACCCCCCACCCGCACCCCACCCGCACCCCACACCCGCAGGCCCGAGGCCCCAGGTCACGGCCGGGGCACGCCTCCCGGTTCCTCCGGGGCCGAGTGCTCGGTGGTGCGCTTCTGCGGCGTCTCGGCATCGTCGCCGTCGTCGCCGAGGGCGAGCCAGGTGCCGATGCCGGCGACAGCGGCGACGGCGGTCGCGGCGATGCCGAGCCGGATACGGCGGCGGCGCACCGCCTCGGAGAGGGCGCGGTTGCGGGCCGAGCCGGCGCGCGGGTGACCGGCGACCCGGGGCGCGCGGGCGGTCCCGTGCGCGCCACCGGCCAGTTCCTCGGGCCCCGGCACCCGCATGCTGGTGTGCGTCTCGCGATTGGAGTCGGGGGCCGCCCCCGGGACCAGTGGCACCGCCCCCCGTCGCCGCGCCGGCCCGCCGTCCGGGTCGCCGGCCTGGCGGGGCACGGTCGCGCCCTCGTACGGGTCGTAGCCGCCCTCCGCCGCGGGTGCCTCCTCCTCCGGCTCGTCTATGTCCAGCGGCGGATAGCCGGCCAGGCTGGGCAGCAGCTCGCGCAGCCGGGTCGCGAGCTCGGAGGCGCGCAGCCGGGAGGCGGGGGCCTTGGCGAGGCACTGCACGAGCAGCTGCCACAGCTCGTCGGAGATGCCGGGCAGCGGCGCGACGGTCTCGGTGACATGCCGCCGCAGCACCGCCCCGGGGTGCCCGCCGCCGAACGGGGTGAAGCCGGCCAGCAGCTCGTACAACACGGTGGCCAGCGCGTACACGTCCACGCTGGCGCGCGGCGGGAGCCCCTCGACGATCTCCGGAGCGAGGTAGTCGGGGGTGCCGATGACCCGATGGTGATGGCCGGCGCCGTCGCGGTGCGCGGCGGAGCGGCCCTGGCCGCCACCCGACCCGGCGGCGGCCTGCTGGACGCGGGCGTGGCGCGGCGCGTCGACGAGGCGCGCGATGCCGAAGTCGGTGAGGAGGGCGGGGTGGGAGCCGCCCGGGCCGAGCGGGCCCTGCATGTCCAGCAGGACGTTCTCCGGCTTCACGTCGCGGTGGACGATCCCGGCGGCGTGCGCCGCGGCCAGGCCGTCGGCGACGTCGGCGACGATCGCGACGGCCGCCTCGGGGGCGAGCCGACGCTCGCGGTCCAGCCGGGTGCGCAGGTCCGTGCCGCGCACCAGGTCCATGACGAGCGCGAGGTCGTTGCCGTCGACGACCAGGTCCCGCACGCCGACGACGCGCGGATGGTCCAGGCTCAGGAGCGCGGCGCGCTCCTGCACGAACCGACCGACCAGTTCCTGGTCCGAGGCGAGGTCCTCGCGCAGCAACTTGATGGCGACCGGGCCCTCGGGACCCTCGCCCAGCCACACCGTGCCGGCGCTGCCCCGACCCAGGACCTGGTTGGCGGTGTACCGGCTGCCGATCTTCCGTGACAAGACTGCTCCGACTCCTCCGACAGGGGCACGTTGGCGACAAAACTACGCGGCTGTGACCCCGTCAGGGGCCCCAGTCGACGCCAAGTGTCACTTCTGCGCCGGAAAACACCCTTCGGTTGTCGACAAATCCCCTAGGTCATGGCCCTTGGGAGACGAGATCCGAGGAGCCCCCGAGGCGACCGGGTCAGACGACCGAGCAGACAACCGACCAGACGACCGAACAGACAACTGGGCAGACGACCGGGCAGACGACCGGGGCAGACGAGAAAACGCCCCCGGGGATCGCTCAAGGCGACCCCCGGGGGCGTTCTCACAGCTCGGTCCGCAGGGCTACTTGCCGGAGCCGCTGAGTTCGGAGACCCAGTCCGAGACCTTCGAGATCAGGTCCGTGGTCGCGTCCCAGAAGCTCTTGCCGTCGGCGATCCAGTCCTGCAGCGGCGTGAGCTCCCAGACCAGCCAGGCGCCCACAATGAAGATCACGATCACGAACAGGCAGCCCTTGAGGCAGCCCAGGCCCGGAATCCGCATCGGGTTGGCGCTGCGGCGCGGCTCCCGGCGCGGCGCGGGCTGCGGCGGCTGGGGCTGCTGCGGCGGCGCGTACGGCTGCGGCTGTTGCGGCGCGTACGGCGCCGGAGCCGGAGCCGGGGCCGGGCGCTGCTGGGCGTACGGCGGCGGCTGCGGCTGCCGGCGCTGCGGGGCCTGCGGCGGGTGCCGGTACTCGGGCGGCTGCGGCGGCGCGTACGACTGCTGCGGCTGCTGCGGGGGCTGTTGGCGGCGCGGCGGCTGCTGGGCCGGCCCGGGCTGCCGCCCGTACTGCTGGGGCTGCGGCTGGTGCGGCTGCGGCTGGTGCGGCTGCGGCGCCGGGCGGCGCTGCGGGCGGCGGCGCAGCGGGTCCTCGCTCGGGTCGAGGTACTGCACCTGGGTCTGGTCGTTGCGGTCGCGCGCCGCGCGCATCTGGCTCTGCCAGGGGTGCGGGTCGTCGCCCGGGCCCTGGTCGGGCCCCGGCGGCACGGGCGGCATCGCCCGGGTCGGCTCCCCGGCGCCGGCCGGGCCCGAGCCGGCGGGCATGGCGCGGGTGGGGTCGGCGTCGCCGCCCGGGCCACCCGGCCCACCGGTCTGCGGCAGCACGCTGGTGGCCGCGCCCGGGTCGAAGCCGCCGGGCGCGTTGGTGGGCAGCACCTGGGTGGCGTCGGCGGCCCCCGCCGGCTCGGTGTCCGGCACCGGGGCGGGCGAGGGGTCGGGGGCGAGCAGCGCGGCGACGCCGAGGGCGGCCTCGGCCTGCGCGGGGGTGGCGTGCACGCCGACGCCCTCGGCGACCACCCGCAGCGCGCGGGCCAGGTTCTCCGCGCTGGGCCGCTCCTCGGGGCGCTTGCGCAGGCAGCGCTCGATGACCGTCCACAGCGGCTCGGGCACGGTGGTGGGGCGCCGCGGCTCCTCGCTCAGGTGCCGGTGCAGCACCTCCAGCGCGGTGTTGCCGGCGAACGGCGGGCGGCCGGTGACCAGCTCGTAGAGCAGGATGCCGGCGCCGTAGACGTCGACGGCGGAGGTCTGCGGGCGGCCTTCGGCGGACTCCGGCGCGACGTACGCCGGGGTGCCGACGAACTCGTGGGTGCGGGTGAGCCCCGGGGAGTCGGCCAGCCGTGCGATGCCGAAGTCGGTGAGCATAGGGTGCATCTGCTCACCGGCGCCGGTGCCGGACAGCAGGACGTTGGCGGGCTTCAGGTCGCGGTGCACCACGCCGTCGGCGTGGCTGGCGGCCAGCGCGTCGGCGATCTGCGCGGTCAGCAGCGCGGCCGCGACCGGGGTGAAGGGCCCGTTCTCGCGCAGGTACCGGTGCAGGTCGGGGCCGTCGACCAGGTCCATGACGAGGGCGAGCAGATCACCCTCGACCACCAGGTCGCGGGTGCGGACGATGTTGGGGTGGGTGAGCCGGAGGAGCACGGACCGCTCGCGCAGGAAGCGCATCACGATCTCGGGGTCGTTCGCGAGCTCCTCCTTGAGGACCTTGATCGCGACGGTCTCACCGGGCTGTCCGGGCACGGCGGCCTCGGCGCCCGCCACCTCACGTTGGTGGCCTCGCCAGACGGTGCCCGTGGCGCCGCGTCCGAGCGGCTCCTCCAGGAGGTACTTGCTGCCTACCGGCCGCACGTCATGCGCTCCCTGATCGTGGTCAAGTTCGGTGTTGCGCGGTCTCGGACCGTCCGCCCCACTCTAGTGCCGCCGTACGGGATCATGGGCGGCCCGCGGCTGGCCCGTGGGTCGCCCGTCGCCCGTCCCCACCGGCGCGGGCAGCTGTTCTGCGGTTCTGCCCGGGGAGCCGGCACGGCTCCGAGGGAAGACGCGCGATCCGAACAGATGGTTGCCAACGGTTGCGTCACCTTGGGCAGCCGAGAGTCATGAGATGCCAGGAGGTGTCACCACCCGCGCTTCAAGTGGCCAGTTTTGACCAGTGGGGCGACCAATCAAGATCATGTAGCGACGGTCGCCGGGCGAAGTGTCCGTGGCAGGTGCGAGGATGCACCCAGCACGGACGCGGGGAAGCGCACACGGGACCGCGCTCGTGCCGTGTGGTTGTGACGTGCGCGGGCTGTGGACACGCACGTGCTGGACATGCCGACGCGCCCGGGGTCGGCGGGGGGACATCGCCGCCCCTGCCGGGTCCGCGGGCAGAAGGGACCGTTGACGGCTATGCGGATTCGGCTGACCGTCCTCGGGCCGCGCCCGGGCCAGACCGCCCCCGCCCCCGCCCCCACCTGCGCCGTCGACGTGCTGGTGACCGCCCCGGCCGGCACCCCGCTGGCCTCGGTGGCCAGCGGGCTGGCGACGGCGGTCGCGGCGGCGGGCGCCGATGTCGGCAGCGGGACACCCGTCCTCTACGCGGGGGCGGAGCGGTTGGACGCGCAGCGCCGGGTGCTCGGCGAACCGCCGCTGGTGGACGGCGCCATCCTCTCCGTCAACGCCCCGGCCGACACGCCGCACCACGCCCCGGACGAGCCGTCCGCCGACGCCGCGCTGCGGCTGCACGTCGTCGCCGGACCGGACGCGGGCGGGGTCCATCTGCTGCACGGCGGCCAGGTCCGCGTCGGCCGCTCCGCCGACGCGGACGTGCCGCTCGACGACCCCGACGTCTCGCGGCTGCACTGCGCGGTGAGCGTCACCGACGACGGCCGCGTCACCATCGCCGATCTGAACTCCACCAACGGCACCTCGCTCGACGGCCGCCCGGTCGGCCCCGGGCCCGTCCCGCTGGCCCCCGACGCCCTGCTGCGCATCGGCGAGTCGGCCCTGCGGCTGCGGCTTCCCTCCGCCGACGCCCCTGACGCTTCCGCCACCCCCGCCGCGCCCGTGCCGGACGGTGAAGGACGGCTGCGGGTGAGCCCGCGCGGGGACGCGTCGGCGGCGGCCGGCCCGTCCGCCGCTCTGGCCGCCCCGCCCGGGGCGCCCGGGGCGCCCGGCGGGCAGGGCGCGGTCCCGTACGTGCCGCACGGCGGCCCGTATCCGGTGGACGCCCACCGCACACCCCCGCGCGGGCTGCCGACCCCGGACGGGAGCGGCCACGCCGACCACTGGGACAGTGGGCTGATCGCCGATCAGGAGGCCGCGGAGCGGGGGATGTCGGGCTACGGGGACGCGTCGGCGGGCCGATGGGAGCGCGTCGACCACGGCCGGGGCGCGCCGCTCCCGACCCCCCGTCGCCGTGGCATAAGCGCCTGGGCGCGGCGGCTCACCGGCGGACGGGCGGGCGCGGAGCACCCCGCCTCCGGACCGCGGGACGAGACGACGGAAGCGGAGCGGGAGGCCGCGCGGGCGCGGGCGGCGGCCGAGGCGGCGGCCCTCCACCGGCGCTGGCCGGACGCCTCCGACATCCTCATGACGGCGCTCGGCCCCGGCCCCCGGCTGTGGGAGCGAGGGCCGGACCACCCGGACGCGCTGACCGTGCGCCTGGGCACCGCCGACCGTCCGGCGACCGGCGGCGGCACCCTGCCCGGGGTGCCCGTCACCGTCGACCTGCGGCGGTCCGGGGCGTTGGGCCTGGCCGGGCCGCGCGCCCGGCTGGCCGGCCTGGCCCGGTCCGTCATCGCGCAGCTGGCGGCGCTGCACGCCCCCGGCGCCCTGCACCTCGTCCTGATCAGCACCGACCGCACCCGCCCCGGCGAGGATCGGCTGGCGGAGTGGTCCTGGCTGGGCTGGCTGCCCCAGCTGCGCCCGGCGCAGGGCCAGGACTGCAGGCTGCTGCTGGCCTACGACCGGGAGCAGGCCGCCGCGCGCACCGCCGAGCTCGTACGGCGGCTGGACGACAGCCGGCTGGGTCCGGGCTGGGTGACGGCCCCGGCCGCGGCGGTGGCGACCGCGGCGGCCGAGTACTCCGGCCCGTACACGGTGGTGATCGTCGACGGCGACCCCGACTCCCCCGAACTGCGCGAGGACCTCGCCCGGCTGGCGGCGGGCGGCCCCGCCGCCGGGGTGCACCTGATCTGCCTCGCCGAGACGCTGGCGCCCCTCGCCGCACCCGCCTCGTCCGCCGCGGGCTCCGCCGCCGCGGCCCACGCGGCCGGCTACGCGGACGCGTGCGCGGCCTCCCCCGTCTTCGCCGCCTGCGACCTCGTCGCCCTGATCACGGGCGATGTGGCGACCTCCGTCCACGTCGTACGCCCCCGCCGGCCCGAGCGCGCCGTCCCGCACCCGCCCCCCGGCACCCCGGGCGGCACCGGCGCCCCGAGCGGCCCCACCGCGCACGGCACCGGGGCGCTGCACCCGCGGTCGGGCACACCCGGCCCGCGCGGCGGCCCCGGCGCGGCCGGCGCCTACGACCAGCCCGGCCCGGCCGACGCCACCGGCCGACACGGCGCCTACAACCCGCGCGGCACGCACGACCTCCCCGACCCGCAGCGGGCAGCCGACGCGCAGGGCCAGCCCGGTGCGTACGAGCGTCCCGGCGCGGCCGGCGCCCACGGCCAGAACGATCAGACCGGTGCGCACGACCGGTCCGGCACCACCGGCGGCGCCTACGACCACCGCGGCACCGCCGCCGCGCAGGGCCGACCGGGCGCAGCCGCCCCCTACGAGCCCGACGGCTCGCGACAGTCCGGCCCGGCCGGCGCCGACGAGCCACAGGGCCCGCCCGGCACGGGCTACCGGCACGGCGCGACCGGCGCCCACGGCCGACCGAACGCGTACGAACGCCCCGGCACCGTCGGGGCGCACCCTCAGCCTGGCGCACCTGGTCAGCCCGGCACGTACGAGCGTCCCGGCGCGGCCGGCGCCCACGGCCAGAACGATCAGACCGGTGCGCACGACCGGTCCGGCACCACCGGCGGCGCCTACGACCACCGCGGCACCGCCGCCGCGCAGGGCCGACCGGGCGCAGCCGCCCCCTACGAGCCCGACGGCCCGGGACAGCCCGGCCGGAGCGGCGCCGACGAGCCACAGGGCCCGCCCGGCACGGGCTACCGGCACGGCGCGACCGGCGCTCACGGCCAGGACGACCGGATCAGTCCTCACGACCGGTTCGGCACCACCGGCACGGCCGGCGGGCCCGGTCGGCCCGAGCCGACCGGTGCGCAAGGCCGCCCGGGTGAGGCCGGCGCCCCCGAACGCCCCAACGCCTCCGGACAGCCTGGTCGGACGGGTGGCCACGAGCCGCAGGGCACGCCCGGCGCGGGCCACCGGCCCGGCACCGTCGGCGCCCACAGCACCCCCGGCGCCCACGGCACGCCCGGCACGGCCGGCACGCGGCATCGGACCGGCGCCGCCGGTCCCTCCGAGCAGCCCGGGATGGCCGGCGGCGCCCCGGTCCCGCGCGGCGCGTACGAGCAGCCCGGCGGGACCGGCGCGCACGACGTCCCCGGCCGACAGGCCGCGTTCGACCGATCCGGCGCGACGGGCCCGGCCGCCGGGTACGGGCACGACCGGTCCGGGCCGGACGCGCAGCGGGCGGCCCCGCCGCACGCCGGCGGCTCGACGTACGCGGCCGGCGCCGGTTCGGCGTTCACAGGCGGCCCCGGCTCGGCGTTCGGAAACGCCACCGGCTCGACGCTCACAGGCGGCGCCGGTTCGACGTTCACAGGCGCCACCGGCTCGACGCTCGGAAACGCCACCAGCTCGGCGTTCGCAAGCGCCACCGGCTCACCGTTCGCAGGCGCCGCCGGCGCGTCCTTCCTCGACGTCGGCGAGGAGGCGACCGTGGATGCCGTCTCGGCGGCCTGGGCCGAGCGGTTCGCCCGGGCGCTGGCGCCCTTGCGGCCGGCCGGCGCCGGCGGCCGGGGCGAGGCGGGCGCGGGGTGGTCCGAGGAGCAGGCGGCGGCCGCGCTGCCGAGCTCGGCGCGGCTGCTGGACGAGCTGGGGCTGGCGCGGGCGACCCCCGCCTCGCTGTTGGCCCGCTGGGCCGCCGCCGCGGACGAGGTGCCGGTGGGTGGGCGCGCGGTGGCCGTGGTCGGCGCCGGGCCGGACGGCCCGCTCTCCGTGGACCTGGCCGCCGACGGACCGCATCTGCTGGTCAACGGCGCGGCGGGCACCGGGAAGACCGAGCTGCTGCGTTCGCTGGCGGCCTCGCTGGCAGCGGCGGAGCGGCCGGACCGGCTGGGCCTGGTGCTGGTCGACGGCGGCGGGGCGGAGCGCGGCGAGGGACTGCGGATGTGCCTGGACCTGCCACATGTCTCCACCTATCTGGCGGCCTCCGACCCGGTGCGGATGCGGGAGTTCGCGCAGGCGCTGGGCACGGAGTTGAAGCGTCGGGCCGAGTTGCTGGGCCCGCTGGACTTCCTCGCCTGGAACGAGCGGCAGGCCGGCGGCGAACGGGTGGTCGCGCAGCGGCAGCCCGCCGACGCCGACCGGGCCGCTGCCGCCGCCCCGGCACCCACCACGGCGCCCACCACGGCTCCGGCACCGGCCTCGGCCCCCGCGGGCGCGCCGGACCGGGTGCCCGCACAGGCCACCGCCCGCGACGCCTCCGGCGGCGGCCACGGCCGCGGCGCCGCCGACCTCACCTCCACCGGCTCCGTGCGGACGCTCCAGCTGCGCATGCCCGCGCCGGTCGCCGGGCTGGCCCGGCTCGTCGTCCTCGTCGACGACTACGACGCGCTGGTGGCCCCCGCGCTCGGCAGCCCCGGCCGCCCGGCCGCCGGCTCGGTCGTCCGGGCGCTGGAGGCCGTGGCGCGGGACGGGGCGCGGCTCGGGGTGCACCTCATAGCCGCGTCCGGCCGCCCGGACCGCACCGCCGAGACGGCGGCGGTCGAGCGCGCCGGGCTGTGGATCGGGCTGGAGTCGCCAGCCGGTGCGGAGACCGCCGACGGGACCGCCGAGGCGGCGGCGCCCGCCGGCGGGGAGGCCGCCCCCGCGCCCTCCCCCGGCCGGGGCCGGCTGAGCCGCCCGGACGACGACGTGGCGACCCCGTTCCAGGCGGGCCGGGTGACCGGGCGCATCCCGCGCACCGCCACCCAGCGGCCGACGGTGGTGCCGCTGGACTGGGAGCGGATGGGCGACCCGCCGACCCGCCGGCCGCTGCGCGAGCTGGGCAACGGCCCCACCGATCTGGCCCTGCTGGCCAGCGCCCTCCAGCGGGCCGCGCAGTCCGCCGAGGCGCCTCCCGTACCGCCACTCACGTAACACCAGACCCGCCGTCACCCCATACCTCACAAATCCTCGGCACCCCTCCAGCCCCTTTCGCGCCAACCCATTCGACACCTTCACCGAAAAGGGTCACTCTTCATCACGGGCCGGTCACGATAGGTGAGTTGACTTTGATCGCGGTATTGCGGGCGTCCCAGGTGGAGCGTAGGACTGTCCGCACGGGACGCGGTCGTACGCGCGCACGGCCGACAGTGGAGGGACGACGGGGATGCGCACACCGCTTCGAACACGGCCGGGCTCGCCGCAACGCCGGAGGCGCCCGCACCGCACGGCCGCGCTGGGCCTGCTGGCCGCCGGCGCCCTCGCGCTGGCCACCACCGGCTGCGGCGGCGAGGACGCGGCGGACGCCGGGGGCAGCCCGGCGCCGACCACCGTGCGGCTGCCTCAGCTGAAGGGGCAGAAGCTCCAGGTGACCGCCGTGTGGACGGGGACCGAGCAGGAGAGCTTCGGCAAGGTCCTCAAGGAGTTCGAGAAGCGCACCGGGGCCTCGGTCTCGTTCGTGCCCAGCGGCGACGACATGTCGGCCTTCGTCGGCTCGAAGATGGCCGGTGGCGACCCACCGGACGTCGCGATGCTCCAGCAGGTCGGCGTGTTACGAGAGTTCGCCGAGAAGGGCTGGGCCAAGCCGGTCGACGCCGCCACCCGGGAGCAGCTGGCCAGGAACTTCTCCCCGGGCTGGCGGGAGCTGGGCGCCCACCGGGGCAAGCAGTACGGGGTCTACTTCAAGGTCAGCAACAAGTCGCTGGTCTGGTACAACACCGCCGCCTTCGCGTACGCGGGCGCCGAGCCGCCCAAGACCTGGCGGGAGTTCCTGGACACCGCCCAGCTGGTCTCGGACTCCGGGGTGGACGCCGTCTCGGTCGGCGGGGCGGACGGCTGGACGCTCACCGACTGGTTCGAGAACGTCTACCTCTCCCAGGCGGGGCCGGAGAAGTACGACCAGCTGGCCCGGCACGAGATCAAGTGGACCGATCCCACGGTGACCCGGGCGCTCACCACCCTCGCCGAGCTGTGGGGCACCCGGGGCCTGGTCGCGGGCGGTGGCGAGGGCGCGCTCCAGACGGAGTTCCCGGAGTCGGTCACCCGGACCTTCGCCAACGCCGCCGAGCCGGAGGCCGGCATGGTCTTCGAGGGCGACTTCGTGGCCGCCAACATCGCCGACGCCGGCGCGGACCTGGGCAGCCAGGCGAAGGTCTTCCCGTTCCCGGCGGTGGACGGCGGCAAGGCGCCCGTGGTCACCGGCGGGGATGTGGCGGTGGCGCTGAAGGACACCAAGGCGTCGCAGGCGCTGCTGACCTTCCTCGCCTCGCCGGACGCCGCCCACATCTGGGCCGAGGCCGGGGGCTTCGTCTCGGCCAACAAGAACCTCGACCTGGACGCGTACCCCAACGCCCCACTCCGCGCGATCGCCGGCTCGCTCATCGAGGCCGGCGACGACTTCCGCTTCGACATGTCCGACCAGGCCCCGGCGGCCTTCGGCGGCAAGCCGGCCCAGGGGGAGTGGAAGGCGCTCCAGGACTTCCTGAAGAACCCGAAGGACGTGGCCGGCATCCAGCGGCGGCTGGAGTCCGACGCCGCCAAGGCGTACCAGAACTGACGACGCGACCGACCCGACCCGAGCGACCGGGAGACCTCCATCATGTCGACCGCGACAGCGGGCGGCGCGGCCGCCTCCGGCCCCACCCCGTCCGCCACGAAGCGCACCGCCAGGCGCCGGACCCTCATGGGCACCCGGCCGTGGGTGGTGGCGCTGTTCCTGCTGCCCGCGCTGGCGCTGCTCGGCGCCCTCGTCGTCTATCCGATCGGCTACTCCCTGTGGCGCAGCTTCTTCGACGCCCCGGGTGACGGCTTCGTCGGGCTGGACAACTACGAGACGGTGTTCACCGACGACGCCATCCTCACGGCGGTCAAGAACAACATCATCTGGGTGGTCGTCGCCCCCTCGGTGGCCACCGCGCTCGGGCTGATCTTCGCGGTGCTCACCGAGCGGGTGCGCTGGGGCACCGCCTTCAAGCTGGTCGTCTTCATGCCGATGGCGATCTCCATGCTGGCGGCGGGCATCATCTTCCGGCTGGTGTACGAGCAGGACCCGGACCGGGGCGTGGCCAACGCCATGTGGGTGACGGTGCACGACACCTTCGCCGACTCGCCGCCCTTCCCCGGCGCACACCCGCGCCCCGACGCCGGGCTGACCGACTCCGGGGGCGGCTCGTTCACCGCTCCCGAGCCGCTGCGGGTCGGCGCGCCCACCGCCGTACCGCTGGTCGCGGCCAAGCGCGACGACATCCGCGGGGCGGCGGACGCCAAGGCGGCCAAGGCCGAGCCCGGGAAGATCACCGGCACCGTCTGGTTCGACTTCACCCGCGGCGGCGGCCGGCACAACGTGCTGGAGCGGGGCGAGAAGGGGCTGGCGGACGTCGAGGTCGAGGCGGTGCGGGACGGGAAGGTCGTCGCCACCGCCACCACCCGCGCCGACGGCACCTACACCCTGCCCGCCGAGGCGGAGGGCGCCCTGCTGCGGCTGCCCGGATCGAACTTCAAGGAGCCCTACAACGGCGTGGACTGGCTCGGACCGAACCTGGTCACCCCGGCCATCATCGGCTCCTACGTCTGGATGTGGGCGGGCTTCGCGATGGTGCTGATCGCGGCCGGGCTCGCCGGCGTGCCACGCGAGCTGCTGGAGGCCGCGCGGGTGGACGGCGCCAACGAGTGGCAGGTCTTCCGCCGGGTGACGGTGCCGCTGCTGGCTCCGGTGCTCGCCGTCGTCACCGTCACCCTCATGATCAACGTCTTGAAGATCTTCGACCTCGTCTACATCATCGCGCCGGGCACCTCCCAGGACGACGCCAACGTGCTCGCGCTCCAGCTCTACAAGTCGTCCTTCGGGACGGACGTCAACCAGGGCGTCGGCAGCGCGATCGCCGTGTTCCTGCTGCTGCTCGTGGTGCCCGTGATGTTCTTCAATATCCGCCGGATTCGTAGGGAGCGCCGCCGATGACCAGTGCGGACACGGTCGTACGAGGCAAACAGTCGCTGCCCGCGCGGATCGCGGCCCGGGCCGGCGGCGGGGCGACCCGGATCTTTCTGATCCTGGTGGGGCTCTTCTGGCTGCTGCCCACCGTCGGGCTGCTGCTCTCCTCGCTGCGCGACCCGGCCGACGTGGACGTCTCCGGCTGGTGGAAGGTCTTCGACGACCCGGGCCAGCTCACCTTCGGCGCCTACGAGGACCTGCTGAACAACGAGCGGATCACCGACTCGCTGTGGACCACGGCCGCGATCACCGTCCCGGCCACGGTGCTGGTGGTGCTGATCGGCGCGCTCGCCGGGTACGCCTTCGCCTGGATGGACTTCCCCGGCCGCGACTGGTGGTTCCTGCTGGTCGTCGGCCTGCTCGTGGTCCCCGTGCAGGTGGCGCTGATCCCGGTGGCCAAGCTCTTCGGCGAGATCGGCATCTTCGAGACCACCACCGGCGTGGTGCTCTTCCACACCGCCTTCGGCCTGCCCTTCGCGATCTTCCTGCTGCGCAACTTCTTCGCCGAGATCCCGCGCGAGCTGCTGGAGGCGGCGCGGCTGGACGGGGCGGGCGAGCTGCGGCTGTTCTTCCGGGTGGTGCTGCCGCTGGGCGGCCCGGCCATCGCCTCGCTGGGCATCTTCCAGTTCCTGTGGGTGTGGAACGACATGCTGGTCGCGCTGATCTTCGCGGACAGCGGCAACCCGCCGATCACGGTCGCGCTCCAGCAGCAGGTCCGGCAGTTCGGCAACAACATCGACGTGCTCGGTCCCGGCGCCTTCATCTCGATGGTGGTGCCGCTGGCCGTCTTCTTCGCCTTCCAACGGCAGTTCGTGTCGGGCGTGATGGCGGGCGCGGTGAAGTAGCCGGGGCCGTAGCGCCAGGGGTACGGGGGCGTACGGACACGGCGGGGCGGGGCGCGACGGGGGCACAGCGGGGCACAGCGGGGCCAGAGCGCTACGGGGACGGTGCGGGCACGGCGGCGGGCTTGTGCGCCAAACGGGGCGGCTCTCCCCGCCCAGCGCCGCAAAAACGGTTCACTCCCCTCTGTTTACGTGATAGTGGGACAACCTTTCTCGCCCGCGTCCCCGACCCCTGGGATCCGCCGTGCCCCGGTTCAGCGTCATCGTCCCCGCGTACAAGGTCCAGGCGTACCTCCACGACTGCCTGCGCTCCGTGCTGACGCAGGACCACACCGACCTGGAGCTGATCGCGGTCGACGACGCCTCCCCGGACGCCTGCGGCGCCATCATCGACGAGTTGGCCGCCCAGGACCCGCGGGTGCGCCCCGTCCATCTCCCCGAGAACACGGGCCTGGGCCCGGCCCGCAATGCCGGGCTGCGCCAGGCCACCGGCGACTACCTGCTCTTCCTCGACGGCGACGACACCCTGGCGCCCGGCGCGCTGCGCGCGATCGACGAGCGGCTGCGCGCCATCGCCGACCCGGAGGTGCTGCTCTTCGACTACGCGCGGGTGTACTGGACCGGCGTGACGGTGCGCAACGTGCGCGCCGGGCTGCTCGCCCAGCGCGGCCCGGCCGGCACCGACGTGCCCGAGGTCTTCCGGCTCGCCGACCGCCCCGAGCTGCTGCGGCTGCTGATGGTGGCGTGGAACAAGGCGTACCGCCGGGACTTCATCCAGCGCGAGGGCTTCGCCTTCCCGCCCGGCATCTACGAGGACACCCCCTGGACCTACCCGGTGCTGCTGTGCGCCCGCTCGGTCGCCACCCTGGACCGGGTCTGCGTGCACTACCGGCAGCGCCGGCGCGGCTCGATCCTGCGCACCACCAGCCATGCCCACTTCGACGTCTTCGACCAGTACGACCGCGTCTTCGCGTTCGTCGACAGCCGGCCCGAACTGGCCCACTGGCGCCCCGTGCTCTTCCAGCGGATGCTGGAGCACCTCTCCGCGATCTACGCCGCGCCGGGCCGGCTGCCGCCGGGCACCCGCGCCGACTTCGCCCGCCGCACCCGCGCCCACCACCGCCGCCACCACACCCACGGCGCGCTCGGCCGGGCCGCCCGGCGCCGCATCCGGCTGCGCTCCACGCTGCTGCGGCTCGGCGCCTGCCGGGCGTACGGGTTCCTGAGCGCGGCGCGGCGGCTGTGGCGCGGCGGCCGGCGACTGGCCGGCGGCTGCTACCGGGCGCTGCGGACCGGGGTGCTGCGCGCGCACTACCTGCTCCAGCGCCACCGGCGCCTCGATCCGCGGCTGGCCGTCTTCGCCGCCTACTGGCACCGCGGCTACGCCTGCAACCCGGCGGCCATCGAGGCCGAGGTGCGACGGCTGGCGCCGCACCTGCGCACCGCGTGGATCACCGGCGAGGCGTACGCGCACACCCTGCCGCCGGGCGTGCGGCGGATCCAGCCCGGCTCGGCCGCGTACTGGACCGCCCTGGCCCGCGCCCGCTTCCTGGTCAACAACGTCAACTTCACCGACCGGCTGCGCAAGCGGCCCGGCCAGATCCACCTCCAGACCCACCACGGCACCCCGCTCAAGCACATGGGCCTGGACCTCCAGGACCATCCGGCGGCCGCGCACGCCATGGACTTCGAGCGGCTGCTGAAGCGGGTCGACCGCTGGGACTACAGCCTCTCCGCCAACCGGCACTCCACCCTCACCTGGGAGCGCGTCTACCCCTCCGGCTACACCACGCTCGGCTACGGCTATCCGCGCAACGACGTCTACCAGCGCGCCACCGCCGAGGACGTCCGGCGCATCCGCGCGGCGCTCGGCATCGCGCCGCACGCCACCGCCGTGCTGTACGCGCCCACCCACCGCGACTACGCGCGCGATCACGCGCCCCGGTTGGACGTGGGCCGGGTCGCGCACGCGCTGGGCCCGCAGTTCACCCTGCTGGTCCGCGCGCACTACTTCGCCGACGGCGGTCAGGGGCCGGGCGTGGAGGGGGGAGCGGCCGGGGCGGCGGGGGTCATCGACGTCTCGGCGCACGGCAGCGTGGAGGAGCTGTGCCTGGCCGCCGACGCGCTGATCACCGACTACTCCTCCCTCATGGTCGACTACGCCAACCTGGACCGCCCGATCGTCGTCTACGCCGACGACTGGGACGCCTACCGCGCCACCCGCGGCGTCTATCTCGACCTCACCGGCGAGGACGCGCCGGGGCCGGTCTGCCGCACCGAGGACGAGCTGATCGCGGTGTTCCGCGAGGGCGGCTGGCGCGAGTCCACCGCGGCCGGGCGGCGCACCGCCTTCCGGGAACGCTTCTGCCCCTGGGACGACGGGCGGGCCGCCGAGCGCGTGGTGCGGCGGGTCTTCCTCGGCGAGACCGACGACGGGCCGCCGGTGGTGCCGCTCGCGGACCGCACCCCGGCCCCGGCCGCGCGGCCCCACGGCCCGCCCGCCGTCACCCTCGACGTGGTCTCGCGCCGTTGAGCGCCGACAACCCGGTGATCCCGGTCCGTCGCCGGCCGAGACCCCGGTGACCCCGGTCCGTTACGGGAGGAGGGCGTCATGCCCCGCTTCAGCATCATCGTCGCCGCCTACCGGGTGCAGGGCTATCTGCGCGAGTGCCTCGACTCGGCCCTGACCCAGTCGTTCCACGACATCGAGGTGGTGGCGGTCGACGACCGGTCGCCGGACCACTGCGGCGCCATCATCGACGAGTACGCGGCGCGGGACGAGCGGGTGGTCCCGGCGCACCTGGAGGTCAACCAGGGCCCGGGCCGGGCCAGGAACGCCGGCGTGGCCCGGGCCACCGGCGACTACCTGCTCTTCCTCGACGGCGACGACACCCTCGCCCCCGGCACCCTGCGCGGCCTGGCCGACCGGCTCGCCCGCACCGCCGACCCGGACATCCTCTACTTCGACCATGTGCGCACCTACTGGTGGGACCGGCGGGAGTCCAGCCTCTTCGGGCCGCTGCTGGAGTCCGCCGGCACGGACGTCTTCTCCATCCTGGAACGCCCCGAGTTCCTGCGGCTGTTCGCGATGTCCTCCAACCGCGTCTACCGCCGGGAGTTCTACACCGAACACCGGTTCGCCTTCAGTGAGGGTATCTACGAGGACGCCCTGCTGTCGTACAAGACCATGCTGACGGCCGAGCGGCTCGCCTGTGTGCCCCTGGTGGGGCTGGAGTACCGGCAGCGGCGCACCGGGGCCAGCACCCGCAGCCCCGGCGAGGAGCACTTCGTCATCTTCGAGCAGTACGCGCGCCTCTTCGACTTCCTCGACGACCGCCCGCGGCTGGAACCGCTGCGCCCCGCCCTCTTCGAACGGGCCGTCTCACACTTCCTGTTCTGCCTGGACAACCCCTCGCGGGTGGCCCCCCGCGACCGGCTGCGCTTCTTCCAGCGGGCGTCGGGCTGGTACCTCGTGCACGTGCCGCCGGGCTTCACCGCGCCGCCCGAGGACGCCGAGCGCTTCGAGGCGCTGGCCCGCGGTTCCTTCGCGCGCTACCTGGCCCGGGAGGCGTCCGCGCGGCCCTCCGCCGGGACTCGCTGGCTGCGCCGGAAGGTCCGCCACCCGCTGGCCGCGCGGGCCAAGCGGGCGCTGTACCGGGTGCACCGGCGGCTGCCGCTGGACGACCGGCTGGCCGTCTACTCCGCCTACTGGAACCGCGGGGTGCTGTGCAATCCGGCCGCCGTCTACTACGCGGCGCGGGAGCTGGCGCCGCACATCCACGGGGTGTGGGTGGTCCGCCCGTCGCAGCTGGAGACCGTCCCGCGGGACGTCGACTACGTGCTGCCCGGCACCCGCGGGTACTACCAGGCCATCGCCCGCGCCAAGTACCTCGTCAACAACGTCAACTTCGCCAACGACCTGGTCAAGCGGCCCGGACAGATCCATCTGCAGACCCTGCACGGCACCCCGCTGAAGTGCATGGGCCTGGACCAGCAGCACTATCCGGCGGCGGCCCGCGGCATGAGCTTCCGCAGCCTGCTGCGCCGGGTGGACCGCTGGGACTACGTGCTCTCCTCCAACCAGCACTCCAGCGAGGTCTGGGAGCGGGTCTACCCGGCCTCGTACGAGATCCTCGAATACGGCTATCCGCGCAACGACGTCTACTTCAGCGCCGGCCGGGCCGAGATCGCGGCCCTCCGCGCCGAACTGGGCATCCCCGCCGAGCGCACCGCGATCCTCTACACCCCCACCCTCCGCGACTACCAGCACTCCTTCACCCCCCGCCTGGACCTGGGGCGGGTCAGCCGGGCGCTGGGGCCGGACACGGTGCTGCTGGTGCGGGCCCACTATTCCTACGGGGCGCAGGCGGACCTGGCGGGGCTGGCCGAGGCGGGCCTGGTCATCGACGTCTCCGCGCACCCCCGGGTGGAGGACCTGTGCCTGGCCGCCGACGCGCTGCTGACCGACTACTCCTCCATCATGTTCGACTACGCCGACCTCGACCGGCCGATCGTCGTCTACGCCGACGACTGGGAGCTCTACCGCGCCACCCGCGGCGTCTACTTCGACCTGCTCTCCGGCCGCCCCGGCGACACCCCCGGCGCCGTCGCCCGCACCGAGGACGAACTCATCGCCGTCTTCCGCGAGGGTCGCTGGAACGACGCGTCCGCCACCGCGCTGCGGGCGGCCTTCCGGGAACGCTTCTGCCGCTACGACGACGGCCGGGCCGCGGAGCGGGTGGTGCGGCGGGTGCTGCTGGGGGAGACGGGGGTCTGACCGGGCGCTATGGCGCGGGGTGCGGCGGGTGCTGCTGGGGGAGACGGGGGTCTGACCGGGAGCTACGGCACGGGTGCGGCGGGGGCCTGACCGGGAGCTATGACACGGGGTGCGGCGGGTGCTGCTGGGGGGAGACGGACGTCTGACGGGGAGTTATGACACGGGGTGCGGCCGCGGTCTGACACCGGCGTGCGGCCGAGGGCTGACGGGCGGGTGTACGGACTCCCTCTCACGTCTCATCGGACGTCAGACGACGGGCCGAGCACCGGCCGCCGGAATGACGACCACGGCCGGACGCGACGCGAGGGTCTCCACAGCGAGGATCGACACATCGAACTCGCCCACCACACCAGGGAGTCCACCGTGGCGACCGCCTCCGTCCCGCTGCCCGGCACCGCTCGCACCGAGCCCGCGCCGTGGGTCCGGCGCACGGCCCACATCGCCGCGCTGACCCCGCTGGCGTCGGGACTGTGGCGGGTCGCCGGCGCGTTCGGCGTCCCGCTCGGCTTCGCCCCCGGCTCGGGCCTCCACCAGAGCGAGATCGGCTGGGGCATGTCCCTCTACCTGATCGGCCTCTCGCTCTTCGCCGAGACCCTCGGCCTGCTGACCCTCGGCCTGATCCACCGCTGGGGCGAGGTGATCCCCCGCTGGGTCCCCGGCCTCGGCGGCCGCCGCATCCCCCCGCTGCTGGCCTTCATCCCGGCGATCACCGGTGCGGCGGCCCTCACCGCCCTGTCCCTCACGGCCCTCGCCGGCGGCTGGAACGAGAACATGGACGCGCCGGACTCCCCGCACGGCGCGGGCCGCACCGTGATGACCCTCTGCTACGCCCCCCTGCTCCTCTGGGGCCCGCTGCTCGGCGTCGTCGCGGTGGCGTACCTGATCCGCCGACGCCGAGCCTGACGGTCCGGCAGGCGCCGGGCCGCCTCCCGCTACGGCACCTGCACCTCCACGCAGGCCGGTCCGTGCTGGGTGAGCTTCTCGCACTCCTCGGGGCCATCGGCGGCGAGCGCGCTGATCTGGATGCCCCAGGCCTTCGCGGGGAGGGTCGCGGGGGTGCTGATCCGCTGGCTCACGTCTCCCCTGTCGTCGGGCCGCAGGACGCTGGAGTAGAAGTCGACGTTGCTGAGCGCGTCGCCGTTCCGGTCCACGGCGCTGGCGTAGACCTCGATGGTCGCCCAGGTGTCGACGCCGTCCGCGTGGACCTCGAAGCTCAGCCGCAGGTCGGACCGGGGGCCGTCGAGCCGGACGTCGGTGATGGTGGGCCGGCCGTTGCCGCCGGCGGCCTGGGAGGCCCCGACGACCGCCACGCTCAGCGCCACCATGTAGAAGACGACGCCGAGGATCAGGACGATGGTCTCCCACAGGTTGCCCCGCGGGGTGGGTCGGATGAGCAGCGCCACGATGCTGCAGACGATGGCGACGATCGCGCAGAGCGAGGCCACGTAGATGGGCCAGGACTCGTTGTTGAGCGCGACGAAGACGATGTCGCTGGTGAGGCCGAGCGCCGTCATGACCCCGGCGACGGTGACCAGCGCCCCGGCCAGGACCTTGGCCACGTCGTCCAGCCGCTTGCCGACCGCCGCCTGGAACTCCTCGGGTGTGGGAGGCCGTTGCTCGCCGCCCGGCCTCGGCAAGCTGATCATCTGGGGGCCTTCGTGTACAGGGTCAGCTTGCCGTCCGCCAGACACAGCGACGGGCCGGGCCGGAACCCCCGCGCCGCCAGGGCGGTGGGCTTGGGGCCGTGGGGTGGACCGGGCTCGGAGACCAGCCACACCCGGTCCAGCGGGGCCAGCCGCCGGGCGAGTTCTCGACGGCCGACCTCGCGCCCGTAGAGGGTTCCGGAGGGCGGGCCGGGGGCCTGGAGCGCCACATCGCGGAGGTGGGCGACCGGCCGCGGGTAGGCGAGCGCGAGACGGCGCTCGTACGCGGGGGCGTAGAGGACCGCGTCGCCCGGGCGGGTGACCCGGCCGAGCTCCGCGGCCGCCACGGCGAGGTTGTCGGCCCGGCTGGACAGGGCCCGTTCCCGCTGGTGGAGGGGGAACTGCCAGAGGAAGGCCAGGCCGATAGCCGCCGCCCCCACCAGCGCCACCGGCCGCCGCCAGGCCATGCGGGAGGCGAGCCACTCGGCACCGGCCGCCGCCAGCAGCGGCACCCCGGCCAGCGCGAAGAACACGTACCGCGGGTGGAAGAGCGCCTCCTGCTGGGAGGCGGCGAAGAGCAGCAGCGGGGGCACGAGGGCGAGCGGCAGCGCCACCGCCGGCAGCGGCAGCGGGGTGGCGGGCGGCAGCGGTCGCGCCAGCGCGACGCCCATCAGGGCCAGGTTGACCGCCAGGACCAGCCCGCTGGGCCCGGCGAACCCGTACAGCAGGGCCTTGGCCTGCGGATAGCGCGGCTCGGCGATCCACGCCACCTGGTCCGCCTGGCCGGCGGAGACCAGCAGCAGCGGCGCCAGCACCGCGACCACCCCGACGGCCGCCGCCGCCCAGCCCCGCCAGGTGCGGCGCGGCGCGTGGGCGAGGGCGAGGGTGGCGGCGTGCGCGACGAGCAGCAGCGCGGCGCAGGCGTTGAGCAGCACGGTGACCGCGACGACGGCCCCGTACCCGGCCCAGCCGCCGGCGGTGTGCCGTTCGGCGGCCCGCACCAGCAGCAGGGTCGCCGCGGCGGCGCCGGTGGCCACCAGGGCGTACGGCCGCCCCTCCTGCGCGTAGTGGCTGACGATCGGTGTCGCCGCGTACAGCAGCCCCGCCCACAGCCCCACCCGGGCCCGCCCGGTCAGCCGGTGGCCGAGGGCGGCGACCAGCCCGGCGGTGCCGACGGCGGCGAGCAGGGAGGGCGCCCGCAGCAGCGTCTCGGTGTCGCCGACGGGGGCGGCGAGGCCGCGGCCGGCGGCGAGCACCCCGTGCATCAGCAGGTAGTAGAGCCCGTGGACGGCGTCGACGGTGCCGAGCAGCCGCCAGATCTCCGGCAGGGTGCGCCGCGCCACCAGATAGGTCGCCGACTCGTCGCGCCACATCGCGCCCCGGTCGAGCCCCCAGAGGCCGAGGGCGAGCATGACGCCCATGGGTGCCAGGACCCCGACGGCGACGCGGACCGAAAACCGCATGATCCGATCTTCGACCGAGCGGCCGTACCCGGGCCGGCGCGGCAGGCCGGGCCCGGCCGGGTTTCACCCACCCGGCGTCATCGGCCGGGGGCATCGACGGGCCAGGGGCCATCGGCCTGGGGGCGTCGTCGGGTCAGGGCCATCGGCCCGGGGGCGGCGTCGGGTC